>NZ_JAVFHM010000193.1:0-258671 GCF_041954005.1 Priestia sp. BR_2 | reverse complement strand
GGAACCAAACCCGCCACTATACTGCTAGGCGGGGGTCTGTCGATCAACGCTGCGAGCAGTCATCGGAATATCGCCGAAAAACTCGTGGATTTTATGACGGGCGAGGAAGCACAGAAACTGCTGAAACAGTACGGTTGCACCATTCCGGTGTTGCGGTCTGTTGCCGAGGATGACAGCCTGCTGAATCCGGACATTCATCCGCAGCACTATAACCGTTATCTCGAGGTACTGCCGCATGCTTATCCGCTGCATATCCTTAACATGAACCAATCTGAAATATTGACGCTGCTGGATGAACTGAATCTGCTGTGGGCCGGCATGGAAACCCCCGCGGATACGTGCACTCGGATCGAGCAACTCTTCAACTCCCGGCTGGGCTTGAAGGGCGCCGGTACCGGGATGGAGAAATGACGAATCGGTAAAGAAGAGCACCTTCAGGAGAACGAAGCCATGTCGTAAGAGATGGAGACGGTCTTGAAGGTGTTTTTATGTTGGCAGCAAGATGCATCTATCCGTTAGAAATTGCCGACATGTTCATTTGAAAGGACCTTTTCAAGAATATTTATCGACCATTTTAAGCAAATAATTGCGAAACTCCTCCACGTATGATTTCGGTTCTACGATTTCTAGATTTGTACCGAAACTTGCTAAAAATTGAAATCCAATAGGGTTCTGAGGAATTTGGATGGTAGCCAGGTAATACTCAGAACTGTGGCTTTCAATACTCTTTCGACCGTACCTTTCAATAAACTGATCTTTTATGCCGGGCGCAATCAACGCTTTAATGGCGACTAGTTGCGGCTGATAACTGGCAGCGTCTTGTTCTAATGCATAATCTCTCGGGTTAAAGGCTTCTTCATTCATATTGAGATTATCGATCCTGGATAATTTAAATGTTCTATAGCTCTGGCGATGTAAACAGAATCCCTTCAAATACCAACTCGTTTCGCTAAAATGAAGCTGATACGGCTCGACGATTCGATTCGTTATCATGCCATTTTTATCTATATAATCAAATGAAATCAACTTTTTCCCTATGATCGATTCTTGGCATGTCTTCAAGGTTTGAAGAATTTCGGACCGACCCTCCCAATCATAAAATGATAGACGGACCGAACCTTTCAGTGACATGGGGTGAACCATGGCCTCCATTTTTTTAATCGTGATTTCAACTTCCTCGCTAATTAGAATTTGTTCCAATCCGCCGAGCGCAGTCAATATATTTTCTAAGTCGGAGCTGTTTAAAAGTCGCTTATCCACCTTGTATTCGTCCATAATACCGTATCCGCCATGAATTCCATGAACAGAATAGATGGGAATGTTGGATAAACTCAGTGTTTCCATATCGCGAAGAATCGTTCTTTTTGAAACGTTAAATAATTGTGCGAATTCTTTTGTTGAAACAATATCTTTTTTCAGCAGTATCATGATAATGGATATTAATCTCTCAACCTTCTCCATAGCTGTCCCTCTTTTGATACAAATTTTTGAATGGTGACATGCGTCTGTCACCACTAATAAATTATACTTCATTTATCAAAAGAAGGAGGTACAACTTTATGTCAGCTATTGCATATTTGAACTTTGATGGAATCGCCGAAGAAGCGATTGAATTTTATTCGGAGGCTTTACAGGCGAACGAGGTAAAAAAAGTGAAATTCAAGGATTTTCCGCAGGATCCAAACTATCCATTGCCAGACAATGAGCTTAATATGATCATGGAGTCCTCGGTTGAATTTGCAGGCGGAAAAATCATGATGTCGGATATTTTGCCTTCGATGAAGCAGGTAACGGGTGAGTTGGTGAAAGGAAACAACATACTTATTAGTCTAGTCATGGAGGATCAACAAGCATTGGAAGAATACTTTAACCAATTGTCTGTTGGCGGCCATGTTGTGATGCCATTATCCAATACTCCTTGGTCTTCGTGCTTTGGTTTGCTGGTTGATAAATTCGGAGTTGCCTGGAAATTTAATCGTGACGCAGATCGCTTCCTGGACAAAGTCATTTCAAACAAACAGTAACGCATTTTAAAACATGGCCTTCCAAAGAAAGGCCATGTTTTGATACTCTCATTAGAAAGGAGGAGGATGGGTATTAGCTATGAAAATTGAGCATGTCATTCCAGCAAAAACGAGAGAGGATTTAAGGATTTGGCTGCAGAACCATGGCAAGACCGAGAAGTCTTGCTGGGTCTTGGTTAATATGACGCCAACTCCTGATATGTTGTTATATTTGGACGTCGTTGAGGAAGCTTTATGCTTTGGATGGATTGACGGCATTAAAAAGAAAATGTCCGAAACCGAGCTGGCCCAGAGACTGTCTCCTAGAAGTAAAAAAAGCTCCTGGACCGAATTGAATAAAGAACGTGTCCGCCGCCTCGAAAAGTTGGGCTTCATGAGTGACGAAGGCAGAAGAGTTCTTCCTGACATGGATCCCGGTTCTTTCAGAATAGATGGGATGATAGAACAAAGGCTAAAGGAGGAAAAACTAGTATTTGAGAATTTCGTGGCATTTCCGGATCTTTATAAAAGAGTTCGGATTGATACAATACAAAGCTATAAGAATCAGCCGGAATTTTTCAAGAGCAGATTAGACAAATTCATATCCAACACAAGAGAAAACAAAATGTACGGTCAATGGAACGATCATGGCCGTCTGCTAGATTATTAATATTTTCTTCCAAACTGAGCATTTCAAATTCATTCCATTTAAAATCAGTATCGGAGCGATTATTGTATTCATCCTCGCAAAGAAACCAGGTCTTCTCATCAGGTGTGATGCATCGTTTTACAACACTTAAAAATTCCAAATAATCATTAGGGATTTCCTTATATCTTGATAACAAGCTCCCAGCTAAATGTAACTGATGATCCTGATTTGTGGTTATCGTCCAACCGTTGTCTTCAGCCCAAATCATAAATTCATTTATTTTGTCATTCATGGTCCACCTTCTCCCAACGTATTCACTCCAATTTCTTATAGGCTCTGATTATTATTCTAGTCAGACTTTTCCATATCCTTCTGAAACTCAAAGTGCATTCCATATTTCGATGAGTATCGAATAGAACTCGGTTTATACTATATACAAAAGTACGCCAGTCGATAATAGATGGGGAGAGGTATGGTATGGACATGACAAAACAGCTTGAAAAGCTTACCGCCTTTAAAAAGCTTCACTCTAATTTCTTTATTTTGCCCAATGCATGGGATGCTGCAAGCGCGAAAACTTTCGAGAAGTGCGGCTTCAAGGCCATTGGCACGACAAGTGCCGGCATAGCGGTTTCCCAAGGGTACGCGGATCGGAATATGCCCTTCGACAGGATGCTGGATACGGTCCGCAGGATCGTGCAAACCGTGGATATTCCGGTTACCGTGGATATGGAAGACGGGTATGGACAGACGCCTGATGAAGCCGCAGAATCGGTTAAGCAGGTGATCAAGGCAGGCGCGACGGGGATTAACATTGAAGACAGCAGCATGGATCGACAAGCGCCGCTGCATGATATTTTGCTCCAGCAGAACAAATTAGCCGTGATCCGAGGGCTGGGGAATGCCATGGGGTATCCTCTCTTTATCAATGCACGTATCGATGCTTACTGGATCAAGTCTATGCCGCCTGCAGGGAGGCTTGAAGAGACGATCAAACGGGCCTATGCCTACCAGGAAGCCGGGGCAGATTGTATTTTTGTCCCCGGAATCCAGGAAATCTCCGACATCCAAACACTGCGCCATGAAATAAGCTGTCCGATAAATGTATTGGCCGGGCCGGGAATGCCTTCTGCAAATGAACTTGAAGCGCTAGGGATTCAGCGTATCAGCACCGGCTCAGGACCTTTTCGCGCCGCAATATCCCTTCTGCATCGCATGGGCCATGAAATTTTGGAGGAGGGAACTTTTGAGCACATGACTTTAGGAGTCCTTTCTTACGACGATTTATCGGAAAATAGCAATCAACGGAGATAGCGTCTGCGCAGATCCTCATTCCCGCAACGCTATGCTGCCGGTGAATTGGTGGCGATGGAGAACAGTTAAAATGTATCCCTGGAGAGTGGGCTTGCCCCACTCCTTTTTTTATGGGCAGGGATTATAATCCATCGTGACAGTGAAAAGTTTGGATGGAGGGGGGAGTGAACGTCAGAAAGCGGGCTGCTTGCTTCCGATAAAATGTTAGCGCCTTCACAAAAAACCAAGCAAGAATACAACCGGGAGAACAGAAGCTGCGGTGCCTTATTATCGTGTGGCAGATGAATAATCTTGAGGAGGTATTTATGCTTACCATTACAAGAAAAGCAGTTAGTTTGTTGGTCGTGCTTGCCGTAATGATCACAGGATTCTCACCCCGAACTGCGGACGCTGTAGAAATCGATAGCTATTCAATTTCTTCAATGGATATGACGGATGCCGCTGATCCGGCATCTTTGGCACAGACCGCCGCTGCTCCGGCCACGATACAAAATTACCCGATGCCATCCATCTATACCGCATCCAGCGTGTTTTCGTTGAAAGCGAATAACGAAGCGATTCCTGTAATCAGTTATCTGGCTGATTATGATTATGCTCAATTTTCCTTTTCCGGCACGGTCCGTATCGAAGTTACCAACAATGTGCCGATTACATCATACTCCATCAGTCCTCAGGCTAAAAATATCGAAGGCACGGTCAACGGGAACAAGCTAACGTTCTATCTTTCATCCTCTACCTATGTCATCGTGAAAATCAATGACCAGAGGAAGAAGATTGTTATCGCAGCAGATCCCTTGGAGACGGATATTCCCCCGTCCACAGGTGCCGGGATTTATAATGTGACGCAGTCGCCATACCACGCGGATAACACGGGTACAACGCTGGCATCGGGTGCGATTCAGCAGGCGATCGATGACGCCCATCAAGCCGGCGGCGGCGTTGTATTCATTCCGGCCGGTGTTTATAAGAGCGGGAACCTGACATTAAAAAGCAACGTAACCTTTTACCTGGCCGGCGGCGCCGTCATTGTCGGCACGGGCAAGGGGGAAGACTACGTGATTGATTTTCGCAAGGGTTCACGAAACGCGGATGGAACGTATTTTATTCGTACTGCCGTAGATTCCACCAATATTACGATACGGGGACGGGGAACCATTGATGGAAAAGGCATTGCGATGCGAGAGCGAAAGATGCCGGCACCGAATAAGAATGAAGGGTTCCTCAATAACCTGCTCGTTCCGATCGCAACATCTAATTTTACTTTTGACGGTCTAATATTGCGGGATGGCGGTTTTTGGTCGTTTATGGTGGTACGTTCCGACAATGTGACCATAAACAATCTTAAGGGATTCCAGGATTTATACAAAATCGAGAATGACGTTATCGATATCAATGAGAGTCAGAACGTGCTTGTTCAACATTCGATTGCCATCTCGGATGATGACACGTATTCCACTAAAACCTGGCTGCAGACGGGGATGTCCAAAGACTGGCCGGGCGAGCTTGAACATTTGGAGAATGTGGTCTTTGATGACGCTTTTGCATGGACAAGATGCGCGGCTTTCAAGATTGGCATGGGTGTAGCCCAGCCGCAAATCGGCGTAACCATCCGAAATTCGTATGTGTATCAAAGCGCCCGAGCATTGCTTATTGATCATGGATACCAACTGAATACCCTCCCGGAGGAAGGTTACGCCCAAAATATTACGTTTGAAAATATCGACATCGAACGCGTCGGCATCAATCAATTCGGGAACTATTGGCTTGGAGTGTCCACCAGCACTTCCGGCGATGTAAGCAATGTTGTAGTCAAGAACATCCATGTTCGCGAGACCGGCACCCAGAAATCCAGAATTTCCGGGAATGCCACGAAAGGCGGAAGGGTTAACGGCGTCACGTTCACGGATGTTTATGTTGGAGGCAAGCTTGCAACAAACCTGGACGACTTGAATGTTACCGTTAATAACAATGTATATGGTATCGTTTTTGCCAATTCCAAGCCGCCGCTATTCAGCGACAATTTCGAAGACGGAAATACGGCGGGGTGGACGTCGATGTCCGGCGGCTGGATCGTCCCGACAGTCGGCACGAATCACGTGCTGTCCAGCGGGAATCAGACAACCACCTCCCTGATTACCGCTAATAGCGGGGGTTCATGGACGGATTACGTTTATGAAGCCAGATTAAGAATGCCCATCACCAATGCCAACGCGGGCATGGTCTTCAGGGTGCAGGATGCAAACAATTATTATATGTATCGCATTCATTCATCGAATCAACAGCTGGAGTTGTTCAAATCCGTAAATGGACAGCTGACGCTAGTAAACAGTACGCCGTTCACGGCCATTGAGAAACAGTGGTATAAGGTTAAGGCGGTTATGCAAGGGAACACGATTTCCTGTTACGTGGATGGAGAATTAAAGATGGAATGGACCAATCCTGTAACCGAATTGACGGCTGGGGGGATCGGATTCCGGACCACCTCGGCGGGCGTCCATTTTGACGATGCCGTGGTTAGTCTCCTCAATAAAGCGCCTGAGGAGATTGCCCTTTCACACAACAGTGTTATTGAAAACACGACGGCGGGAGGCATGGTCGGAAGCTTTTCCACCAGCGACCCTGATGCGGAAGAAACATTTGCTTATATGCTGATAGCAGGGGCAGGGGATGTGGACAACGACAGCTTCACCATTTCGGACAATAAGTTGTTTCTAGCCGTAACGCCTGATTACGAAGCCAAGGATAGCTACAGCATCCGGGTCAGGAGTACAGACTCAGGCGGACTGTATGTTGAGAAGACCTTTACGATCCATGTCATGGACGTGAATGAACCTCCCGTGAATCCGGATCCTACGGTCATCCGATTCAGCGACGATTTCGAAGATGGAAATGCCGGAGGATGGACGTCTGTTTCAGGTTCCTGGGATGTAACAACTGACGGCACAAAAGCCTTGATTCAGAATCAAGCTGCTGCTGCAGTCATTGCTGCTGGCGATTCGTGGACGGATTATACGTATGAAGCCAAAGCGAAAATGCCCATCACCAATGCCAACGCAGGCATTCTCTTTAGGGTACAGGATGCGGGTAATTTCTATATGTTCCGAATCCATTCCGCAGCCCAAAAGCTGGAGTTGTACAAATCCGTGGACAACGTCATGACTCTTGTATCCAGTACCCCGTTTACAGCTCAGGCGAACCAGTGGTATACGATGAAGGCTTCCATTGATGGGAACACAATAAAAGGTTATGTGGATGGAGAATTAAAAGTGGAATGGACCAATCCCGAGACGGAATTGACTGCAGGAAAAATAGGATTTCGGACCACTTCGGCAGGCGTCGCTTTTGATGATGCCGTGGTACTGGCATCTGGTCCGATCTAACTAGTACGGCATCCCGTACCATGTCAATAAGAGCCGATCCACAGGTCGAACATCGTTAATGGGATCATACGAAGGAGCTGCCCCTAAAGCCGTGAATGGCTGCTCGGGACAGCTTCGTTTTTTTGCATTGTCGTACAGGGGATGCAGTGACATAATCAAAGAATAGAATTTAACGGAAGGCGTGAAAAGCTTGGAGTATCTCCGCAGGCAATCGTTCCGCAACAAACTCAAGGTCGCTTTTCTGGCTGTCATCGTGCTTTCTGTCCTGATGACCGGAGGATTGTCTTATTATATCTCGGCTGCCACGCTGGAAAAGAATGCGCTGAAGCTCACGCAGGACACGGTGGTCAGGTCAGCACAGATCGTGGATGAGAAGCTGAATAAACTGATGCTGATTATGATGACGTTTATGATCAGCCAGCCTTTCTACGACATGCTGAAGGATGCCGCCTCCGGGGATGCCAGCAGATATTACACGCATCTGAACGATCTTGATAACGTTTTCTCGCAGGCGCGGATTGCCGAGCCGCTTATCCAATCGATCTACGTATTTACGCCGATCGGCGAATTTTATCCTTCGTCCATGAACCGCAATCGGCTCACCGCATTCGAGGACACCGTGCTGTATTCGCGCATCGAACAGGAGAAAAAGAATCTGTGGGTGGAGGGGCATGAGGACATGCTATTCTCCGGCAAGGAACGCGTCATTTCGCTTATTCTGGAGCCGATCTTTGACACGCCGGTCAGCGGTGTCTATATTGTCGTGAATATCCGTGAGGACGGCTTCCGCAAGCTGGTGCAGGGAAACACCGCGGAAGGAGCGTCCAGCTTCTTGCTGAACGCTGATGGAGATACGGTTTACCCCGTGAAGGAACCGCTGGTCAGGCAAGCGGTGGAGACGGGAGATTTGAGCGGCATGATGAACCGCTCGGAGGGAAGTCAGCCTTTTGATCTGGACGGCCAAACCTATCTGCTTAATTATGCCCGTCTCGGCATAGCGGATTGGACGATGACCACCATCCGTTCCCGGGCCGACGTGCTCCATGACATGGTATACGTCAAATGGCTGATCGCCGGGGTTACGCTGGCAGCTTTTACCGTCACCACGTTGATTTCGGGCGCATTTTCACGCTATTTGCTAAAGCCGCTGCAAGGGCTTCTGAAGGTGATGAAGCGGGTCGAGAACAACGATCTGACCGCCCGTTTTGAGAGCGGCAGCGGAGATGAACTGGCTCAAGTGGGATTTCGGTTTAACCGGATGCTGGAACAGATTGTGGTGTTGATTGATGAGGTTACGGAAGCGCAGACGCATAAGCGAACTGCTGAGATCAAGGCGCTGTCGGCGCAGATGGACCCGCATTTTCTGTACAACACGCTCAATACCATCTACTGGAAATTGAAATTGAAGCAGATCGAACCGTCGCAGCAAATGGTCATGTCGCTCTCCCGCCTGTTCCAACTCGGGCTGAACAATGGTCAGGAAATTACGACAATGTCGAAAGAGCTGGAGCATGTGCGCCAGTATTTGGAACTGCAGTTAAGCTGCTATGAAGACTTATTCTCTTATGAGATCCATGTACGCGAACCGGAGGTGTCATCGATTTCGATTCCACGCATCATTTTGCAGCCGCTGGTCGAAAACAGCATTTTGCACGGTTTTCGCGACCTGAAGAACGGCGGCCTAATCGTAATCGAAATTAGCGGGGATGAGAAACGCTGGACGATTGCCGTACGCGATAACGGCAGGGGCATGGATGAGGCCCAAGTGCGCGCACTCTTTTGGCTGGAATCGAAAAAGGGATATGCGGTGTCTAATTTGATCCGGCGGCTCCGGCTCTATTATGGGGACGGTGCGGAATTTCACGTAGACAGTGCGCCGGAACGCGGAACCGAAATACGGATTTCTTTACCCAAGAAAGGGGAGCATTTGGATGAGCAATCCTGAAGCGATCAGTCTTTGCATTATCGACGATATTAAGAGCGTGGTGGACGGGTTGACCGCCATGAACTGGGAAGAGCAAGGGATTCGGGTCGCAGGTGTATCGAGCAATGGAGAAGAGGGGCTGAAGCTGATCAGAGGGTTGTGTCCAGATCTGGTTATTACCGATATCCGGATGCCGATCATGGACGGGTTGAGCATGCTGCGTTTGGTTCTGGAAGAGAATCCCGGCTGCAAGGTCATTCTGATCAGCGGCTATGCCGACTTTGAATATGCGCAGCAGGCGGTGCAGCTCGGGGCATTTGATTTTGTGGTGAAGCCCTTCACAGAAGAAGAGATGATGTCGGCTGTGCTGCGAGCCAAAGCAGAGGTTATGGAAGAGAGGTCCAAACGGATAAGTTTGTGGGAAATGGAGAATAAGCTTCGCGAGAGCATGCCGGCGCTGCGGCAGGAATACTTTGGGCTGCTCGTAAGTCACCGCACATCATGGGAAGAGGCATCGGAACGGTGGGATTTTCTGAATATTGAATTGGAGCCGCACGGCTTCGTCGTGATGCTGATTGAAATTGATCGTTTCCGGGAGCAAGTTGCCGAGCAGTCCGTGAAGGAGATGGAGCTGATCCGGTTCTCGCTGTTGAATATTATGCAGGAGACGCTTGCCCATTATGCGCACAGCGTTCTTTTCCGTGCCCGTCATGATCAGTACCTGGCCGTACTGAACGATTCAGGACCGTCCAATCCGATCGAAATTGCCGAGCAGTGCTGCCGGAATATTGAACGTTACACCAAGTTTACGATCTCGGTCGGGGTCGGCGGCAGAGCGGAGGAGATCAGCGGGCTCCCGGATTCTTATCGCCAGGCTCTTCGGGCGCTCTCCCATCACTTATTCACTGAAGGCAATGCCGCCATTATGTATGACGATATCCATCAGAGCGGAAGCCAGGAGCCGCTGGCACTGGAGTACAAGGACGAGCTCCTGCTGGCCCTTCGTTCCGGGAATGCTGTCCGGACGGACGCGGTTCTGTCCGCGATTTCGGAAGCGCTGCAGAAACGGATCTCCCGGCAAAGTCCGGATTATCTCCTCAGCCTGTACGATGAGCTGGCCGCTTCAGCGATCCGCACGCTTTACGAAATGGTTTCATATTCGGAGATACAGCCGATGATTCAGAAATTCAGAACGGTACAAGGGACGGCGGGGCTGCCGCTGGCCTCTTTGCAGCGTCAACTGCATGCCTTGTGCACGGAGGGAGCCGAGCTGGTTCGCCGAAACAGCGTATCCGAAGGGCAGAAGGTTATTTATCATGCCATAGGCTATATCAAGGGCCGCTTGTCCGAGGATATTACCGTTGGCGAATGTGCAGCGCATGTGCATCTAAGCGCGAGCTATTTTTCCAGCTTATTCAAGCAAGTGACCGGGATGACGGTCACGCAGTTTATCACCTCGGAACGCATTCACAAAGCGAGACAGCTGCTGGTAGAGGGAGCGCAGGTGCAGGAGGTGGCTGCGGCGGTAGGGTATGAGGAGCGCAGATATTTCAGCGAGATGTTCAAGAAGATCACCGGCCAGACACCGTCCGAATTCAGGGCGGGCTATCACATGGACCGGCCGGAGGCGTGAGGCGAGTGCTGCAGGAGACCATAGAATTCTATCCCTTGAGAGTGAATTTGCCTCACTCCTTTTCCGAGAACGGGATTCTATAATAAAAAACGAGCTCACAATACAAACGTTAATCAAAGGGGTAGAATGTATGCGAAAAAAATGGTTAAGCCTCGGCTTGAGCCTCATTCTGGCCGCCGGGATCGCAGGCTGCGGCGGGAGCGACAACAACAATGGCAATGGCGGTACGACGAATGGCAAGCCTGACGGCGGAACGGCAGCACCATCAACCGAGACGGGCCAACCCGTACAGCTTAAATACTGGACTGACGACCGTCATGACCAGGAGTATATCAAGGAATTAATCAACAAGTTCAACGAAACTAACGGCGATAACATCCAGGTGGAATTGACCGTCATGTCAGAGAATTACGCGCAAAGCGTCGACATTGCATTTTCCAGCAACCAAGCGCCGGATGTACTGCGTCTCAAGAGCGCCAATACATCCGGATTCGTCAAAAAAGGGTATCTCGCGCCGATTGACGAGTATTTTACCGATGACTTGAAAGCGAAGTTCGGCAGCCTGCTGATCGACGATGTCAACCGTTTTGACGGCAAGGTGTACTCGCTCGCCAATACCGGCCTCACCATGCGCCTAGTCTACAACAAGGATCTTTTTGCCAAAGCGGGCATCGAGAATCCTCCGAAGTCGCTGCAGGAAATGGTGGAGGATGCCAAGAAAATTACCGAAGTCGGCAAAGCCGAGGGCATCTATGGTTTTGCGCTGAACTTCAAAAATCCGAAGCAAGCATTTGACCGTTCCGTCCGGGAGATTCTTTCCTTGAGCGGTTATCAGGGACTTGGCTTTGATCTGAAAACAGGCCAATTCGATTTCGAGCCTTACTCGCAGGTCATTGAATATTTCAAGCAAATGCATAAAGACGGAAGCATTCTGCCTGGAGCGGAAGCGCTGGATATCGACCCGCTGCGCGCCCAGTTCGCCGCAGGCAAAATCGGGATGTATCTTTCCTTCTCAACGGAGCCGGGGGTGTACATGGATCAATTCCCGACCGAAATCAACTGGGGGGGCGCGTTGGCTCCAACGCTGGACGGTGAGATCAAGGGAACTTCCGAAATCGTGTCCGCCGGAACGTGGCTCGGCATCAGCGCCCAATCGGCCAATAAGGAAGCGGCTTGGAAATTCATGCAGTATATGTACGGCGATGAGGTTCTGAAGACCTATCATGAAAAAGGCTTCGGTATTGCCATTGTGCCAAGCATTGTAGAACAGGCTAAAGATCCGGAGATCAATGGCATGGAAGGCTTCCTGGTCGGGGAACATGACTCGCTCTGGCCTGCTTCGCCAAACGTTACTCCGGAGGGTTCCACCTATGCTGACGCTTTCTTCAAATATATCCTTACCGATGAAGACCTGAAAGCGATTACGGAGGATTTAAACACAAGATACAACGCCGCATTGTCCAAGGCGGTGGAGAAAGGCGAGGTCACTGTAACGCCGATCCCTGCCTTTGATCCAACGAAACCGCAGGGAGAATAACAGGCAAGGATGGGGCTGCCGCACACTTTTTTGGCGGATGCCCCTTTTCTTTCCCCGAAGGAGGAACGAATCGTGAGTATTAAATGGAGACGGCTGGGGGAGAATGCTCTGTTTCTGTCCCCCAGCATTATTTTGACGGTGGCTCTGGGTATCTATCCCTTGTTATGGATGCTGCGTTATATGTTTTATGACTATGCCGGGTATGGCGATGCGCTGTTCGTTGGGCTGGACAATTTCCGTCGGCTGATGCGCGATGCGTTGTTCTGGGAATCGGTTGGCAATACCTTTATCTATGCCGGGGGCAAGCTGCTGCTGACGCTGCCGTTGTCCCTGCTGCTCGCGGTCATCCTGAACGGCAAGCTGCGGGGCGGAAATCTGCTGCGCGGGATCTATTTTATGCCGACGATCATCAGCACCGCGGTTATCTCCGTGGTGTTCTATACGATCTTCAATTCCTATAACGGGATGGTAAACACCGTATTGATGAAGCTGCATCTTGTCTCGCAGCCCATCGACTGGCTCGGCCCAAAGCATGCGATGCTTACGGTCATTCTTGTGGCGGTATGGGGCGCGGTCGGTAACTATATGCTGCTGTTTCTGGCTGGCTTGCAGAGCATTCCGCAGGATTTGTACGAAAGTGCGGCCATGGACGGCGCGAATGCAGGAAGACGGTTCTGGAGCATTACGCTTCCGATGCTGGCTCCGGTTGCCCAGTTGGTCATTATGCTTGCGATTATCGCATCCCTGAAAGGCTATGAGAGCATTATGCTGATCACGGAAGGCGGACCGATCGGCAAAACCGAGGTCATGTATCTCTATCTGTATAAACTGTTGTTTCCGGTTTCCACGGGTTCGCCTGTGGAGCAGCAGCTTGGATACGGCAGCGCCGTTGGCTTCGCAACCGCTGTTATTGTGGGTGCGATCACGGGTTTGTATTTCTTATTAAGCCGTAAAATGAACAAGCTTTATTAGAGTTTCTTTTTAAAACCCACTTAACATGATTTTTGAACAAGCACTATATGCAACAATGGACGCCAACTTAGCGAAGGCCCTTACGATTTGACAACAACGCCGCAGACCGATTGATCATGAATGGCTGCAGGCGTGCAGGAGGATCAGCAGATGAACGAACAGGAATTACCCCAACAGCCGGATGCGCGCGGCCAAATCGCCGCCCGCCCGCCTTCCGGTCGCATAGGCAGAATTGCGGGCCGTACGGTGATGTGGTTGTTCTTATTGATAACGGCGATACTGACATTATTTCCCCTGTTGATGACTTTGTCCGGATCGCTCAAGACCGGCGCCGAAATGATGACCGGCGGGAGCCTGCTGCCGGCCAAGCTGCAGTTCGTCAACTATGCCGAAGCCTGGAAGCAGGCTAATTTTGCCCGCTATACCTGGAACAGCGCTTTTGTCAGCATTATGGTTACCGCCGGCACCCTGCTGGTAGCTGCCATGGCGGCTTATGTGGTGGACCGTCGCCATTTTCCCGGCAAATCCCTGTATGTGACGACGCAGGCGTCGATGATGTTTATATCCGTCGGTGCGATCGTGCTGCGCCCGCAATTCGATTTGATGGTCGCGCTGAACCTGAATACCACGCTGTGGGGCGTGATCCTGATTCTGATCAGTGCCCATTCCAGCACATTTTTTATGCTGCTGGGTTTCTTCAAAGCGATTCCCCGCGAGCTTGACGAAGCGGCCATGGTGGACGGCTCCGGCTTTGTCCGAACCTTCTTCCGGATTATTCTCCCGCTCCTGACGCCGGGGCTTGGCGTTGCCGGGCTGTTTGCTTTCCGCCATGCCTGGAACGAATACATTCTGCCGCTGGTCTTCACGATGACGAATCCTCAGCTGCAGACGCTCACCGTCGGGCTGGCGAATCTTCGTTACGGTTCTTCCGCGGCCATGCAGATCCATTTGATGATGGCGGGAGCATGCCTGTCGATTCTGCCGATGCTTCTCGCTTATATTGTGGCGAACAAATCCTTTATTCAAGTGACGGCGGGTTCAGTGAAAGGTTAATTTCATAATTCATAAACAAGGAGTTTGATGCATATGAGCGATATTATAGTGGGACCTTTGTTTTCCAGCCCGATCATGACCCGGCATTCGGCGAATCCGATTCTGACACCGGGTGATGTGCCCTACGGTCCGGCGTTGGTCTTTAATGCCGGAGTTACCAAATTTAAAGGCAAATATGTGATGGTTTTTCGCAATGACTACGGTGATGAACTTAAAGGGATTGTCGCCCCTCATCATACAACGAATCTGGGGCTGGCCTTCAGCGATGACGGCATTAAGTGGGATGTGCAGCCGGAACCGTGCTGGTCTTGGCATGATGAAGAGGTCATCCGCGTGTATGACCCGCGTCTAACGGTAATCGGCGAACAATGTTATATGTGCTTTGCGGTCGATACCAAGCACGGGCTGCGCGGCGGCATCGCCGTCACCGAAGATTTCAGATCCTTCGAGGTGCTGAGCCTATCGCTGCCGGATAATCGCAACATGGTATTGTTCCCGGAGCGGATCGGGGGCAAGTACGTCCGGCTGGAGCGCCCGATGCCTGTATACAGCCGGGGCGGGATAGACCGCTTCGACATGTGGATGAGCGACTCGCCTGACCTGAAATACTGGGGCAACTCCAAGCTGCTGCTGGCGGTTGAAGATGTTGCTTATGCCAATGACAAGGTAGGACCAGGCGCTCCGCCCGTCAAAACGGACAAAGGTTGGCTGACCCTGTTCCATGCCGTGGACATCGATCGCAGCCGGGGGAAGAACGGATGGGAGGACAGCTGGAAGAAGCGCTATACGTCCGGCATTTTACTGCTGGATCTTGCCGATCCCAGCCGGATCATCGGCATGGCGGAGACGCCGCTGCTTGCCCCGGAAGCCGATTATGAGACCGATGGGGGCTTCCGCAATCATGTTATTTTTCCGGGGGGCATGATTCTGGAGGATACCGGAGAAGTCAAAATCTACTACGGCGCGGCCGATACCGTAGAATGCCTGGCGACTGCGCATGTAGATGATTTGCTGCATCTTTGTCTGAAAGGCACAGTCCATAAGTAATGATGACATATTGATACAGAATGGGGAGGGGTTCTATGAAAGGACATATTACGTTGCCATCCGCCAGCATTCCGGTCAGCCGCGAGGTGGATGTGCTTGTCATCGGCGGAGGCGCCTCAGGCATCGCCGCGGCCATTGCCGCTGCGAAAGGGGGGGCGAAAACAATGCTGGTGGAGCAGCGAGGATTCCTTGGCGGCATGGGCACGGTTGCGCTCGTTCCGGCTTTCTGTCCCTTTACGGATAAGCGGAAGCCGATTATCCGCGGTCTCGGCCTTCAATTGATGGAACGGATGAAGCAGGCATGCGATCCTCAGTACCGTGAGGAATATCAAGAGATGCTGGATTGGGTGCCGATCGATCCCGAAGTGCTGAAACGGGTTTATGATGATGCCATTCTGGAAAGCGGTGTGACGCCGCTGTATCACACCTTTGTTTATGATGTTGTCTTGTCTGAGGACCGCCGGAAGGTTGAAGGTGTCGTTGTCGTTAACAAAACAGGACGTTCTTTCATCCCCTGCAGATATATTATCGATTGCTCGGGAGATGGGGATGTTGCCGCATTGGCGGGAGCCCCTTTTCAGAAGGGCGGGGAAGCGGGCGAGCTTCAGCCCGGCAGCATGTGCTATCTGCTTGCGAATGTGGACCGTCCAAGGTTCAGACGGTACTTGGAGGAGAGCGGGGATACGGGCCAACTGCACAAGACGGTGGAGCTGGCGATCGAGGACGGTGCGCTGCCGGAGGGCCGCAAGTCGATCTCCGGCCTTGCTTGGGTCAGCGACTATTTGGTAGGCGTCAACTTCGGCCATGTATTCGGCGTGGACGGCACCCTTGCCGAGGATTTGACACGGGGGGCGATCGAAGGGCGCCGCACGGCGGAACGCCAGCTGCAGTTCTTCCGCCGCTACGTGCCGGGCTTTGAGCGCGCCCATATGGTAGCGAGCGGTGAGCAGCTCGGCATCCGGGAGACGCGGCGGATTGAAGGGGACTATATCCTGACGGTCGATGACTTCCTTGCTGCGCGTTCCTTCCCGGACGACATTGCCCGCAACGCATACTACATCGATATTCATCTCGCCAACAGCAAAAGCGAGATGACCTTTAACCACCTGCCGCCCGGGGTTTCACACGGCGTACCGTACCGGATCATGCTGCCGATTGGCATCGACAACCTTTGGGTTGCCGGACGCTGCGTATCCTCGGACCGAGCAGTGCAAGGCTCCCTTCGGGTGATGCCGAACTGCTTCTCCATGGGCCAGGCCTCGGGAACGGCGGCTGCATTGGCGCTGCGGGACGGCACCGGCTCTCGCGGCATTTCCGTAGCCGAACTTCAGCAGCGGCTGCTGGAGCAGGATGTATGGCTGGGAGAAGATTTCATTCCGGCTGATAAGCAGAAGGGAGGGAATGCGCCGTGAAGCAGCTTCCATTAACGGATGAGTGGTTTCACGGTGCCGTGTCGCTCGAACACGGGGAGGATGGTATCAAGCCGTGGCGTATTCCTTACATGGATTACGAGCTGTATCCGCCTGGGGGAATCGATGGCAAAGCCGAGATATGTGCCGGTGTTCGCCTGCGGCTGCGGACGGACTCTACCGAGGTGGCAGTATCTTTTGCACCGCTTGCGGACGCCGCCGCCATGGATTGCGTTGTAGAAGGTAGACTATGCCAGACGCTCAGCCTGTCCGGCGGAGCAACAGAAGCCTTGTTCAGCGGACTTAAGGACGGAATCAAGGATGTGGAGATTTGGCTCCCTCAAAATATAGGAATAACCGTCACCGGCCTACGGACTTGTGCCCATGCCGTCGGAGTCCCGCTGCCGGACACCCGGCCTCGCTGGATTACGTATGGGAGCTCCATTACCCAGTGCGTCGGGGCTTCCAGCCCCTCCCGCGCTTGGCCAGCCATTGCCGCCGAAGCCTGCGGCTTCAGCTTGACCAATCTCGGCTTCTCCGGCAACTGCCACATGGAACCGATGATCGGGCGTCTGATTCGCGACTTGCCGGCCGATTTCATCTCGATATGTGCAGGCGTGAACATCTATGGCGGGGGCACATTAAGCCCTCGCATGTTCAAGCCGCTGCTGATTGGCCTGCTGGAGACGATACGCGACAAACACAGGGATACCCCGCTGCTTGTCATTTCTCCGATTTATGGCACCGTCCGCGAAACGCAGCTCAATTCGCTGGGCTTCACCCTGCCCATCATGCGGGAATTCATCCGCGAGGCCGTGGAGCTGCTAAGGGCTCGGGGCGATCGCCAGTTATACTATCAGGACGGCTTGAAGTGGTTCGGTCCGGAGGATGAAGCCTTTCTGACGGATGGCCTACACCCTGGAGCCGAGGGGTATGAGCTGCTGGGCCGGCGTTTCCGCAATCTTCATGACTTTGCGTTACGGGCTGTACATCGAAACGCGGAGTGAGGAGTTTCTATTAAATTCGGGATAACCAATTGGAATCATGGCGGATCATTTTTGGACTTTCTTTTGATTGGACGAAAAGAACTTGAAGACCTTAAAGCCGCATCCTATGCGGCTTTTTTGGTTTGAAGTATATAAATTCTTGTTGTTACTTAAGTCAGGTGCATTTACTGCTTATTAAGCTAATAGGCACTTTTATGGAATATCTTATCCATTTAGGGTTGATGAATTGGTATGTTAAACTATTTTTCCGACTGCAATATGAACTAACATTCGCGAAAAATAACTAGCAACTTCATATAGCAGCAATTAAATCATCCTACTTACAAGATGAATGTATCAGAAAGGAAGTACAGCTTTGCCTAAGCACATAAAGATCTACGCACCAATACTTATTATTATCATCATTATAAACGTTGCGGTGTACAGGCATTTGGAAAACCAGGCATCTGTTAGATACAACGGGCTCCATTCCCTGTATCAGCTGAAGAACGACTCGGCATTTGCCTATTTAGTGAAGCACGCTTCTGAAACGATTCCGCTTGCTGATACGCTGATGGCGATCAGCGAGTCGAAGGAAAATGAAGATCCTGCCAAGATACGGCAATGGATCGATAAGGCGAAGATCCAAGCGGAGGAAATCGATGAGCAGCTATTAACGATCATTGAATTTAGCGATACCTTCCCCAACAACGCGGTTCCCAAGCTTTCAGTTAATAATACGGCAATGACAACGGATAACCAGGAGGGCATGTTTATTCTCGCTTTTCAGGCAAGGACATGGCGACCGTTATACCAAATAAGCTATTCGTATTGGAAGTCTAATCCAAAAACAATTGACGCCAAGACCAGAGAAACCTTGCGCTCGCTTGCGACTGAACTCCGTGAGTTAAACCAAACGATGATGTCGTTCAAGGATGCCGCACATCACATGTTTTTCGAGGATCAAATAGAGTCATATAAAGCGGAAATGCTGCGGCAGTTGAAACCACATCTTGAACGATTGAAAAAGATCCAAGAAAACTTTACGGGCCAAAAATAAGACGAATGAATGGAATGGGCAGCATGCTAAACCATAATCTAATGAAGATAATGGGTTTTATAGAAAAATAAACCTCGGCCTGGTAAACTACCAATATAAAGTTTGAGGAGGAACCAGGCTTGAAGAGTTTTGTGAAAAATTCTGGCCGCATCACTATGATGTTGTTCATTGCATGTAGTGTCGGTTGCAGCGCTAGTGAACAAAACAATCCACGCATCCGAGAAGAGATAGCAACGAAAGAAGCTGTTGAGTCCATGAATATGAATCCCCATGCTGATTCAGGAACCGACGAATTAAGCCAAGCCGGAGAACGGTATGGGTCCAATATTATGTACTCCATTAAGATGTATCTCGAAAGACCGGAAGTTTCTCAAGCATTTCGCAATCAACTTGCCGAAACGATAGAGCTTGGATATGACTTGTATCGAAAGAAGGACATTCAGGAGTTCGAATCTTTGGTAGTCCATATAAAAAAAGATAATCGATCAGAGGTAAAGGAAATATATGAGAAACTCATAACGATTTACCCTCTACCCACCAGAACGATCAGAGGTGCAGGCTTCAACAGCACTAAAGACGAAACAGTAAAGGCCGTTGAATCCTAATGAGCGCTCATCTATAGCTTGCATGATGAAATAGTTTTGATTTAGATTAATTTCTATTTCCCAATCTGTATGGCTTATAGAAAGCACGAATGTCACGAGCTAGAAGCTCAGGTTCTTCCATGGCGGTAAAATGTCCGCCGGATGGCATCGAAGTCCAGCGAGTAACGTTTAAGTTACGTGAGGCCCATTCCTTAGGCGGCAGCAAGATGTCTTCCGGAAACAATGCGATGCCTGTCGGTACCTCGATATAGCCCAATGGCGGTAATGAATGTGAATTCTCATAATACATGCGTGTTGACGATCCCATCGTATTCGTAACCCAATAAATCATAATGTGGGTGAGGAGCTCATCCTTGCTGAATCTTTGCTGGAGGTTACCCTTACAATCACTCCATGATCGGAATTTTTCGATCATCCAGCCTGCCAAACCTGCCGGCGAGTCGGAAAGTCCATATGCAAGGGTTTGGGGGCGTGTCGATTGAATCGACATATAGCCACCTTCCAGAGCAATCCATTCCGAAGCGCTTGTCTTGTATCGCAGTTCTTCTTGCGAGAGATTAGCCTGACCACATGCATTCATGAGATTTCTGATAATGCCGATATCGGTCAGGTGAATTCCAAATAATAACTCGGGATGGTTTGCTGCCAGATATCTTGTAACACCGGAGCCAATATCTCCGCCTGCGGCAGCAAATTTTTTATAGCCTAATTCTTTTGTCATCAGTTTAGCCCACATTTCGGAGACGCGATTATTGTTGAATCCAGGTTGTTTGGGGCTGCTTGAGAACCCGAATCCAGGTAATGAAGGGACAACCACATCAAAAGAGTCCTCGGGATGACCACCATGGCTGGCCGGATCCGTAAGAAGGGGGATGATTTTTTGGTAACGAAGGTAGCTGTCGGGCCATCCGTGAGTAAGAATAATAGGCATGGGGTTAGGTCCTTTTCCACGCTCGTGCACGAAGTGCACATCCATGTCATCGATATTGCAGCTATACTGGGAATAACGGTTCAACTCAGCTTCTTGTGCCCGCCAATCGTAGTGGTCCCGCCAGTACGAAACCAGCGACTTTAAATAGCTTAATTCCGTGCCTCGTTCCCAACCCGAGTGTTCTAGCTGATCAGGCCAACGGATGTGATGAAGTCTGTATTTGAGATCGGCAAGGATCTCATCGGAGACGTGAATATGATAACGTTCCATCGACATATGGATCTCCTCCTTTAGTTGTTACATCGCTATTATATCCCGCACCTATGTGTGGTACACTGGCTTAAATGAAGCATCTGACTATACGATTTGATAGGTGATTGCTATGCCGCAAGTAGACCGTCACAAAAACCGCACCGTGTACATTGAATTTGCCGCAACAGAAGATTTTAGTGTGCTTCCTTATCCTGAACGTCTTACCCTGGTTCTCATTACGTCAGGAAGTTTAAGCGGGATATTAAACGAACGACCAATTAAAATTTCCGCACCGGGCGTCCTTTGTCTTGCTGAAGAAGATGAGATGAAAGTCGTTGAGAGACAGAACGTGGCTGCGCAATCCTTTCGTTTTCACCCTGCATTCCTTAACACCGTAACACTTTCCGAAACGCAGAGTTACATTCCTACGGGTCCGAGTATACAAAGGGGTCTTTCACTTTTTCAAAGAGATGGTCGAAACTCTGGTGTACCTCGTGTATCGGAAAAAGCATACCCGCTTATATTCGAGTGGTTCTTCATACTCGGTACGGAAGTGCAAGCGCAAAGTGATGAACGCTGGGTATGCAGAATAAAAAAATACCTCATTCAAATTTTAGGTTTACTGGAGGATCTAAATCATAATAGTGAACAATCCCCGGTTGATTTGGTATTGGAATATATACACACCAACTATCCCAAAAAGATTTCGTTGGAAGATTTGACGAATTGCGCTCATTTGAACCGTGTGACGCTAAATAAGCTGTTTCAAGTGAGATGCGGAAATACAGCTATCGGTTACTTGCTTTCCTATCGTTTAAACGTTGCGTGCGATCTTCTGACACATACGGGTATGAAGCTTGATGAAATTGCACGCGATACCGGATTCGAATATGACACTTACTTTATTAAGCAATTTCAAGCTAAAAAAGGCATTTCACCTACAAAGTATAGGAACATGACTCGTAAGTTCGCGACTGAACAATAGAAGATGAGGAAGGATCAATAAAAAGTCCGAAGCGGGGAGGAAATATGCCTGCTATCTAACTCGCCTTGACCGAAACATATATCTTGTGTTAAATTTTTTTCATGTAATAACGATGATGAACAATGGGAGGGATAAAGTGATGACTGCTTCTGAGATTGTAGATGTAAACGTGAACCTGTCATGTAAAGCGATGTTTGACAAGGTTCACATAATTACAAATCAGATACCGGAACTTTATCCTTCTATGCATATATACAGTTAGCGACTTATTTATAGTTAGTCTCTTATTTTTGTATAGGTATAGTTAGGTTAATGTACGCAAAAAAGCACCGGTAAGCTGGTGCTTTTTTACGTTTTCTCCGTTTAAAGGGAGATAGAAATGAAGCATTTATCTAAGTATGAAAAAATACGTAAGATCTTATCGGCTCTAAATCAACCGAATTATAGATATTCGCAAATAGCAGAGGCAATCTTCAAGAACAAGATCGGAAATTTCGAAGCAATGAACAATTTGCCTAAGCCTGTAAGAAATGAATTAATCAAAGAGCTTGGAAACAATGTGTTAAGCATCACACCAAAAATGGAGCAGAAATCCAACCAAGTTAGCAAAATTTTGTTTGCTATCCCAGGCGATGAATACATTGAATCCGTAAGGTTAAGTTATCAAACGGGCTGGGAATCCTATTGTATCTCTTCGCAGTGCGGCTGCGGATTTGGTTGTACATTTTGCGCTACGGGAACACTCGGTTTGAAGAGGAATCTTACAACGGATGAAATAACGGATCAACTGCTTTATTTTACTTTGAATAACCATCCCTTGGACAGTGTGTCTTTTATGGGAATGGGAGAGGCACTTGCAAATCCCTATGTATTTGATGCTTTGCATGTGCTGACGGATCCTAAACTTTTCGGTTTAGGACATCGAAGGATTACGGTTTCTACCATAGGTTTATTACCTGGAGTAAAAAAGTTGACGAAGGAATTTCCACAGATTAATTTAACGTTCTCGCTTCATTCACCATTTCATGATCAGAGAAGCGAGTTAATGCCCATTAACAATCATTTTCCATTAGAAGAAGTTATGACCGTGTTGGACGAGCATATTCAGCAAACAAAGCGAAAGGTTTACATTGCTTATATCCTGCTAAGGGGTATCAACGATTCAACTAAACATGCTGAAGCCGTTGCTGATTTGTTGCGTGGAAGAGGGTCGTGGGAACATTTATATCACGTCAATCTAATTCCATACAATTCCACTGATGCCACATCACAAAGTTTTGTAGAGTCGGATCAGAACAGCATCAATATGTTCCTTAGAATCTTGAAGTCAAAGGGAATCCATGTCACCGTGAGGACCCAATTCGGATCAGACATCAACGCAGCATGCGGTCAACTATATGGATCAAACGGTAACATTTAATAAGTCGATCAACTAACCAGGAGGAATACAATGTTCTTAAAAAATACATCTATAACACATGTGATTCTCCATGCAGAGCCGGTTTTGAGTATTTGCATGGAGCAGCCAAAAAAATAGAAACTGGCTTTGCTGCTTGAACAATAATTTCAAGGAGTGAGTCGTTCGTGAGATATATTAATGCTTCTGTCGTCTTGCCGGAGGAACTAGTAGAACAATTACAGGAATATGTCCAAGGCGAATACCTCTATATACCAGCTAGAAAAAATGAATTTAAAGTCTGGGGAGAGCTGTCTGGCGCACGAAAAGAAATTAACCAAAGAAATGATGCTATTGTGGGTGCGTATTTATCTGGCGCTTCAGTCGAGGAACTCTCAGAATCATTCTTTTTATCAACCTACGCTATCAGAAAAATAATTTATCAGAAATAATTACCTACGAATCCCTTCAAGCGTGCTAAAATCCAGCACTGTTACTTGAAGGGATTTTTTAATGCAAAAAAACGGGAATTCAGAGCAGCCACTTATATGTGATGCAGCTTACGTTAACGAATAAAAAATACTACAGCATCGTTTTGTATATAGAGCATACATTTTCGATCTGTTATCGTGAAGATGTAAGAGAAACATGGGGATAACCCATTTAAAAAAATGTATCAGGAGGGGGTCGAAGTGATGGATGTTATCGTAAATACTTCGATTGCAGTATAAGTGAGCAGGAAGAAAAAGTTGATATTCTAAATCTAACAAAACAACTGATTATCATTATTTCTGCTCACTATTGAGCTATACGTTCCCATAAAAAATCCACATATTTATGATGATAATCAGGAGGTAGCTAAGATTGTTAAACGTTTCTATTTATAATATGGAAGGTAAAATTACGGGTGAGATGGAGCTTGAAGAATCCATCTTCGGGGTGATTCCCAACAAATCGGTACTGCATGAAGCTGTTGTTAACCATCTAGCGAACAAGCGACGTGGGACGCATTCGACTTTAACCCGTGGCGAAGTTAGAGGTGGGGGTAGAAAACCCTATAAGCAAAATAAAATTGACAGATCGAGGGCGGGTTCCATTCGGATGCCGCACTGGCGTCACGGAGGGATTGCGTTTGGTCCCAAACCTCGTGACTATGGTTATAGCCTTAATAAAAAGGTTAAACGTCTTGCGATTAAATCAGCTTTATCCGCCAAGGTGCAAGATAACGAACTCATCGTAGTTGACCGTATTAAACTTGAAACTTACAGGACAAAATCGATCATTGCCATGCTTACAGCTCTTTATGCCAATAAGAAAGTGCTTATTGTAACACCTGAGGCGGATCAAATCGTGTATAAAAGTGCAAATAACATTCCGGATGTGCAGACAACTGATGCCAAATCGCTGAATGTATATGATGTTCTTAATTGTGATTCGTTCATCATAGCTAAGGATGCAATTAGAATAGTTACAGAAATCTATACCTAATAAGTACACGTGGAGTGATGAAGAAAAGTACAAAACCCATATGAACTACTAGAGTCGCAGAACAACGATCTTATTGGCTTTGTCTCTCCAATGTATCTTCGTGCTCTTGAGTTTTACGATATCCTTCCGCATTAAAGATACTTAAGAGGATTTTAACCATTGGATAATTATAACATTGACAACTGCAGGCTTTTCCAAAATAATAGAATGTAATTGAATACTGGTACCTTTAATTCAGTCCAGAGAGGCTGGCAAGGGCAGCGGATTTTTATAATCACGCGTGATTCAGAGCGTATTCCGTCAGGGATGCTCTGCGTCTTCGCGCGGGTTATGATGTAATGAAAGAGGCTACTTGTCAGTGAAGACTTGACGAGTAGCCTCTTTTTTCTGCTTCTTTGGTATCAGAACACTTTAACCTGGAGGTATTCTGATGAGCAAACAAGATCAAGAGTTTTCGTGGCAAGCGGTACCGAAAACGCAGAGAAACCATTTTTGGAAGACGTTATCCGTTATGTTAGGGTTCACATTCTTTTCGGCAAGCATGCTTGCGGGAGGGACGCTCGGAGTCGGCTTGACGTTCATGGAGTTTATTGGAATCGTGCTTGCGGGTAATTTGGCACTCGGTATCTACACAGGAGCGCTGGCACATATCGCTGCAAAAACGGGCCTTTCCACGCATTTGCTGGCAAAATACGCGTTCGGTGAGAAAGGCTCGTACCTGCCATCATTCCTGCTTGGCTTCACGCAGGTCGGATGGTTCGGCGTCGGCGTGGCCATGTTCGCGATTCCGGTTGCCAAAGCGATGGATTGGAACGTGTACCTGTTGATCTTCCTGTTTGGTCTCGCGATGACGGCATCGGCCATCTTCGGCATGAAGTCGCTGGTCATTCTGGGTTATATCGCGGTTCCGGCCATTACCATTCTCGGCAGTTACTCCATGTTCAAAGGCGCAGATATGCTGGGCGGTCTGCAAGGCTTGCTCGATTACACGCCTGAACAGACACTGACCGCGGCAGCGGCACTGACCATTTGTATCGGCTCATTCATTAGCGGTGGAACCTTGACGCCCGATTTTGCACGGTTCTCCCGGACGTCGAGGCAGGCGGTTACCGCCACGGTCATAGCGTTCTTCCTGGGGAATTCGCTCATGTTCCTGTTCGGTGCGGTTGGCGCCATGGCTTATAACCTGGCAGATATCTCGGAGGTCATGTTCCTGCAAGGGCTGATCATTCCCGCGATCATCGTACTGGGGCTGAATATTTGGACGACCAATGATAACGCTCTTTACGCTTCCGGACTGGGATTTGCCAACATCACAAAAATATCGAAAAAATTCTTCGTCATCGTAAACGGCATCGTGGGTACCCTATTTGCCATGTGGATGTACAACAATTTCGTCGGGTTCCTCAATGTGCTGGGCGCGGCGGTACCGTCCATCGGGGCCATCATCATCGCGGACTACTTTTTTGTGAAGCGCAGAAACTATAAGCCATTTGCCGACATGACTTTCAAGAAGGTAAACTGGATAGCGATGCTGGCTTGGGCTATCGGCGTGGCGTTCGCTCAGCTTGCTCCAGGCATAACGCCATTGAACGCACTAATCGGTACGGCGGTGGCCTACATTGTGTTGATGCTGATCGCTCCTGCAAAAGAATCCAAAGAAAAGGGGAAAAACAATGATTATACAGAACGCAAAATTGCGGGGTAAAGAAGGTTTGTGGAATATCGTCGTGAAGGACGGAAGGTTTGAGCTAATCACGCAGTCGCTGGAAGCAACGGCGAATGAGGAAGTCATTGACGTGGGCGGCTCGCTTGTGCTGCCGCCGTTCATTGAGCCTCACATTCATCTGGATACAACGTTAACGGCAGGCGAGCCGGAATGGAATTTAAGCGGAACGCTGTTCGAAGGCATTCAGCGTTGGTCTGAACGCAAGGCATTCCTGACGCATGAAGACGTCAAGACGCGCTCCAAAACGGCACTGAAGTGGCAGATGGCACAGGGCATCCAGCATGTACGAACGCATGTGGACGTCACCGATCCAAGCTTGACCGCGGTAAAAGCGATGCTTGAAGTGAAAGAAGAAATGGCACCATACATCGATATTCAGCTTGTCGCTTTTCCGCAGGAAGGCATTCACTCCTACCCGAACGGCGCGGAATTGCTGGAGGAGTCGCTGAAAATGGGCGTTGACGTGGTTGGGGGCATTCCGCACTTCGAATTCACGAGGGAATATGGCGTTGAATCGATGAAGGTTGCGTTTGACCTCGCCGAAAAATACGACCGGCTCATCGACATCCATTGCGACGAGATTGATGACGAGCAATCCCGTTTCGTGGAAGTCGTCGCCAAAGAAGCCTACGAACGCGGGCTGGGCTCCCGCACCACGGCAAGCCACACGACGGCGATGGGCTCATACAATGATGCATATACCTACAAATTGTTCAGATTGCTGAAGATGGCGGACCTCAATTTCGTCTCCAATCCTCTGGTCAACATCCACCTGCAGGGACGCTTTGACACATATCCGAAAAGAAGAGGGCTGACTCGCGTCAAAGAGCTGCAGGAAGCCGGTCTTAATGTGTGCTTCGGTCACGATGATATCTTTGATCCATGGTATCCGCTAGGCACGGGCAACATGCTGCAGGTGCTTCACATGGGCATCCATGCTTCGCAGTTGCTCGGTTACGATCAAATCGTGAATTCGATCGATCTCATTACGAAAAACAGTGCAAGAACGCTGCATATCGAGGACGTGTACGGTATTGAAGAAGGCAAGCCTGCGAACTTCATCGTTCTTGAAGCCGAGAACGAATATGAGGCTATACGCAAACAGGCCGGAGTGCTCTACTCGTTCAGAGGCGGCCGCAAAATCGCCGAAACGAAGCCGCGGGACACGTCGGTCATTCTTGAGGGCGGTTCGGAGAAGGTCACTTTCAATAAATAATGAAATGAAGTTTAAAGCTATCGCGTTCTTAGCGATGGCTTTTTTTTTATTCAGAATTCGTTTACGAAACACGCAATTACATTTAATATTCGCTTGACCCTTATGCTTTAGGATTTTAGAGAAATAAAGCAAATAGGAGGAGCACATGAAGCGAAAATGGATCGCCGGATTATTATCCGGCATACTGATTGGCAGCAGCTTGTTTGAGCTTGCGCTTGCAAGCAACTCGGCCTATGCGGCCCCTTCGGGAGCAATGCCGGTGTTGATCTCGGAAATTTATCCCGATGACCGGTCGAATCAGCAGACGATCGAAGGCGCGGGCGGGGCCGACCTGTTCGAATATGTGGAGGTTTACAATCAATCGGGAGCGCCGATCTCGTTTAATGACGAATTCAACATGCGTTACGACTACAATACGGGCGTGAAGACGTTGACGGTAACGGACACCGTATACGGCAATCCGGATGGGGTGGTCATCCCGGCGGACAGCCCGGCCGTGCTCTGGGTGGAACGGACAAGCTCATCCATTACCGGAGCAGCCGCTGCCCTGACGGAATCCGATTTCCGCCGGTATCATTCGATTCCCGACCAGGTACCGGTATTCAAGCTACGGGGACAGGATGGCCTCAACAATACGGACCGCGGCTTATACATAACCCGAAAAGACGACGACGCCGCCGTGATCAGCGGCTTCTATTATACTGCCAATGATGTCGGCGACGGCAAGAGTGTACATCTTCAGCTGCCTCCCGGCGGTTCGGCGATGATTCCTTACGCCAGGGAAGCTGCGCCTAGCGCCGGAATCGTTGACTTGGGCCAGCTATCGCCGCTTGACAATCGTGCGCCGGAAATCAATCACACGCCCATTGCCTTTACCGAGCGGACACAGCTGCTGACCGTCAGCGCAAGCGTCTATGACGCGGACGGAGATGCGCTGGTAGTTAAGATGTATTACAAAACGGCGGTCCATAGTCCCTACAGCCAGATCGACATGATCGATCGGGGCGGTGATCAATTCGATGCGGTCATTCCGGCCGATCAGTTGACCGGGGATAAGCTGCAGTATTATATCGAGGCAGCGGATGGGTTTCAGCAGTCGAGATCCGTCGATTATGAAACGGCTTTAACCGGAGCTTCTGCAGGCGGGGACGTACCGCGTATTCTAATTACCGAAATTCTTCCGAACCCGGCCGGGGATTACCGGTGGGGAAGCGGCAACCAGTACGAATACGTTGAAATCTACAATAACTCGGATCAGGTTTTGGACCTCAAGGATTACACCCTCTGGTATCTATATCCGGGCACAACGGCGCCTAAGAGCTGGAAGGTACCGGATCATACCTCGATCGAGCCGTACAGCGCAGCGGTTATCTGGTTCGCGAAGGAAGCCGTGGCTAACGGCAAGGGGTATACGACGACGGCGGACTTCAATCTGCATTTTAACAGCATGCTGAACGACAACGATATTATTTTCTACGATAATTCGAAAGCTTCGGATTTCAATCTTCCGAATTCGCTGCATCGCGGGATTGCCTTGTCCGCGCCGGGACAAGCCAATTCGTACATCGTACAGGCCTGGTACGATCCCAGCACTCCGGACAGCCCGGACAGGCTGGTCAACGACGTCCGCAATGCGGTAGTTCGATATGCCTATCCGGATGCAGGAACGACCATGAAACGCCTGGATAATCGGATGTACGCCAATCCTGGGAGCATTGATCCGGTTCAGGTGCCGCCTGTTGCAGGTGTCGACATGATTGCCCCGACGCTGCAGCATGAGCAGACCGCCTATAACTTGGGCCAGGGACAGGCTTATCCGGTTTCCGTGATCAGCGATGAGCCCCTTGCTTCCATTGAAGTGCTGATTGGAGCGGCTTCCGAGGAGCCGACAGCGTTTACGGACAAGCATGCGTTGACGCTTGCGTCCCAAGATAATGGACTTTACGTCTATCAAGGCACGATCACGCTAAATGAGATCGGCGTCTATCGGTATATCATTGAAGCTGCCGACGGCAGCGGCAACCGCACGCGGGTTCCATATAACTCCCGAGGCGGCTTGCTAACGGTTAACGAAGAGAATACGGGAACGGAGCTGCCGGAGCCGGGGTTGTCCTTATCAAACGGCAGCATGATCAGCGGAAAGTCATCCTTCTATGCTTACGGCTCCCGGGCTGAAGACGACATCGAAGTTCGCTTTGAGGTCAATCCGCTGCCGCTTCGCAAGGCACTGCCGGGTAGGGTACAGCTGGGCATGCAGACCCGGGGGATCGATCAGATTTACCAAGCGTCGGCAAGCGCGCTGGATGCAAGCGGGGAGACGGTATTTTTCAGCCGCATCCTGCCCAAATACATCGACGGCGCCTGGTCGATGTTCGATATGGCTCCTGACCTGTTCGTCACCGGGACAACGGTTTCCGTGCATACCGGAAATGAGAATGCGCCATATCAAGTCAAAGACCATGACAAGGTATTCGGCAAGAACAACCATGATGATTTTGAAGTGATGAATCTACATCTTGTGCTGCCGGACGGTTCGGTGGTCAAACCGGATAAGGTACTGAACTACCTGGGCAACCTTGGGCAGTCGACCGTGGATTACCGGGAGGATACGTACTACGGATTCGGCGATGCGGATTACGGCAGCAACCCGAACAAGCCGATGATCAGCGACTTCCATTTTCCGATTCCGCAAGACAAGTTCACGGCAAGATATGCCGAGCTCGACACCGCTTCGGTAAAGGACGGGGTATATCCGCTGAGCATGTCGGTGAACGGTCAAGTCTTCCAGTCCGTCGACGTGACTGTGGACAACACCGCACCCGAGATTGAAGGGATATCGTATGGGGAAGGGCAATTATTGACCGACGCCATACAGCTCAAAGGGCCGTTCATGCTGGATGTGGTCGCTTCAGATAACTTAACAGGCGTAACGGGCATTACGGCGGAGCTAGATGGCGAGTCAATCACGCTACCTTATGAAACATCTTCCACGCTGCTTTCGCCGGGCGAGCATATTCTGAATGTGACCGTACTCGACGGGGCCGGCAATTCGGCGGAGATTTCTCGCACCTTTATGATCGAAGAGGAGAAACCTCTTCTTCCGGGCGAGGTTTCCCCAGCCGATTTCGCGGAGAAGGTGGGTTTGAATCCGAGCCTAAGAGCACGACTCAGCGATCCGAGCGGAGATTCGATGGACGTTCGCTTCTTGGAAGGGGATAAATATGACTTTGCCCGCGAAGACGGGATCGAAGGCCATTTTAACGTTGCAGACCGGGAGCCTCCGCTCGTGCTGGCGCCGGACGGAGAGAAAGGGATCGGCAAGGAGGAAGCCGAGAAAATGGCTTATCCGGACGGTGAGTATCTTATCACGGATACGGATTCCGGGTTCCCTTATCATCGATTCGAAATCGAGCTGGACGAAGCATGGTCGGAACAGGATACCGTAGAGCTGCACTGGCAAGGGCGCACGCTTCCGGGCCGTATCGTGACGCTGTATGCTTGGGATTATGAGAGCGGAAAGTGGACGGCACTGAAGTCGGCCACCGGTGACGAAGCCGAATCCGACATCGTCTTGACAGCGGAAGTGGATCCTAGCCGTTACGTGCGAAACGGCAAAATTCAGGCCATGGTCCAAGATGAAGTGAAGAGCGCGAATGCGCCGTTCAACATTTTATGGTTTACGGATACCCAGTATTACGCGGAATCGTACCCGGACATTTTCGATAAGCTGGGCGATTGGATCACGGAAGAATATGAGAAGGGCTTGTTCAGTTATGTGATCCATACCGGCGACATCGTGAACGTGGCCGACGACGAGAAGCAGTGGGCCGTAGCCGACCGGAATTTGAAGAAGCTGGACGAAGCGGGCGTACCGTATGGCGTGCTGGCGGGCAATCACGACGTCATCATTGACGGCGTGGACTACTCCTACTACGGGAAATATGTCGGGGCCGACCGGTACAAGAACAATCCATGGTATGGCGGCGAAATGGATAACAACCGCAACCATTACGACCTCGTGTCGTTCGGAGGCCACGACTTTATTTTCCTCTATATCGGCTTCGGGCTGGAGGATACACCGGAGACGATCGCTTGGGCCAACGAGGTGCTGAAGAAGCATGCGGACCGCATCGCGATCGTGGGCATGCACGCTTATCTGGAGAGCAACGGAACCTTGTCCAGTATGGCGCAGCGCGTTTTTGACCAGGTCATTGCGCCGAACAAAAACGTGCAGCTGGTGCTAAGCGGCCATTATCATGCTGCCAACCGGGTCGTGAAAACGGTGACGCATCCGGACGGATCGTCAAGACAGGTCATTGAAATGCTGGCGGATTATCAGGGAGGGCCGAACGGAGGAAGCGGTTATCTGCGTCTGCTGAAATTCGATCCAACCTCCGGCACGCTGGACGTGGATACGTATTCGCCTTACTTGGACGATTATAATTTCTTTGACGACGCCATTGAGGATTTTACGGAGCCGTTTGCGTTCAGGGATATTCAAAAACGGGTGGCAACCGATTATTTCGCGGTCAATGTGTACAAAGATACGCTGATTGGCGAGCAAAAAGACGTGAAGTCCGGAGAAATTGCTTCTGCCGTATGGAATGGACGAGAAGCCGATGAGACATATTATTGGTATATGGATATTACCGATGAATTCGGCGCCAGGCAGCTTAGTCCAATCTATCGTTTTACGACCACAAAGAAATCCTCGCATCCAGGTGGCGGCAATGACGGCGGCGGAAACAATGGCGGTGGCGGCAATAACGGAAACAATGGAAACAACGGCAATAATGGAGGCGGCAGCAATCAACCGGGCCCAAGCAAGCCAGGTGCCACACCGCCGACCACTGGAGCTTCCAGACCGGGAACGATTAGTGCGGATGTTGCGATAAACGGTCGGAAGGCTCAGGCAGCCATCGGCGAATTGGAGCTCAGCGAAGCCTTCGAAAGCGTAACAGCAGATGGGCGGGGGATTAAGACCGTCACGATTCAACTGGACGAAAGCGCACGAACGTTTAACGGCGAAATCGTCATCCAGGTACCGTCAGCGTACTTGAACCGGAACCACGCACATGAACGGATCGAAATCGTTACCCCACTGGCAACCGTGAAGGTGCCTTCCAATATGCTGAACAATCTGAAGGAAGCAGGGCAGTTCACGGGCCTCGTGATTCGTCCGGGCAATCAAGGCGGGCTTTCCGGGGACCGACTTGCCTGGATTGGGAACAGACCGATCGTCGAGCTGCTGCTGCAGATCGATGGCAAGACGGTGGAGTGGCCGGGAAGCAGCACACCTGTAAAGGTATCGCTCCATTATGAGGCCAAGGCTGACGAGCGATTGGATCAGCTGGTCGCGTGGGGACTCAATGCAATGGGATCCGAATCCGCTGTCCTAAACGGTTATTACAATGTCGAGCATCGTACCCTGACCTTTGAAACGGGCAAGCTTGGCACGTATGCGATCGCATATAAGCAAGTATCTTACCGGGATATAGACCCGCGCAGCTGGTATGCGGACGCCGTTCATTACCTCACTGCCAGGGACGTTGTAAAAGGTGCAGGCGGAGGGCGATATCTTCCGCAGGAGAAGATCAGCCGGGCCGATTTCCTGGTCATGGCCATGAATGCCTTCGGCTTCAAACCAGGGAAAACGGATGACGCCATGAATTTTGCCGATGCGGGGAGCAGGTACTATACGCCGTATTTGTCCACTGCGAAGCAGCTGGGACTGGTTCATGGAACGGGAGATAACCGGTTTAGACCGGAGGACTCGATCACGCGTCAGGATATGGTCGTCATGCTTCATGCGATGATGGAAGCGGCCGGAAGCGAGTTGCCGGGCGGAGGAGACGGCATGGATCGTTATTCCGATGCGAAGGACGTATCCGGTTATGCGCGGGAAGCGATGGATTTCATGCTTGAAGCCGCATTGATTCAAGGCACCGCCGGAGGCAAGCTGTCTCCAAAGGCCGTTACCAATCGGGCAATGGCAGCCGAGCTGATGTACAATTACCTGGTCAAAAGCCGGGAAGCCTCATAAACAAAAGAAAACATGCGGATCAGGCAAAAAGACATGAATTAAAAGTGCTCACAAAATAAGAACGGGAGAAACTTCCCGTTCTTATTTTGTTGCTTGTATTCTTGTAAGCACTTGATTACAAGAATATACATGCATAAGAGATTGCGAGAATCGAGGCTAGTTTGTCTTATTGCTGCAAGCTCTTGACCCGAGTTGAGGATAAGAAACCAAGTGATGGAATTCATACGTTTTAACTTTTTTCATAAGCCCTCTAAACAGTATCATTTTTTGACATGATTAAAAGTTATGATTAACCCATCGAACGAAATGAATATTCACAGAAAAGGAAGGGATTGAAAATGACAAATTACATCCTTGAGGAAAAAGACAGTTTTATCGTTTTAGGAATTGGAACTGAGCTTCAGAGCGACTACACCGACTATGCGGGCATTAACAAGGAGAAGGCCGACTTTTGGGAAGCCGTGAAGCAAGACGGAAGGTTGGACACATTAAAGGGCATCGCCGCAAATGACTACATTTTTGCCGTAAACGAAGCGGTTAACAACAAGATGATGTTCTACGCCGGCGTCATGACAGAGGAATCGGTGCCCGAAGCAACCCGCGTTATCCAATTTCCTAAAGGGGATTACCTCGTTGTAAAAGGGGAGGGGCAGTCGGCTGATGAGCTGAGTCAATTGCTTGCTGGTATCGCCTTTGGTCAAGTATTGCCGGAAGCCAAGAATTTCGCTTATGTCGGCGGGCCGAATGCCATGGTGGATATGGGACAGCGAAACGGCCAAATATTAGGCGAAATGTGGATTCCTGTTGTTCGGAAATAAATAGCCGCGAATGCTTTCGAGCGAGCTTTGCCTATAGTAGAAGGAAAGCTTGCAAAACTATTAGGAGGGATGATCTTGTCCAATATCGTTGATTTTAAACATGTATCTTCAACTGGTTTAGAGTCTTCGCCCGTAGCAGAAGCGCTTGCTGGTTTACGAGCGAATGAAGCCCGTTACTTTATGAACAAGTATAAGCATGCATTTACGGTTGTACCGGCTAGCGAGAGCCAGGAGACCCTGGATTATGTGAACCGAATATTGAAAGAAGAGCGTGATCTTGAGTTTGCGGCCAAACCATTGGAAACGTCACGTTTTCAAGTGGAAAACATTCAATTTGCCTATGTTTTTTACGAGAATGGTCTCGGGTTAAACGTAATGTATACCGTGGATGATCCTAAGAAGAGAGCCGTTGGTTTTAAGCTTTCGGAGGGGATGGAGGTGCCCGAAGAGTTAGAAGGGAAGTTCAAGTTCGCTAGGCAGAAGTCGAAACTTGCAGGAACGATTCGAGGCTCGTTTTTTGTGATCAAGAGAGATTATTATGAAGAGGTGGAAACCAATGAATAAGGTGATCGGTGTAGAAACAAGCATGAAAATAAATACCCGCCCTCTAGGGAAAACGGTTGCTTATTGGTCAGTCACAGGACTGCTTGCAGCAGCTATTATGTTAAGCGGCATCGGACAGTTGATGCAATTTGGGGGAAACCTCGAATTGGTGACGAATCTGGGCTATCCACTATATGTATTGACCATTCTCGGAATTTGGAAAGTGCTTGGTGCCATCGCTCTCCTCGTGCCAGGTTTACCTCGACTTAAAGAATGGGTTCACGCCGGCATCTTCTTTTTAATGACGGGTGCGGCATTATCTCATGCATTTGCTAACGACCATGGGGATTACGGGTTTAATCTTATCCTACCGCTTTCTTATGCGGCACTAAATATCGTCTCGTGGGCGCTACGGCCACCGAAGAACCGCTTATCTTAAGAACAGGGCGAAATCACGGCTATCTGAACGGGGTTATTGCACAAATACGACGGGGTGGACTTCACATCAAGCGATCTGGGGAGGTCCACCCCGCTTATATCATCATAGATGCGTCAGGTTAAGGAGCGGGGGAGGAGACGATACCGATTGCAACGATCGATCCTTTTCTCCGAGCTCCAGCACCGCTACAACCCGATCCTCCGGCTGAATGCCGAACGCTTTGCACTGATCCTGGTCATAAATCCATTCCGGTATCGATCGGCGTGCGTTCCACGGCCTGGATTTTACCAATAGTTGTACGTTCTGGATCAAACAGCAAATCGCCGCATAATCCTCCTCCTGCTTGTGGGGATCCTCTTCATGCTCTGCTATAATCAAGAGAAAAGCCGATGATGTATATCCTTCCGAATTCGAGAGCTTTGCGGCCGCTTCGCTGCCCGTCACATAGATGAAGCGCCACGGTTCTCTTAGTCCGTCATTCGGGGCCCAGACAGCGTCATCCAGCACTTCCAGAATGCTTTGCGCTGAAATCCCGCCGCGTTCCGACCGAAGCCCATCCGCTTCTCGGCCTTCGCCGACGGCGGTCCATTTCTGCTCGGCCGGCGTTCTTCTTCGGGCTCTCGGCGCTTTATCGAAATATCCAATGTGCAAAATCCCGGCAAACCTTTCACCTTCCTGCAAACCGATTTCCGCAAGAAATGACTCGCTTTGAAACATGGGGTCCGTGTCCCACAGCGCGCCCAATCCACGTTCCCAGCCAAGCAGCTGAAAATTTTGCATCACACTGCAAACTGCAGCGAAGTTTTCGTCGCTCTGCCGCCGATCGGAGGCCGATTCCGCGATGAAAATCAGGTGAGCGGGAATTTCCGTTACTCGTTTAATGAAAAAATCAATCATTTTTGGGGGCATGAGCTTAACGAATCGGTTTTCCTTCATCTTGGTCATCATGCTCTCCACCAATCTTTGACGGGACTCCGGCGTGCCAGCGATAAGACAGCGCCAGCGGGGCGTACCTTTGTCTTCGTACAGGTTGACCGCATCGTTCAACAAGGATACGACCAGTTCGGGAGGTACCGGCGTTGTGTTGAATTTCCGGATGGTTCTGCGTTCTCTTATCGTTTGGGGAATATTCAATTTGATTCCTCCTTATATAATATAGTTTACCGGTAAACAAAAATACTAAAAAAATTTACTTATCTCTCGCTGATATACCGGGCCATTCCTTGAAAAAACTTCAACAGCGTCTGCAGCTCGCTTTCGGAGAAATCGTCCAAAAATCGCATAAAGCGCTGCTCCTCTGCTTCGTGCATAGTCCGATGCAATTCGAACAACTGCTTACCTTGGGGCGTTAGACGAAAATAGACTTCTTTGCGATTGTCGTTAAGCTGGGTCCGATGAATAAGGTCAAGCGCAAGCAGCTTCTTGCTGATTTTGGTAATGCTCGCCTTCGACAAATTTAATTTTTCGGCAATCGCGGAATGATTGATCGGTTCATGTTGGCCGATGCAATCCAGGACATGGATGGTCGATAAATTTCCAGGTACGCCTTTCAGTTGATGAAGCTGGACCATCTCTTGGATTTCTTTAAGTTCCAGTTCCATTCGCTGTTCATGCAAATGAGAGAAGTGAAGCAGCTGTTCATAAATGATTGACTTGATGCGATCAGGGTAATCCATAGTTCCGGTCTCACACTCCATATTGTTTACTTGGAAATTAAAATATCACAGTTTGTCGGATTCAGCAAGTGCGCATGCTTCTTGCATGTGATGTCCGACAATCAGCTACTGAGTATTTTGAGCGCAGGGAACAAGCGAAGTGTGTTATTGACGATCTGAATGCAAGAGTTGGAAGAAACGCATTGTGCAATAGCGCCGCTCACTGTAATATACAGGTGATAAGATCGTTAAGGGCCCGTTAGTCGCGATTGCCAACATTCATCCGTTGCTGCTGGCTTGAGGCTTTTTCATTTGCGGCCGCGAAAATGGCGATGAGCAACGGTATGATCGAAGTGCTGGAAGCGCTGGATTTGCTTCCCCGAAGCAAAGGGGCAAAGGAGAGGATGGCATGAAAAAACATATTAAAGGCATGGCGCACCGGGGGTATCCAAGTAAATACCCTGAAAATACGTTAATATCTTTTCAAGCAGCTTGCGATTTGAATTTCACTCACCTGGAGCTAGATGTTCAATTAAGCAAGGATGGCGTTCCGGTGGTCATCCATGATACTTCTGTCGACCGTATGACTGACAACGGAGCGGGGCGAGTGAAGGACTTGACGCTGGCCGAACTGAAGCAGCTGACGATTGACGGGACGGAGCGCATTCCAACCTTCGAAGAAGCGCTCGATTTATTAAAGGACCGGATCATCATTGATATTGAATTGAAGCAGATGGGCGATCTATACCCGGGGATGGAACAGCTTGTGCTCGATATGGTCAAGAAAAAAGGAATGCAGGGGCAGGTCTTCATCACATCTTTCGACCACTATTCCCTCGAAAGAGTAAGACAGCTTGACGATACAATCGGCCTTGGCCTGATCAACATTGGGGCTTCGCCGGCATTTTTTCCATTTGCCAAAGAGATCCATTGCGGCTACATGTCGATCGAACATCGACATATTACGGAGCCTTTCATCCATCGCTGTGCAGAAGAAGGCATTCAGCTCATCTCATGGACAGTTAATCAAGAAAGCGACATGAAATTGGCAGCCCAGTATCCTTCCTTGCTTATCTGCACGAACGAGCTGGAACTCTGGGCGAAGGTATCCGGCCAGAACGGGTAGTCCTGGGGTATGGCCGTGGACCGATACAACATATATGCTTAAAAGTCGCACAGTTGCGGCTTTTTTTATTTTACGCAAATGAGGACGATTTCGAACTTTCCGCGCACGCTGCAGCCCTGAACAAGAAGGGCATGAACAGCACGGCTTTACCGCCGAAATTTTTCATGGGAGTTAACTCATCGTCATTTTCCATACAGGTCCTGTCGAATTTTAGAGAGCAGGCTTGGGTTCGCGGATGCTCCGAATGGCCTCCATTAACAATAAAGCTGCCTTGCCTAGGACGTTTTTGTCTTTATAAGCGATGCCTATCGTAATGACAGGATTCAAATCGGTTATAGGTCGTATGACCAAGGAGCCCTCCTGTTCCAGACCGCTGTATATCGGAACAATCCCGATGCCGAGCTCGGCCTTTACCATTTGTTGAATCACAAAGAAGCTTCCAACCTCCATACAAGAGAACAGGTTATCCCCAGCCTCATCAATCGCCGTTTCCCAAAGCTCCCGATAGATACAAGTCGGTTCTTTGACTAGAATGGTATGCCCCGCGAGGTCGCTTGCCGTGATGCTATCTCGATCGGCTAATGGGTGATTCATGTTTAACATGACGCCTAATCTTTCTTCAAACAGCGGCTCAAACTCCAGCATGAGCTTCGAAGGTGGAGCCGAGCAAACACCAAAATCGAGTTCGCCGGCCCGAACCCTCTCCGCAATGGATCTGCTGCCGCTTACTTCCATGGTTAACTGCACTTTCGGTCTAGTTTTGCAAAAGCGGGCTATCACGGCCGCTAGCTGCTGGCTTGCGACAGGCTCGATAGAGGAAAAACGCACTGAGCCGTTATCTCCCGTTGCAATATCCGAGACGGTCTGCCTCATGGCTCCGATCGATTTCAGTAAAGCCGAGGCCTCATGATAGAGCCATCGGCCGGCTTCGGTCACAATCACGCGTTTTCCGTCGCGCACGAACAAAGAAACGCCAAGATCAGCTTCGAGACGCTGAATCTGAAGGGTTACCGTAGAAGGAGCATATTGGAGTTCCTCGGCGGCTTTCAAAAAATGTCCAAGACGCACGCAAGCCTCAAAGGTCTTTAAAGCTCGAAGATCCATCATTTCCATCACCTTTGTTTAAGATATCTGAATCATTCGTTCATATAATTCAATTTTACAAAACATTTCTGGAATTTTACAATAGGTTCACCGGTATTCTGGTGAAAAGATATTACAGAAGGGGGATTTACGATGTCTAATTTGGTCATTACTCGCGGCAATCCGGCGCTTTCTCACTGTGCCTTTACGTTTGATGACGGACCGATGCGGGTTCCTGTTGACGCATGGCTGGATGCTTTGGAGCAGGGAGGCGCGTGCGGGACGTTTTTTTTAACGGGCGAGTGGTTTGATCGGTATCCGGCGAAAGCAAGAGAAATGATAGCCAGGGGCCATGAGCTTACCACGCATACCTACCATCACCGCAGAATGGCAGATGTGACCAAAGCCGTATTCTTGGAAGAGTTGAAATGGGCTGAGCTTGCTTATCAAGAAGCAACGGGAAGGCCGGTTCCGACTTTCATGCGGTTTCCTTACGCCTCTTATCGGGAAGAAAATTTGGAATGGCTTCGGGAGTGGAACTATCTGGTCATCGAGGGGGAGGATACCGTCGACTGGTCGGGACCGCCAAGCGCGCAGCTTGTGGAACGGGTGATACCTAAGCTGGATAATGGGACGATTTTGATGTTCCATGCCAATGAAATCGCCAAAGAAACGCCGCAGGCCGTAAAATCGCTTGTACACCATGCTCATGCCAAAGGTCTTGATATGATCACCGTATCCGATCTCCTTCGTGCCAATGGCATCAGGGCAGGCGAACGCAGCTGGCAAGTCCGCTTCAAACCGACTCTCCCGAACTCTTACCAAAGTGAGCAGTGGAAGAGCGTCGCTGACGAGGATGAATTGCGGAAGCTGGCTGCCGATTCACTTGAATGGGGGAACCCGAAAGCTCCGACGGGGTCAGGAGCTTTCGGCAAATGGCTGCAAGCGCTCTCCATACAGTCTCCGTCGGATGGTGAAACGCGTTTGGTCGCACGCAGCTTTGCCGGACAGCACTGGGCATACGTGCGTGCTTCGATCCGGGGCGGCACGCTGATACTGGAGGACTTCGCTACGAAGGAAGCTCATGCGGATGCTATAGTCTATATCCTGCAATGGGCGGCTCACGAGGCATCAGCCTTGGGCTGCGAATGGATCACCAGCACACAGGACATGCGCCGGATTCACAAGCTGTGCGAACAGATGGGCATCGAAGCCGAGATTGTAATGCAGGAAGGGTAGCGGTTCATGGTTCGTCTTATTATTTTGGGGGAAGATGGGGGATATGAGTACTAAATCGGCATGGAATTGGATTACGCTATGGGCATCGTTATTATTTGTCGTGATACTCGGTTTTTCCCGGCTCTCCTACGGCATGTTTTTGCCCGGGATCCAGAGGGTCATCGGGGGGAGCTATGGACAGTTGGGTATACTCGGCACCGTCAACTTTATCGGTTATTTAATCGGGACGTTGTGTCTTTCCCCATTGATCTCGCGGTTTCCAGACCACAAGCATATCATGAATCGGATGACGTGCTTATTGCTCGGATTAACTTTGATCGGCTCGGCATTTAGTGACCATTTTACCCAGCTTGGGCTTTGGCGGTTCGCCATCGGATTGTTATCTGCCTTCGCGACCGTGTTAGTTCTGTCCATTGCCATGGATGCCGTTCGACCGGCGGAACGAGGCGTTGCATCGGGTCTTATATGGCTGGGGGGTTCTGCCGGCATACTAGTGACGGGTTTGTTCGCCCCCTTTATCATTGATCCTTCACACCTGCAGGGATGGCGTTATGCTTGGGTAATCATGGGCGTATTCGGTGTAATTGCCGCGCTCGGCTTCGAGTTCGTTGTTACCAGAGAGAGGGGAGTCGTAAAAATACCGGCGCCGTCCGAATCGAAGCCATGGGACCAAGAAAGCAATCATGTGTATCGTCTCCTGTTGAACCCCAATAAGCTCTTGTTCCTAATCGCTTCTTATTTCTTCTTCGGTTGGGGATACATCATCTATTTCACGTATTTGATTCCCTATCTGGTGAACCAAGGCATTCCATCCCTCTATGCCGGGCTGATATGGTCCGGTATCGGATTCGCGGGTTTGTTTAACGGATGGATCGGAGGCAAAGCCATTGACCGATGGCCGAGCGGGTATACGCTGGCGTCGGGATTAACCTTAGGTACGATCGGTGCGTGTGGGGTAATCACTGATAATATGTTCTTTACTGTACTTGGAGCCACCACGATTGGGTTGGTTTCCTTTATTACCCCTCCGCTGATGACAACCGCGCTTCTTCGTCGTCATGTCCCTCACCACGCGTATGCGCCAAGCCTCAGCATAGCCACTGGTTTTTTTGCCTCTGGACAGATCATCGGTCCCATCGTAGGAGGTTTGATCGTCGAACAATACGGCTTGCCATTCGGCGTGGCATCCAGCGCCATCTTTATGGCGATTGCCGCTGCGTTGGCTGTATTGTATGGACAACAGCAACGAAAGCTTGAGATTCGAGATTTGCCTATCCGTAGTTGATGTTGAAGCATCATATTGAGGCAGCTGGTCAAATGATCGGCTGCCGTTTCATTGTGGCAACGGCTTTTATTTTTCCTGATGCGTTGGTAAACTATCAGAATGAAGATGGGGTCATAAATTTAATCATAACGTTAGGATGATCTTTTTGGATATGAAATTCTTGTTAGTGGAAGATGATAAAACGATTGCGTCCGGCCTGGAATATTCGCTGCAGCAAGAGCGCTATTCCACCGTTATTTGCCATGATGTCGCATCTGCAAAACAGGTGCTCGCCGAAGACATCGATCAGTTCGCTTTATGTCTGTTCGATTTGCAGCTTCCGGACGGAAGCGGCTATGAATTGTGCAAGATGGTGAAGGAGCGGCGTGACATTCCGGTCATCTTCTTAACCGTGATCGATGATGAGGTTAATGTCGTGATGGGGCTTGATATGGGAGCCGATGATTATATTACCAAACCTTTTCGGGTTCGCGAACTTCTTTCGCGGATCAAGTCCGTCTTGCGGAGATACCAAAAGCCGTCCCAAGTTAACAGCATCATGGATATCGATGATATCCGCATCAATACGCTGGAAGGGAAAGTGTTCAAGAACGGTGCCGAGATAGCGTTGACCGCTTTGGAATATCGCTTATTGCTCATCTTTGGCAACCATATCGGGCAGGTTCTCTCAAGAAATCAGCTATTAGAGCAAATTTGGGATGTGGCCGGCGATTTCGTGAACGACAATACGTTAACCGTTTATATCAAAAGACTGCGGGAAAAGCTGGAAGATGATCCTGGACATCCGACATTGATCAAAACCGTGCGCGGACTGGGATATAAGGTTGGTGATTAGATGCTGCGCAATCGGGAAATTAAGATGTTATTGTTCGTTATGGGTTCAATCAGCCTTGCGGCGATTGTTGCAGCTCTTATGATCTCTCCTGCCGCCGCGGTGCTCGTTTTCTTTCTATCGATTTTGCTCATTGGCGGCAGCTTGTTATTTACGAAATGGAGATACCGGGAAATTGAAAAGCTGTCCGTCTATTTGCGGGAGATTAGCAGCGGCAATGATACCCTTGACGTACGGGATAATACAGAAGGCGAGCTTAGCATCCTAAAGAATGATATTTACAAAGTGACGCGCATGCTGTCGGAACACCGGTCGCTATTGCAGCGGGACAAACTTCAATTGACGGATGCCATCTCCGATATTTCGCATCAGCTCAAAACGCCGCTCACCTCCATGACCGTCATGGCGGATCTGCTAAGCGCCCCCGACCTGCCTCCGGTCAAAAGAACGGAGTTCACCCACCATATTCGCATCCAGCTTGAACGGATCGACTGGCTTGTTTCTTCTTTATTAAAGCTATCGAAAATGGACGCGAAGACCATCCCATTCAAAAAAGATCGAATACCCATGAAAAACCTTATCCAAAAGGCATTAGAGCCGGTAATGATTCCGATGGATATTAAGGGACAGACGGTTTCCATTGCGGGGGATGACGATGTCTCTTTTGTCGGCGATTTCAATTGGACTGCCGAAGCGGTTATCAATATTTTGAAAAACGGAGTGGAGCATACGCCTGAAGGCGGTGCGATCGCCATCTCATTTTCCGAAAACGCGTTATACACGGAAATCGTCATTGCCGACAACGGAAAAGGCATTCCGAAAGAAGAGTTGCCGTATATTTTCAAACGTTTCTACAAAGGAAAGAATGCTAGCGAAGGGAGCATCGGCATAGGCCTTGCGATGGCCCAGAGCATCATTGCCAGCCAGAACGGCGTGATCGATGTGACGAGCGACAGCGAGAAGGGTACGCAGTTTCGGATTAAATTTTATAAGCAGGTGATTTAGCAGCACTCCTCTAAGTGACTGAATTGTCACCTCCATCGTCACTGAAAAGTCATTTTAGACAGATAAAATGATTTTCATCAGAAGAACGATGGAGGTAAGACAATGCAATCGAAGCAACAGCGTAAGATTATTTTTGCTATCACGATATTTTACACCCTGTTTATTCTTTATTTTTTGTTTTTCGCTTTCGGCAGAGTAGGTAAGGCAGATCCAATCATGGGGTACACCTTTATTTTTTTACCGGACGATTTTTTTAGGCTGCCAGGTCTATCCGACCTTCTACATCCGACGTTGATGGATTTTGTGGGTTTCGGGAACGTCGTCGCTTTCATTCCTTTTGGCATTTTGATTCCGTTGTTATATCGAACCAACTTTGTTCGCTTCATGACTTTGTTCGTCCTGTCCATTCTTATGCTGGAGACGATTCAGGCGCTTACTTTCCTCGGCAGCTTCGACATGAACGACGTCATACAGAATTCAACGGGCGCAGCCATCGGATTCGGGGCGTACAAACTTGGCTTTCGTACAAAAAACTACTGGAGAAATATTGCTGCTGCGGGTTTTTCCGGCATTGTCTTGATGCTCGGGGTATGGGGGATCTTCGGAATGGTTGACCAAGCGTTCACCAAAGATTTGGGACCCTTTGTGGCGATAAACGATTTAAGGGATCGTACGGGGAATCCAACAACAGGACCCAAAACGGCCAGTTTTGAGATTGGCGGTCAAGAAGTGGAACCCCAATATAATGTGTACAGCATCGAAGGCAAAAACAAGGAAACGTACAGGTACACGCTAGGCAATAAGAAGGAGGTGTACCTCTTCTTGAATTATGGAATTCCCGATCAGGAGGATTCCCGGGGCAGCATTAGGATTACCGCCGATGGACATGAGTTCCTGACTGTATCTGTAGAAGCCGGTCGTCATGAGCCGGATATGAGCTCCATTTATCTCCCTCAGGCCAATGAGCTTACGATAACCATAGAGGGAAATGTAACCCTGTGGGATGTTGGGTATAAAGAGATGGTCTATAGCTGGAATTGATCATGAAGGAGCGCTCATGCTTCCGAAGTGAGTTTTGTACGAAGTCGATTCAAGAAGTAACGCCCACAAAACTTTTAGGAGATATAGCAATGGAAATTTTAAAAATCGAGCATCTGTCTAAAATATACGGCACAGGCGAATCGGCGGTAAAGGCGCTTGACGATATTTCGTTTTCGGTTCAAAAAGGCGAATTCGTCGCGATTATCGGTCCGTCCGGATCGGGAAAATCGACCCTTCTTCATCTGCTGGGAGGCGTCGATCGACCGACAAGCGGCAAGGTTTTCGTTGAAAATACGGACATCTATGCATTGGACGAAACGCGACTGGCCATCTTCCGTCGGCGACAAATCGGACTGATCTACCAGTTTTTCAATCTGATTCCCACCTTAACGGTGAAAGAGAACATGACGCTTCCGCTCTTGCTTGACAACCAGCAGGAAGATAAGAAGCAGTTCGATGGACTCGTAAAGACCCTAAATTTGGAGCATCGTTTAAACCACCTGCCGAATCAGTTATCCGGCGGACAGCAGCAGCGGGTTTCGATCGGCAGAGCGATCATCAGTAACCCTGCCATCATGCTGGCAGACGAGCCTACCGGGAATTTGGACAGCAAAAATAGCAGCGAGATCGTCGATTTGTTGAAAATGTTGAATAAAACCTATCATCAGACGCTGATTGTCATCACTCACGACGAACGAATCGCTTTGCAGGCCGACAGGATCATTTCAATTGTAGACGGGAAGATTGCCAAAGACGAGGTGATCCGTCGATGAATATTGTCTACAAACTTGCCATCCGGAATATAAAGCAAAACAAGAGACGAACACTCGTAACCATCATCGGCGTCATCATTTCGGTTGCCATGGTGACCGCTGTCGCTACGCTTGTGTTCTCCTTCTCGGATTTAATGATCAGGCAAACCATCGCGGATAGCGGGGAGTGGCATGTCCAATATCAAGATGTTACCAAAGAACAGCTTGCGGCGATACAAGCCGATGAGGCAACTAAAACCGTTGCGATTACAAGGGATCTTGGCTTCGCTCCTTTAGAAGGGGGACAAAATCCCAACAAACCATACTTGTTCATTAAGGAGTATGATGCGCAAGGTTTCACGCAATTTCAGGTTGAACTAAGCAAGGGGCGTCTACCCCGTACGGACAAGGAAGTCGTTATCTCCGAGCCCGTTGCAACGAACGCCAAAGTGAAGTACGAAATCGGCGATCGTCTAACCCTTCGCATCGGCGAACGGTTCGAACAAGGGGGCGATCATCCTTTGGACCAGACCGAACCGCTGCGTAGGGAAGACGGCATATTGACGGAATCGTTGCAGCATATCGAGACAAGGGATTATACGGTGGTCGGCTACATCAAGCGTCCCGAATGGGAAACGGCTTGGGCGCCGGGTTATACGATTATCAGCTATGTCGATGATAATATGATCGGGTCAAACGATCACGTGAATGCGGCGGTGGTCTTGCAGAAAATCAAACCGTCCTTGTTCGCGCATGCGGAAAATGTGGCAAAGAGAAACGACATCGAATCGGTCCAATACAATAACGACTTGCTGCATTATTACGGCTTATCCAAAAACGAAGAATCGTACAGCACGATGTACTCTTTATCGGCGATCCTCATGGCGGTCATTATGATCGGCTCGGTTTCGCTCATCTATAATGCGTTTGCGATATCCGTCTCGGAACGTTCCCGTCATTTAGGGATGCTCGCGAGCGTCGGGGCTACGAAAAGGCAGAAGCGAAATTCCGTGCTTTTTGAAGGTGTCATTATTGGCTTGATCAGCATTCCGATTGGCATTCTATGCGGTCTTGCCGGGATCGGAATCACCTTTTGGTTCATGAACCCGATGATTGAAGGGGCATTATGGAGCAGTGAAAAGCTGACGGTCATCGTCACGCCGTTATCACTCTTGATTGCCTGTGTTGTTTCGATGCTGACGATTTTCATCTCGACGTATCTTCCGGCGATCAAAGCATCCAAGGTTTCCGCTTTGGACGCGATTCGCCAAACGTCCGACGTTAAGCTTACGGCGAAAGCCGTGAAAACGTCGAGGTTCATTCGGAAGCTCTTCGGCATCGAAGCGGAAATCGGATTGAAAAACTTAAAAAGAAACAAACGGAGATATCATGCCATTGTATTTTCGCTTGTCATCAGCATCGTTTTGTTTTTGACGGTATCGTTTTTTACCGCCGGTATGAAACAATCCCTGGAACTGTCGCAGGAAGGCGTCAATTATGATATTGAAGTGTCGTACAGCACTGGAAAAAGAATAGACGACCGGTTGCTGCAATCGATTGTATCCTTAGATGGTGTAACGGAATACAACCTGATTCAAGAGTTCTATAAGCAGGCTTGGGTCGATGAAGCGTACATCGCCGACGAATTGCAAGAGATGGTTAAGAAGGATAAGGGTTTACTGCAGGACGGAAAATACCCTTACGAGATTAAGATCCATGCATTAGACGATTCGAGTCTGCAAGCCTATGCCAATGCCGTCGGTGCAAATTACGAACAGCTTAGTGATCCGGATCATCCTGCCGCGATCGTGATGGATACGATCCGCTACCAAGATATGGATGCGGGGAAATATGTCCAGACGAAGGCCGTGTATACGAATGTCGGTCAAAATTTCGAACTAACGAATAGCTATAAAGATAATGCGGAAAAAACGAAGGTAAGCCGGGTGACCGTTGCCGCGCTGACGGATCAAGCGCCGATGGGAATGAGCGGGGCAGGCGTGGGCGGGTTAAATATGATCGTGTCGGAACGCATCATGGATCAATTGGCAGACGACGAGGAGCCGGCTAACCTTCAGACATACCTCTATTTGAAAAGTACGGAGCCGATGAGAACACAGCAGGAAATCGAAGAGATGTTTGAGACCAATCTGAATGTCTACAATGTACATCAATCCAGAAAAAGCGAAGAACAACAGATTCTATTGACGGCCGTCTTTTCTTACGGTTTTATCGTATTAATCTCCGCGATTTCCATTGCTAATATTTTTAATACCATCTCAACGGGCTTATCTCTTCGTAAGCGAGAAATTGCGATGTTAAAGTCCGTTGGCATGACGCCAAAGGGCTTTGCGAAAATGATGAACTATGAAAGTATTTTTTATGGAGTCAAGTCGCTGCTGTTCGGGCTTCCCGTCAGTGTCGCCGTGATGATTCTGATTTATAGGTCATTTGCGAACAGATTCAGCTACGGATTCACCGTTCCCTGGCTGAGTGTGCTGTCAGTTGTCGTCGCCGTATTTGTTATTGTCGTTTCTGCGATTATTTTTTCCAGCAGGAAATTAAAAAAGGAAAACATTATTGATGCGTTAAAGCAGGAGAATATATAGGCAGATCGAAATTGACTATTAGGAAAGCCGCATAAGCTGCGGCTTTTTTGCTTGAAGCACAGAAGTTCTCGTAATAACTCTCACCGTATTTCCTTCGTGTGTTAGACTAACCTTATACCATTTGTTAGGAGTCTGTGTGAAGATGAAGACATTCACGATTGAGACGATTCGCGGCGTCGGATACCGAGTGGGAACATGAGGATGCGCACCTCGTTAATGAGCAAATACCTGGCTCTGATGATGACCGCATTGCTGCTATGGCCGGTTATTCCAGCGATGTTTTATTTACCGGGTTACCTATTCAGCGAGCATTCGATGTATCGTCCGGAAGAGATCACTCGTAGGTGGCAAGAGGAGGCCATCAAGCTGAATGGTGCAGGAAGTGCCGCGATTCATGCCAAACTAGGCGCGTTGAGCAAGGAATATCCGGAGGCGGAGATGTTCTGGGTCGACTCGTCGGGTAGAACGAATGCGATCAAGGTCACCTCGAACGATATCCCGGCGCAATGGAGCTATGAGGATATGCTCTCGCTTCAAACCCTGGATAGCAGCCAGGAAGCGTTTACCTTGACGGCTCTCATCGGAAACGATCCAAAACAAGGCTTTATGGTGATGAGTCTTCCCGAATCTTATATTATATCTGCGGAAATGTCGTTTCCAGAAAACATGCCGTTAGCCATTATGTTCTTCACCGTCTGTCTATGCTTCTTGGTACTGTCATTTCTGTTCTTCGTGAATCTTCGAAAAAGATTGATTAAACTTCGATCAGCGATGAACTTAAGCGGGAAGACCGGCTTCCCGAATGAAGTCGTTATTAGCAAGGAAGACGAGATTGGAGAGCTGGAAGGCGCCTTTAACCGGATGGTCTGCGAGCTTAAAGAAAGTCAGCAGCGGGAGCGGGAGGAGGAGGAACTGCGTAAGCAATTCATTTCGAATATTTCCCACGATCTCCGGACTCCGTTAACTGTCATTCGGCAGCATGTTCATTCCGTTCGAAGTAATCCTGCTGCTTCCCAGGAACAGACGTCGCTTTCTATCATTGATCACAAGCTGGATGAAGTCGACAAGTTGATGGATAACCTGCTGTCATACTCACTGCTATCGGCGGGTAAGTATCCCATTAACATCCAATCGATCGATATCACTGAAGAAGTTCGTAACCGCGTGGCCGAATGGTATCCGATCTTCGAGGCAAAGGACTTTGATGTTGTTGTCGAGCTGCCTGATTGCCCGATCCTATGGAATGTAGACCCCATGTGGCTTCATCGGATCATTGACAATGTGTTCCAGAACGTGGTGCGTCATGCTGGAGTTGGCCGATACATCGGCATTCAAATCACGGATTATCCCAATCAGGCTATTATCGTACAAGACAAGGGTCCCGGCACTTGTAACGAGTCTCCTGAAAAAGGAGCTGGAATTGGATTGTCCATTGTATCCATGATGACCAGGGAGATGGGTTTGCAATGGGAGTTGAAGTCCGAAGCAAACGGAAGCTCGTTTTATCTGTGGAAGGATAGCGGCGGCAGCATTTAGATTACGATTGCATGCAGTTTCTTTTTTTGATCAATTACCTCGCGTAAGGCTACTTATGCAGAAATTTAACCCATTCTTAAACTTAAGGTCGCTTTACTTTTCGAATCAGAAGATAGAATGGGATATGCAAGCAGCGTTATTTAAGGAGGTAAGTAATCCAACATGAGGTATGATAACATGGCAATGTCGAAAGAGCTGCAAGCGCCGTTATGGATGAAAATGCGTCGTATATGCGGCTATGGAGCAGCCATATCGGTGTTGCCGTATCTGTTGATCAAAATCGTTTGGACTTTAGGTTTCTTCATTCCGACCGAACAAATGGGCGATGTTAGCTGGCGTGCGATCAACGCAGCTACCGTAGTGCTCGCAATGATCGGAATCCTGCTGGCGCTGGCGTTCAGCATGCCATGGGGCGAACGTCTTCCTGCTTGGCTGGTTGCCATCCCCATTTGGATGGGTACGGGTCTGCTGGTTCCTATGCTGCTCTTGGCACCGGTACTAGGACCGGCAGCCATGACTCGGGATAAGGAGGCAGGCGCGGCCGATGTTTGGGTTTATGAACAGTTGTTCGTCATGATATCGCTGGTCGGTGTCGGCATTTGTCTGCCTCTCGCCCTAGCAGGTTACGCCAGAACACGCTGGCCGGAGGCCTTCGGCACATTCATTGATTATCGTGATTTACCCGGGAACACTTTGAAGCTGCAGCAAACATTGGCCAAGTTTGTTGGAGTTGGCTGTATTCTACTCGGCACCATTAAGGTGTTTTGGGCTGCGGGAGGGACCTTCGGCATTGACCCGGCAAGAGTGGATGAACGCGATGTGTGGTGGCATCTGCTGACGTTTAGTACCGGAGCATGGTCTATCGTTGGAGCGTGGGGAGCTCGGGTTCTAACTTCGGATAACGGATCGCGAAGGTTTCTCCCCCCGATGGCAACGGTGTGGATTTCGTCGGGAATGTTATTCTCGTACAATCTCTTTTCCGCCATACGCACGGACTCCCAATTTTCGCCGGAGTACGCGTTGCTGCGGGTGTTGACCACGGAAGCGGGGATTATTTTGGGGATCATCATGGTAATGATCATTCTTCTTGTGCTGCACGATCGACGGCGAGTCTGGTAAATTACCCGTACCGCTGGTTTTTGTCAAACGACAAGAGGCATGAATACACTGAAAAGCCGCATGGTATGCGGCTTTTTTGTTTGAAGCATATAAAGTTCCTAAACTCCATTACGGCATGTTACGTTATTTTTTTCAGCTTTTTATAGGTTAAAGGTGTCATGTTCATTGTTTTTCTGAATTGATTGATGAAATAGCTGGTGCTGTTAAATCCTACCTGATAGGCAACGTCCGTGACGTTATTTTCGGGCTGCTGCAATAAAATCAGGCTTTTTTGAATACGGTATTCCATCACATAATTCAAAGGCGATTTCTTTAGAAGTCGTTTGAAGTATCGGCAGCATTCGGACCGACTCAATTGCCCCGCCTTTGCGATATCCTCTAATATGATTTTTTCAGCATAATGGTGATGAATCCAATTCAGCATTTGCTTCATTCTATGGTTCTTCAGCATATCTGCTTCTTTGTATTCGAATGGAAAACCGTTAACAACCAAATTTCTCCATATGTGAGTTAACTGTATCGTAAGGTCTAATTCATATAAAGCTGGACGTTGATGGATCAGTCGGTCCATTTCCAATATCGCATCCAGGATGTTTTTTGCCCAATGTTCCCTTGGGGGCAGGATGATATAAGATAAGTTCGTCGCTTCGATATAAGGATATACATACGTTCGAAAGAGCTCTTGTGAGAGAACAAAACTAGGCAAAACATTTAAACAAATATAGTGACAACCTGAGTCGTTATCATCTTCTGCCAGGTGCAGGGAGCCGCTATTAATAAAAATTCCGTCACCTTCGCGCAGCGTCACTTTTTCTTCTTGGATCTGAAAGATGGCTTGTCCCTTCATGATCCGAACAAATTGAAATTCTTCATGCCAGTGCAAGGGGATATATCCATTGATGTTTTGACGAATGGTTGTGCGATAACATGCCATTGGCAAGACTGTGGTTCGATGTTCGGTCAGCTCTTTAAAATTTTGGTCGACTTTGAAGTTTTTTGTTTGCATCCATATGACCTCAATCTCAATATACTTATATTTTTATGATCTGATTCTCGTATCTAATTATACATTTTCTCTTTATTATAGTCTGTAAACGATACTATTTTATAACTTTGATGGAGAGTTGACATATGGATAAAGGAAAGGGATTATTTTTCATCATGACAGGGGCAATATTTTGGGGAATCGGAGGGACGGTTGCAAAAAAGCTATTCCAGCAATACGGCATCGATATGGGTTGGTTCGTTACGATCCGACTACTTATCGCAGGATTACTGCTCCTATGCGTTCACATTTTAAAAAAAGGACCTGCCGACATTTTTGGGATCTGGAAGAATAAAAGGTTCTCGTTACAGCTCGTTATTTTTGGATTAGTTGGTATGCTCGGGGTTCAATATACGTATATGGCTTCAATAGAAAAGGGAAACGCTGCAGTAGCTACTTTATTGCAATATTTAGCTCCTGTAATGATTATTATATACTTGTTTGTCCGTAAGCAATCTGCCCCAACGAGAAAAGATATGTATACCGTTTCGCTCGCATTACTGGGTAGTTTTTTCTTGCTGACCAATGGTTCGCTGTCTCAATTATCCGTACCCTCAGACGCTGTGCTTTGGGGAATATTATCCGGGGCTGCCCTTGCGTTTTATACCTTGTATGCTGTTCGCTTTCTCGCGAAATACGACTCATTAGTCATTGTTGGCTGGGCGATGTTGATCGGGGGGGGTGCATTGAGTTTTATCCACCCGCCTTGGCAGATGAATATTAAAAGCTTACCGTTCGAAGCCTGCTTATATTTGATATTCGTCATTATTTTTGGAACGATGCTGGCCTTTTGGTTTTATATCGAAAGCTTAAACCACTTATCGCCCAAAGAGTCAAGTCTTTTGGGGAGCTTAGAACCGGTGGCAGCCGTATTCACAACCGTATTCTGGTTGAAGGATTCGTTCGGATGGCTCCAATGGATTGGGATGTCCTGCATCATGGCTATGGTTCTCTTCTTATCTTTGAATAGAGACGCTTCATCCAACAATACATGACATGCTAGAGGTAAAACCTCGGATCCGGAATCTTCATAGAGGGAGGATAATGGAATTAGATCGCGAATCATGAGTATACGCAACAAAGTTTATGATTACAGGAGGCTGTAACATGTTGAAGCTATTCGAGTATAACTGGCAAGTTCGCCAAGATTGGTTTGACTGGTGCGATACCGTGAGCGAGGAAGAGTTGCTGAAACAACGCACCGGTGGCATAGGAAGCATTCTCTTCACGCTGTATCATATCGTGACCGTTGAATATGCCTGGTTGTGCGGGGATTTGCAAGGGAAAGAGCTGGATATTCCTTCGTTCGAGGATTGTGCCAGCGTCCAAGGATTAAGAGATTATTCGGCCCAAGCCCATGCGGAAATTGCACCCTTCGTCTACGACTGGAATGATAGCTTGGAAGATCGCATCATGGTTGACACGAACCAGGACGGGGAACAGGAAAGATTTACATTCGGCGAAGTGATGCGTCACGTGATCGCCCATGAAATTCATCATATCGGTCAATTGTCTATCTGGTCGCGAGAAATCGGAAAGCAGCCGGTTACTGCAAACTTGATTCATAGAGGGTTATTCGATATTAAATGCTGATGCATTCTATTGAACGATAAACATGCCAGGGTCAGCATATGGACGAGTTCACAGCTATGCAATCGGCAAAGATGTCTGAACTGCTTATCCCCAACGAATGGCGTAAAGAGCAAAAATCCTTCAGTTCTAGTATGGAACCGAAGGATTTATCTTTTTCTTCTTACTCTATCTACTTGATATCGAGCCATATCCTATTGGGTTTAGCGGTTTTTTTGTCACATGCTTTTAGCTTACACAGTGGTTGTCAAAGCTTCTCTGTTCCGAGTACGAAATCGAATATTACTGTAAAAAATTCCGCCCAGAATGATGATCACGCCAATCCACTGAGACCAGCTTATGGTTTCTCCCAGGACTAAAGAGGACATGGCAATGACAACCGGCAATTCGGATGACGTAAGAATGGTCCCCAATCCCGAACCGACATGCGGCATTCCAATCGAATACAGAAGAGGGGGGAGGACGCCGCCGAATATGCCCAGTGCCAATCCGTAAGGAATGATCCCCACGAATACATCCAAGTCGAATAAAAACGTTGGCGGAAAAACGATAAATACGGTCAATACGCCTCCCGTGGAAAGTAGGGCGCTTTTTAAAATGGGAGGGGTTTCCTTTTCAACCGACCCACTCAAAAATACGAATGCGGAAAAGGACGATGCCGCAAGCATTCCCCAGAGGCATCCCTGCCATGATAACACTATGGGTTCTTGGAATAGGATATTGGCTGCCAACACGGAACCAGCCAAAAGCAAGGCGATGGAAATGAGTTTCGTCTTGGTTGGCTTTTTCTTGTGGAATAGCCACTCCAACAAGGCTCCGATCCAAACAAATTGGAACAAAATAACGATTGCTAGAGAGGCGCTTAAAGTTTGTAGGGCTTGATAATAAAATATGCCCGTTAACCCGAAGGGAATTCCAGAAAGGATAAGCTTTAAAGCTTGGATCCGAGTCAGTTTTTTCTTTTTGGTAAATAACACGGCAAGCCAACAGAGGACAACGCCGAAGAGATACTGTCCTCCGGTTACTGCGGACACGGTGAAACCTGCTGCATAGGCCAATTTAACGAAGGTGGACAAAACCCCATAACTGCAGCCTCCTAAAAAAACGATCAATGCATAGTGCCATAATTTCATCTAATCATTATCCTCCTTAGTTAAACGCAAAAAAGCCACACAAACGACCGTACGGCCTTTGCGTGGCGAAAATGGAGAGTTAATTCTCCAGAAAAGTCCACATCATCCCAAATAGGTTTTAGGTAAGATATTAAGTTTCATTTAACAGTATAAAAGCATACTTTGATCCATGTCAATTACTATGTATAAAAATATTAGGGCTGCGCAACAGCCCCAATATAGATGTCAATCAAGATGATTCCATAAGTTGAATGTCTACAAGTATGGACTTCAAATGCTCTCTGGCTGAAGGATTCAGTGGTTGTAACGGAAGAGGGAGGCTGGGACTTGAAATCAAGTTATCCATTTCTGCTGCTGCAGCTACAACTCGAAGACTACCAAATTGGCGAAATAACGTCCAAATCGGTTCGAGCTGTTTAGAAAGGCGATTGGCTTCGTCTGCAAAGCCCTCCAAAGCCAATCGAGTCATCCTCATGCATGTCTTAGGAAATAAGCCTCCCAGCACCGAGTACCAAGCTTCACAACCTGCATTCAAGCCGATGGCTGCAAACGGATCATTGCTTACTCCGATGGTTACGCTGGAAGGAATGAGCTCGCGAAGATGGCTTACTCGTGTCTTGGCTGCTTCAGGTTCAGACGGCACTCCAGGGATTTTGATTGAACGTACATTGGGGAGCTCAGCAATTCGGCCATGCAGTTCATCGCTAAAATGAAAACGCGTAGTCCCCGGATTATCATAAACGCAAAGCGGGATAGAGAGTGAGCATGTCACCTGTTTATATAAGGAGTATACTTCTTCATCCGTTAATGCTTGGTAAGAAACAGGAGCTAACAGCACCGCACTTGCTCCTGCTCTTTGTGCGTCTTCTGCCAAACGAAGCACATCAGCCGTGCGCATTGCACTTATGCTTGTCATCACGGGAATGCCCTCAGCGTAACCGACCGCAAGTTGCAAAACCCGGTAGCGTTCCTCTCGGCTCAGATAGGCATAGTTACCTGTCGAACCCAGTGCCCCGATGGAGTCTACGCCTGCTGCTGCCAATCGTTCAATTAGCTTAACAAATTCATTTTCATTAATTCCTGTTTCATTCATTGGGGTCAGTGGAAATGCGGATAATCCATGGAACATGAAGCTTCACTCCTCCAAAAGTTAACTTTCATAAAATAACACAAATTATAAGAATCAACCGGACTCACTTAAAGATCCAATTTCAAAACACTTATTTAGGCCAATTTATCAAAGTAATATTGGTGTATCAGTTTCAAATAAAAAAGTACCTTGATAGAAGTGGATATGCTGTCGGTAGACGGAACCGGAAAAATCGGAAAAGAGGGGGAGGAAAAAACTTTTTTTTGAAAAAAATTTATGTGAAAACCGGAATGGAATTACTAAATTCGGTCGATATGGACAACTCAACATCAAGATAAATAACGGACCGGAATCTCCCAGGGCCCAATAGGTCATAGCGATGCAAGAACAGATGCAGCTTGAAGATTCGATTTCTACCTATTAGGAGGCATGTCATTCCATAGAACGGAGATGGAAGGACAAGAATCGATAGAAGGAAGCCATCGCAAACCTTGGAGAATCAAAGATGATTTGATATCCAACATTTGAACAAATACCGGCGAAGTTACGGCCAACATTGTAATGCCCAAAAGTAGCCAGAATGTTTCTGTCTAGACAGAAACACGCGGAAGTTAGCTATTTACAGAATCAATAACGCTGGCTAAAATGAGCTTACTGATGCATCAGTTTGGCAATAAATCCTACTTAACCTATTTGAAATATAATTTTACTTAGGAGTTAAACTCTAAAAAATGGAAAAGGTGGTTTCTATGAGAAAACAACGATATTCCGGTTTGTTATGGTTAGGGCTATTGTCGCTATTTTTGATATTGTCTGCTTGCTCCTCGGGATCTGCTAACAAGGAGACGGCGGCATCGCCGCCGACAACTCCAGAAGCGAACGCATCCAGTGAGCCGGCTGAGCAAGGTACGGAGGCCCATTTGCTCGAAGAACCCTTTGCTGCAACCGATTTAAACAAGCTACCGGACAGAGCGAAGCAGCGCAATGATGCCATTATCGTCACTCTGGTGAATCCGAGCGGGGCATTCACACCATATTTCACCCAAGTGGGTTATGACGGTAATGTAAACTCTGTTCTGTACACTCCGCTTGTCCGCGTCGATACCGATGGTTTACCGGTTCCTGGTCTCGCGGAGAAATGGGAAATTTCCGAGGATAAGCTGACGTATACGTATCATCTTCGGGAAGGGCTGAAATACAGCGATGGTTCCCCCATGACAACCGAGGACGTGGAATTTACATGGACCTTGCTTCATGATCCGTCGTATGACGGTCTCAACAGCGTGGTAGAGGCGAAGATCAAGGGAGGTCAAGCCTACAAGGACGGCAAAGCGGATTCCATTGAAGGCATTCAAATTATCGACGAGCGAACGATTTCCGTGACGCTGGAAGAGACCAACGCAACGGCGTTGACGGTGCTCGGAGGACCGATATTGTCTAAAGCATACTACGGAAAGGATTATCAGTTCGGCAACCTGGACTATATTAAGAACCTGCACGCCAATCCGATCACGAACGGCCCTTACAAGCTGGAGAAGTTCATTCCGGGCCAAGAAGTGCGTTTTGTTGCCAATGAAAACTACGCGTTAGGCAAACCGGAGACCGAATACTTCATCTACAAGACGACGGAGGGCGACACTTGGCAGTTTATCGAAACCGGAGAAGTCGACTATGGCAGCTTCTCGGCTACGACGGATAACATCGAGAAACTGAAATCCCTTGGTTTCCTGAACCTGATTCCGTCCACGGCCAGCAACTACGGCTATAATCAATTCAATCTGGAGAGGGATCCATTGAAAGACAAGCGGGTTCGCCAAGCCTTGACTTACGGCCTGAATCGTCAGCTGATCTACGTGGATTCCAGGCAAGGGGCAGCGTCGATCGCCAACATCCCATCATCTCCGATTCTGTGGTCCTATACCGAGGAGGATATCAACCCGTATCCGTATGATCCGGAAAAAGCAAAACAACTGCTGGATGAAGCGGGCTGGACGGTCGGCGCAGACGGCATTCGGGAGAAGGAAGGGGTCAAACTTCGTATCAACTATCTGGGATCAAAGAGCCCGAATACCGATATTTTCATTGCCGTCGCCAAAGAGAACTATCAAGAACTCGGGGTTGATTTCGTGCCTGAGCAATTCCCGGACTTTAACACACTCGTATCCAAGGTCAACAGCGGTGATTATGACATGGCTTCGTTCTCGACGACGATTATCAGCGATCCTTCGCAAGGGGTGGAGCGGTTCATCAAAGGCGAAACGAAGGGCTACGACAATCCGCGCATCGAAGAGCTCTACGCCCAGGGTCTTGCCACGGGCGACGTCGAAGAACGCAAAGCGATTTACCACGAAATGTTCAAAATATTGAATGACGAATTACCGATCATGTTTACCAACTATACCAAATCGGTCATCGCGATCAACGGGCGCATCGACGGTTTCGAATTGAACCCGCTGGCGGGAATCGCATACAGCTTGCCGGGATGGAATCTGCAATAAGCCAGCTGGCAGCTGGAGGGAAGATTAGACTGCTCTATCAAAGAAGACATCTCCTGCCTGAACCCATCAGGCAAGGAGATGACTAATGAAGGAGAGAACATGAGAACCTATTTGCTCCGAAGATGCTTGTACATGCTCTTGATATTAATTGGCGCATCCCTGTTAATCTTCTTCCTGTACTCCCTAACGCCAGGCGATTATGTCGATAACAACTTGAGTTTGAGCGAGGAGCGCAAGGCGGAACTAAGGGAAATCCACGGGTTGAACAAACCTGTCATCGAACGATACGTTAATTGGATGGCCAACATTTTCACAGGCGATTTCGGCTATTCTCTGGCTCAGCAGCGCCCCGTCCTCGACCTGTTTCAGGATTACATATGGAACTCCTTTGTGCTGGCGGTGGTTTCCACGTTCTTCACCTGGTTCATCGCGGTTGTCGTGGGCGTTATAACGGCCTATAAGCAATATTCGCTGCTCGATACCCTGGTTATGATCGGCATCTTCGCCGCGATGTCGATTCCTTCGTTCTTCATCGGATTATTCCTGATCAAAGTATTCGCCGTCGATTTAAAGATTCTCCCGCCAGGGGGAATGATTACGACGGGAAGCCGGGCCGAGGGGTGGGACTACGTTGTCGAGGTGCTGCACCATATGCTGCTTCCGGCCGCCGTTATGATATTGCTCGGCGTCGGGTCGCTCACCCGTTATTTCCGCAGCAACATGCTGGAGGTGATCCGGCAGGATTATGTCCGCACCGCCCGTGCGAAAGGTTTGAAAGAGAGAACGGTGCTGTACCGCCATGCATTGAAAAATGCGATGCTGCCCGCGATTACGTTGATCGGTTTCGAATTGCCGGGCCTTTTCGGCGGCTCCATCATCATTGAGAAGATTTTCAATTGGCCGGGCATCGGCCAGTTGTACATGCAATCCTTCACGGTGCGGGATTATCCGCTCCTTATGGGCTTTACGATGTTTTTGGCTATCTTGACGGTCGTCGGGACGCTCATATCCGACATCCTCTACCACACTTCCGATCCCCGGGTCAGGCTTTAAAGAAAGGAGGGACTACCTTGTCGATCCCAACGACGGCAAGTCAAGCCGGAAAAGCCGCCCGAAGAATGGATGTTCCAGACTCCCTGTGGAAGCAATCCACTCGGCAACTTAGGAAAAATAAGCTGGCCGTAGCCGGCTTCGCCTTTATCGTGTTGATGTTTGTCGCATGCTTTATCGGTCCGTTGTTCTCGCCGTATGCGGATGGCAAAATCAATCCTGCCATGATGCACAAGCCCCCAAGCGGCAAGCATTGGCTCGGAACGGACCTGCTCGGCCGCGACGTGCTGACCCGACTCTTGCAAGCAGGCCGAATATCGCTCACGGTCGGTCTTGCGTCCATGGCGCTGTCTATGACGATCGGGACGGTTCTCGGCGTCATCTCTGGTTATTATCGTGGAGTAGTCGATCAGTTGATCATGCGAACCGCCGATTTGCTCTTCACGATTCCGGGTCTTCCAATTCTCTTTATCATGGGTGCGCTGATGTCGGATTGGAAGGTTCCGACCGACTATCGGCTGTATCTGGTCATGCTCATGCTCAGCATCATCGGATGGCCCGGCGTAGCTCGGCTCGTCCGCAGCCAAATGCTGACTCTGCGGGAACGAGAGTATATGCTGGCTGCCGACGTGCTTGGTCTCAGCGATAAACGGAAGCTGTTTCGCCATTTGCTGCCTAATGTCTTCCCGCTTCTGATTGTCATCGCCACGCTTAGCATCGGTGGAGCTATACTGTCGGAATCGGTCCTTAGCTTCTTCGGGCTGGGGGTCATGCCTCCAACGCCAACTTGGGGAAATATGATCGATGCGGCCAACAACGTCATCGATTTTGAGAAACGGCCCTGGCTGTGGATTCCACCAGGCTTGGCCATTTTTTTGACGGTCATTGCCATTAACATTTTCGGCGACGGTTTGCGTGACGTACTCGACCCTAAACAGAATACAAGCAGGTGAACGGATGATGAATTCATTAATCGAGATCAATCACTTAAGCACTTATTTCGAATCCGGAGCCGGAACGGTCAAAGCGGTGGATGATATCAGCTTCCGTATCCGCGAAGGCGAAACGGTATGCGTCGTGGGCGAATCCGGCTGCGGCAAGAGTATTACGGCCATGTCGATCATGGGACTGGTCGAAGGGCCGCACGGGAAGGTGGTGAACGGCAGGATCCAATTTGGGGACAAAGATCTTCTGAAGATCAGCAAAGAAGAGATGCGCCGAATCCGGGGCAACGACATCTCGATCATATTCCAGGAACCGATGTCCTCCCTGAACCCGGTCATTACCATCGGCAAGCAAATCATGGAGCCGCTCATGCTACATCGGCGAATGAACAAAAAACAAGCTTATGCCCGAGCGCTCGAATTGATCGAGCTGGTCGGCATTTCCCGAGGGGAACAAATCGCGGCTTCCTATCCCCATCAATTGTCGGGAGGCATGCTGCAGCGGATTATGATTGCAATCGCGATCTCGTGCGGCCCCAAGCTGTTAATCGCCGACGAACCGACGACCGCACTGGACGTTACCATCCAGGCGCAGGTGCTGGAAACGCTTAGGGAAAGCAAGGAGCAATCCAATATGTCAATGCTGCTGATCACGCATGATCTTGGCGTAGTGGCCGAGATGGCGGATTATGTCATCGTCATGTACGCGGGGAGAATCGTCGAGGAAGGAGACGTCGAGGAGATCTTCGACCATCCGAAACACCCGTACACGAAGGGATTGTTGAAATCGAAGCCGATCATCGGCCAGCGCTCGGAGCAGTTATACTCCATCCCTGGTCAGGTTCCCAATCCGCTTGAATTGACGGAATCCTGCTATTTTCATGATCGCTGTGAGAGCTGCATGCCCGTCTGCCGAACCCGGCAGCCGTCATTAAGAGAAGTGGAGCCCGGTCACAGGACGGCCTGTTGGTTGTACGAAGAGGAGGCGCGGCATGAGTGAAGCATTGCTGGAAGTACGACATTTAAAAAAATATTTTCCCATCACCGCAGGGCTGCTTAACCGTACCGTCGGTCATGTCAAAGCGGTTGATGACATCAGCTTGAGTATACGGGCCGGAGAAACATTCGGCCTGGTCGGCGAATCCGGCAGCGGCAAAAGCACGGTCGGGCGCACGATTCTTCGGCTTCATGAGAAAACCAGCGGGGACATCCTTTATAAAGGAATCCCGTTTCACGAGCTTCCCAAATCGGAGATGCGCAAACTTAGACCTAAAATGCAGCTTATCTTTCAGGACCCCTACAGCTCGCTGAATCCGCGAATCCGCATCGGACACGCCATCGGCGAAGCGCTGCTTGAGCACGGTTTGGCCGAAAAAGATGAGGTTCGCAATCAGGTATTGGATGTGCTGGAGGCTTGCGGCTTATCTGCCTATCACTACAATCGGTTTCCGCACGAGTTTTCGGGCGGCCAGCGGCAGCGGATCGGCATTGCCCGCGCTCTGGTGCTGAATCCCGATTTTATTATCGCCGATGAGCCGGTGTCTGCGCTTGATGTATCCATCCAGGCACAGATCATCAATTTGTTTCAAAGGCTTCAGCATAACCGCGGATTAACCTATTTGTTCATTTCGCATGATCTAAGCGTCGTGGAGCATTTGTGCAATCGCATCGGGGTGATGTATCTTGGTTCCATGATGGAAATGGCTTCGCGTGACGAACTGTTCAGCCGTCCGCTGCATCCTTATACGCAAGCATTGCTGTCGGCGATCCCTGTTCTGGTTCCGAGGCTGAGGCGGGAGAGAATCGTGCTTAAAGGGGATATTCCAAGTCCGGCCCATCCGCCTTCCGGCTGCAAGTTCCATACACGCTGCCCATATGCCTTGGCGCAGTGCAGGGAGGTCGTGCCCGAGCTCCGAAACGTGGGGGACGATCATTACGTGGCTTGTCATCTCGTTTGAAGCGGCACGCCATTTTAAGATCATTTTATAACACATTGAGGATATGCCTTGGGCTGTGTCGTCCGATGCCAAATGTTGTACAATATGAACGAGACAGTTGCTGAATTAACGGCATTCAGTCCGTCATAACAGGTCAAAGAAGGAGTGCAACTTGTTGTCCTATCAATTGGAATTATCGTTCAGTCCCGTCAACGAACTGATCAACAGCCTCCATACGTATCTTTGCAAAAGCTGGCACAAACGGATTGATCTTGGTCCTGACTGGACTCAGAATGTACATGCATCCTTGTCTTCAGAATTCGCCGATCAATTGGAACAGACCGGAATCGATTTGGAATGGAAGCTGCTTCATCTTCTGGCCTATGTGTCCCCGAACAAGAATAGCGTCGAAGATTTTCTATCCTGGCTGCATAAACTCACGTTGGGCGAACTTTATGCCGTGCTGTCGCCGTATGTCCAGACGTTTCCCGAAGATTTCGGCGCGGTACGAGACCGGCAGCATCGGATGCTGTCTGAATGGAATGAAGTCTATTTTAAACATATCGACCCGGGGATCGTCACGGCTTTGCGTGCCGAAGCGGAAGAGAAGACGGGATGGGGTGGACTTGAAGCTTACGAGAAGGCGGCAGCCTTGACGAACGGGTTTTGTTTCGAGCCGGTGAACGGGCTGGAGAAGCTGGTTCTGATTCCGCATTACCATTTTCAGCCCGGCAATATCTTTTACTCGTACGGAAGCCTGACCCTCTGCCATTATGCCTCCAGGATCGAGCCGCATTCCGAGGAAGAAGATGAGCCGTCGCTTCATTTATACCGGCTTCTCCGCAGCCTGAGTGAAAAGAGTCGTTTGCGAATCCTGCACTTTTTGCGCAGCGAACCGCGCACTTTTATCGAAGTGGTTCGACACCTCGGCATATCCAAAGGCATAACGCATGACCATATTTTCAATTTGCGCTGCGCGGGGCTGCTCAATGTTCATGTCGTCGGGGAGACGGTATCGACCTATAGTTTAAGAGTGGAGCGAATTCAACAAATCGAACAGGGGCTTTTCGATTATTTGGGAATGAACCCTAGCCGATTATCCATTCCCGTTAATGAAATGGTATAACCGAGCAACGAGTGTTGACCGAATCGTCGGAGACACAGCTTTAAGCAGAGATAAACTGCTTAGCTGTGTCTTTTTTCGTTAAAATCATCAATATTTTAAAGGAGCGAGATACGATGACTACATTAAATGAATATTTAGCGCAAAAGAAAGCGGCGGCGGAGGCCCTGCGTTCTCAAGCGGAGCAAGACCCCAAGCCGAATACTTATTCGGCCAAGGTACAAGCGAAAGGCCGCAGCGGCGTTCGTGAAATACGCATACGCGACTTCCAAATCATCAGCGACAGTCCCGAGAATTATGCCGGATATAGCCTCGGTCCTTCATCACCCGAAATTCAGCTTGGCGTACTAGGCAGCTGCCTGACTCATATTACGTTGATTCAGGCAGCGGAACGAGGCGTATCGCTGGAATCCCTTGAAGTCGAAGTCACGGGTCAATTGCACCCGCTTGCCGGCAAACCGGGATACGAGGATATTCCTATCTATCCGCATAATATCGAATATAACATTTACATCGTATCCGAAGAATCCGCTGAAACCATCGCCGATCTTCATAAAGCGGTTGAACGCGTATGTCCGATTTACAACCTGTTGAAATATCCGCAATCGATCTCCGGTGGAGTGGTGCATCGATCGCCTGCCGGACAGCCAGAGGGTTCTTCCCTCTAGAAATGAATGAAATTCCGCCTAACCGGCAGCGTATATGAAACTACCTGGAACCAGGTGCTAACACTGATGCCTTGGACGTTGCTCTGCGGCGGGATCATCTGGTTGAATGCCCGCCATTTGAACATTCACACGCTTGGGGAAGGGATCGCAACCGGCATCGGCGCGGCTGTGCAGCGACAACGCCTATGGCTGCTTCTCATTGCCGTGGGACTTGCCGGATCATCGGTCGCTCTGGTCGGAGCCGTGGGGTTTATCGGCCTGATTGGACCGCAAATAGCTAAAAGGATAAGCCGTCACGATACGATTCGTGGCGGCTTATTCGTGCGAATATCAAAGTTCAACTCACAGTATAATTCTATGATATGGTATTCTACTTACGAATCAAATCCGGACAAGAAACCGTTCGAGTCGGTTAAGGAGGATCGTATGAACATTACCGGTATACAATCTGACTGGAAAGTGGAAAAGATCGAATTCGCCAAGTTAACGGGTGAACGAGCCAGAAGTGCGGGGGCCAATGGCAGAATCGGCGTTCATGGCAAAGGCTGCACAGTGGATATCGCCAGAATTACGATCGATGGACAAACAGGTTACGGCAGCTCGATTCATATGACACCGGAATGGGCCGAAGACATAATAGGCCGCCGTTTGCTTGATTTATTCGATCACCAGGGCAGACTGCGGGAAGCGTATCGATTGCAATTGGAATACCCTGTGCTCGATTGGTTAGGACAGAGACAAGGCAAACCAGTGTATGACTTAGTGTCCGGTGCCCACCTGGAAAAGGGAGCCCCATTGGTTGTCCCCTGCTATGATACCTCTCTATACTTCGACGATTTGCATTTGGTCGATGAGAGGGCAGCGGTCGCGCTGATGCAGGAAGAAGCGATGCAAGGTTATGCGAAAGGCCAACGTCATTTTAAAATTAAGGTTGGCCGAGGCGGACGCCATATGCCGCTCTGGGAAGGGACGAAACGAGATATTGCAATCGTGCGCGGGATCTCGGAAGTGGCAGGTCCCGCAGGCAAGATCATGATCGATGCGAATAATGCCTATAATTTGAACTTAACCAAAGAGGTCTTGGCGGCTTTATCGGATGTGAATCTGTATTGGCTGGAAGAAGCGTTTCATGAGGATGAAGCCTTGTACGAGGACCTGAAGGAATGGCTCGGGCAACGTGGGCAGAATGTGCTTATCGCGGATGGGGAAGGGCTTGCCTCCCCTCATCTTATTGAGTGGGCGACTCGCGGCCGTGTTGATGTACTGCAGTACGATATCATTTGGCCTGGTTTCACGCATTGGATGGAATTAGGCGAGAAGTTGGATGCCCATGGTTTGCGGTCTGCACCTCATTGTTACGGCAATGCTTATGGCATTTACGCGTCGGGACATTTGTCTGCCGCGGTGCGAAACTTCGAATTTGTGGAATATGACGACATCACGATTGAAGGAATGGATGTATCAGGCTATCGTATCGAAAACGGAGAGATTCATGTTCCGGCCTCGCCGGGTTTCGGCATCGTCTTCGACGATGAACTTGTAACTTACCTTATAAACCGATCCGGCTGGTCCTGAGATCAGTCGAGTAATGGCAGCGTGCAACTGAGCAAGCGAAATGGATTCATAGCCGTGTTCCCAGAACAGAGAAAGTGGAGGGACTTTCTTATCTCATATGAAAATTAGCCGGAGGAACGTTAGTATATAGGAACTATCGCCATGCCTTTAGCAGAACTAGTTCAATAGAAGACAAAAAGGCAGCCGTTCATAAAATCGGCTGCCTTTGTTCTACCAACGGCCAGGATTGTTGAACATATAATATCCGTGTCAGAGGAAATGCAATTGACAAACCAACTACTACGTGTTACTTTATAGGAGTAGTAAGTAACACTTCATACCAGTGCTACAGAATAGCCAGCGGTAATTGTGCTGGAAAACCTAACGGAATTGCTCAAAGGGATGCTTGAAGGTGTGTCCTTGGAATTATATGCCGCATTGAAACCTACGGCTACGAAATCACGCAGCGACTGAACTTCCGTGTTGTGGAGGGAAGGGTGTACGTGGAGCGCGGAGCTGAAAAGGTTCTGGGAAACATGGGAGTTCGTATCATCAACAATAGACGAGTTAAAGGAGAATTAATCATGAATTTTTGGGAAAAAATCACCGGCAGCGACATGACTAAAGAATTTAAAACTTTTGAATCACGAGCCAAGAAGCTGCCGGCTGATTATCGAGCTGCATGGAATGAAATTAATGCCAATCTTTGGCCTCACTCCGATTTCACCGGTCGCAACCTCATGCCAATTCTTGACGGCGTGCTTGGCTTGCTCGAAGAATCGGCGGCGGAAGGTCAGAATGTCCAAGAGGTTTTGGGTAACGATATCAAAGGTTTCTGTTCAGCGCTGGCCGGCGAAGAAGGAGCAAAGTCTTTTCGTGACAAGTGGCGCGAGCAGCTCAACAATAATATCGCTAAAAAATTAGGTAAATAGGAGGATAACATGAGAATACAAGATATCATCGAAGGCAAAAAAGAGTGGCGAGCGCATGTGGCGCGTGTCAAAGCACTCCCGAAAGATTATCAGATTGTTTATAAAGAGATTCAAAAATATCTCTTTAAGGTCGGCCCTGTTGAACTAACCGACGGGACGGGTTTGCTCTCGGGGATTATCGATCTTTTTGAAGAGGGCGCGGCCGTGGGAAAAGGCGTACTCGAAGTAACGGGCAGTGACGTAGCGGCTTTCTGCGACGATCTTATCAAAGATTCAAAAACTTACGCTGATATCTATCAAGAATCATTTGACCAAAGCAAGGCCATAAAAAAGATTACGGATAAAACAAAGTAAAAGTGGGATATCGGGATGGAAACAGTAATTGAAGTTTCATGCACAAATAGCCATCCCGGGATGCGGAACTATAAACAGTTTTGGCGAAGAGTAAATCAGAGGACAGGAATATGATGACTTTGAAATTCGAACGATAGTCGGCTTTATTTGTTAGACGTATATAAGGGAGCTGGCCAATGCTAGTTCCTTTCGCTTTTTATCCCTTCTTGATTCCCGTCGTCATACTGGCAAAAAGATCGTCCATATGATTTTCGGCAGTTATTTCCTTACTCATACGAGTTAAGTGGTGTAGCATATAAACCGTTTTAAATGGAACTTATAACTTGTGCCCTGCGTCATATTATGTAGAACAAAAGGAAGGAATGGGAGGTTATACGTTGTCGCTAACGCTGCCCGCACTTCATGTCATGGGGGATATCACTGTTAACAAGGGATCCGTTCTGGGGGTGCGAACGATTGATGATTTCGAATTGGTATTCTTTCCGACGGGCTCCCGTACCGTTTACGAAAACGACCGGGGCGAATTTCTGCTGGATCGGCCCGGCATTGTATTCACCTGTCCCGGAGAGCCGCATAGGTACCGGTTTGATCCGCTCGTTCCCACCAGGCACTTATATGTCCACTTCGAATATGCAGCATTCCGGGAAACCTTCTGCAGACAAGACGATAGCCGAGGGGAATGCCAGGACTGGTCGGTGATTGCCGGGGGAAGTCTTGTTCCCTCCCTGTTGAAACAAATGCTCAAAATTGTGCATGTAAAACCCTGCGGCTGGCAGAGAAGAGGAGCCATTTTGCTACTGAGCGTACTGGAGGAATGGCAGGCGATCGATGAAGACGATTCACTCTCTTCCATGAACCTGCCTGCCCCGATTATCAAGGCATTGGATTATATGGAACAACATCTTCATCACCAAATTACCATTGAAGAGATTGCGGGCAGTTCCGGCTGGACTCATGAGCACTTTACCCGAATGTTTGTCCGCTGGATTGGGATCCCTCCCCAGAAGGCTTTGCTGGAACGCCGTCTACGTAGAGCGGAACAGCTATTAATCCAAGCGGAGCGAACGATCAAACAAATCGCTTACGATGTCGGGTTTGCCGATGAGCACTATTTCTCACGCATGTTCAAACGGACACGCGGTGTCACTGCCGTGGAATTCCGCGATCGTTTTGCGGATCCGTTATTTCGTCAGTTGGCCATGACCGAAGAAGAGGAGTCCGCTTATCCCTTGAACCGGCATTTTGTCGCTCTGAATCAGGAACGGACATGATAACGGATATCAAATCAGTCCACCGTTTTCCGTGTCCTCTCCATTGAGAACGCTTTCGGAATCCTTCACACTTAAGGTAATCAATTCTTGTGGAGGGATCAGCATGGGGCAGACTTATGTACCTAAGGTCAAACTAAGAGAAGGCCGTTATTATGTAACGGTAGAGCAATACAAGCACTATCACAGAGATGGTTTCCTTATTGTTGAAGGACTGTTGGATCCGAAAGAAATAGAGCATTATGCAGCGTGGGCAGAGAGACTGCGGATTGAACATGAGGGGAAACGTGAAGAGGCATCTACGGAAGATAAGGACCCTCTCAAATCGGAGTTTGCCGAGAAAACGAGGGTTCATATGATCTCCCGCGTCCATCCTGAAGGGGAGCAGCTGATGCTTCATCCCCGGATTTTGGATGTGCTTGAGGCGCTTATCGGGCCTGATGTCTATGCTCTGCAATCGATGATGTTCTTTAACCCGCCGGGAAAAGGGGGGCAAGGTTGGCATCAGGATGCATATTACATCAAGACCCATCCCGACACACTAATCGGAGCCTGGATTGCCCTGGAGGATGCCGATGAAGAGAATGGGTGTTTGTGGGTCGTTCCCGGTTCCAATCACGAACCGATTTACCCACCGCCAGGAGATAACGGCGGCAGTGTTCATGCTAAAGAAGCATTCACCGATCTCCATTCCGTGGAGAATGTCAGTCACCTCGACGATGAGGTCAACACGTTATCCAAAGTGGTGTCCAATTATCCGGCCCCCATTCCAGTGCGAATGAAGCCTGGAGATGTGCTGTTCTTTGATTCCCATTTGTTCCACCGTTCATATCGGAACCGAACGAAGGACCGTTATCGCCGCTCCTATGTGTGCCATTATTGTAACGCTCGGTCGTTCGTTCCGTGGGACCATGACGGTTATGAAGGCGAAAGCGGGAATTACCGCCAGATATTGGCCCGCGGCCGGACGCATCTTGCTTATGCGGAACCGATATTTGATACCCCGGTAGATATTACGCAGCACGATGAGATACCCGAATCATCCAGCGTGACGTTGATGGGCATGGATGACGGCATGATGCTGCCTGTCGTACAAGTGAAAAAAGAACAGGATTAGAGGTAAAAATAGCATAAGAGGAAAAGTCCCTCAGTTCAATGCTTGAACTGAGGGACTCATTATTTTGCAAACAGAAACGGACTAGCGTTCGACCATAAGCTAGTCCGTTTCTGTCTGCATCGAGTCACAAATCGCGTTGATTATTTGCCTCGAAAACACTGTACAATACGCGCAGGTTGATTCCTTTTCTGAAGTAATGAGGAGAGAAAATAGAATTATTGCCTACCATCAGCCCTTCCTCTGTATTCACTCGGAGTTAGTCCTACGTATTTTTTGAATTGCCGCATAAAATGTACATCGTTCTCATAACCGCATATTCCAGAAATATGGCTGATCGCATACGAAGTGTTCTTCAGTAAATAAGAGGCATATCCTAGTCTGTTAAGGATGATATCGTTAATTACCGATATGCCAAAGATTTGTTTGTACATATGCTGGAAATACGACCGACTCATATTCATCTTGTCCGCCAAGAACTCGACCGTATACCAAGTAGAAGGAGAATTGAAAACTTCATTTCTCAGCTTCAGGAACTGATCGTAGTATTTACTAATCTGATGGTGTGGCTCCAAATGATTTCGAATATCGCTAAGCTTCATGAACAGGCAGCGAATGGTATTATCGATGATCTCATTTCGGAAGGTTCCGTTCTGCAGATTCTCCCAATGAATATCATTCACTTTTCTGGAAATATAGAAGGGGTCGTATGCTTTGAATAAGGTATCTAAAGGGAGATTCAGGCGATCAAAAAAAGCCTCTGCGTCCTCCATATCAAAGTGAAACCAGTCATGGACCAGAGGTTGTTCAGCATGCTGGTAGAAATACGGGCTGTCTTTGTTAAAAATAATAAAGGTATTAGGTTCAACAAATACAGCCTGCGAATGAATCTTAAGCTCCATTTTGCTCCGGAAGAATAAAAAGACGTAATCCCCGGAGCCGTCCGGGCGGTCAACAGTGAAGCCTTCCGGATGAATCACGTTATATCCACATCGGTTTAGATGTATCAATGATTTCCACTCCTAGAAAGGATAATAGATCAGTCAATGGATAGGATAAATCATTTTCTTTCTCAGATCAAGATAGTAATCTGTGATAAGAAATACAGATTATACATCAGTTATTTGAGAGAGGATAGGTGCTAAAATGCCCACAGCAGCTACGAAATTTTATATAAAAAACTATCCGAGACCCCAATTTGTACGGAGCCAGTGGCTGGATCTGAACGGAGCGTGGGATTTCTGTTTCGATGATGAGAAAGCCGGTGTTGCGGAACGCTTTATGGACCATTTTCCCGCTGCACAAAAAATAAACGTTCCCTTTACCTATGAAACCCAGGCGAGCGAGATCGGCGAGGAGACATTCCATGCGCAGATTTGGTATCGCAGAAAACTGACACTTTCCCCAGAAGCGGAAGGGAAACAAACGATCCTGCATTTCGAAGGCGTGGATTATAAAGCTACCTGTTGGGTGAACGGTGGTTTTGCGGGGGAGCATGAAGGGGCGTATGCTCGGTTTTCATTGGATATTACCGACCTCCTCAAGCAAGACGCCGAAAATGAAATTGTGCTGAAAGTGGAAGACAGCGATAGCTGTCTGCAGCCTCGGGGCAAACAGCGCTGGGCCGGACGAAATCATGATTCGTTTTATGTGCAGACGACAGGCATTTGGAAAAGCGTCTGGCTCGAACATGTCCATGACACCCGCTTGGATAAGGTGAAAATGACACCGGACATCGACCGCCAAATGATTCGGTTCGACTTCCGCTTTAACGGGACGAAAAACAAAAAAGATCTCCGGCTGGAGACAGAAATCACATTTAAAGGCGAAACGGTAAGAAAGCTGAGCCTTTCGGTGGACAGAGCCTGGCTGACGGTGGAAACAAGCATGATGAGCGGCATCAACGGGCCATGGCTGCAGAACATGTGGTCTCCGGGCAATCCCAATCTGTTTGATGTGGAGTTTGTGCTGTATGAAGGAGAACGGGAGATCGACCGGGTGGGTTCATATTTCGGCATGCGCAAAATCTCGATCCGAGACGGACAAATTCTTCTGAACAATATTCCCCTTTACCAAAGATTGATTCTGGATCAGGGATACTGGAACGAAAGTCATCTGACGCCTCCGTCCGAAGAAGCGCTGATCGAAGATATCGAGGCGATCGCCGAAATGGGCTACAACGGTTTGCGCAAGCATATGAAAATTGAAGACGCTCGTTTCCTATACTGGTGTGACGTCAAAGGTATGCTGGTCTGGTCCGAAATGGCGGCTGCTTTTGAATATAACGATGAGTCCGTGGAACGTTTTACAAAGGAATGGATTGAAGTTGTGCAGCAGCAATACAATCATCCCTGCATTATTACCTGGGTACCATTTAATGAATCCTGGGGCATTCAGAATATTATCCATGACGATCGGCAGCAAAAATTTACGGAAGGTATTTATTATTTGACCAAATCTATTGATCCTTATCGCCCAGTCATCACTAATGATGGATGGGAGCACACCATTTCTGATATTTTGACTCTTCATGATTATGTGGAGCGTGGCGAAGATTTGTACGAAACATACAAGGATAAAGACGCGATTACGGGTAGCAACGGTGCGTACAACGAGTGGAAATTTGCGTTCGCCCAAGGCTACAGTTATAAAGGGCAACCGATTATCATCAGCGAGTTTGGCGGGATTGCATTCAGGAGCGAGCATGGCTGGGGTTACGGCAATCAGGTTGAGAGTGAGGAAGCTTTCCTGGAGCGATTCGCCAGCATAACCGGAGCAATTAAAGCAATTCCGTTTATCTCCGGTTACTGTTATACGCAGATTACGGACGTTCAGCATGAGGTTAACGGCCTGCTTACCGAAGACCGAAAACCGAAAGTGTCGCTGGAAAAGATCCGGGAGATTAATTTGGGGTAGGGAAGCAGGGAAGAAAAAAGAGTACTAAGAAAAGACAAAACAAAAGAAAATGCAGGTTTGTATAATGATGGCAAGCAGTCCACCCTAGGTGAATGACAAATTCCGAAGCGGTCGCGGATAGCCACGGAAGGTTGAGGTACCAGTGTCCTCGGCGTTATTTTTTGACAGCTCGTTCCAGTATGGTTCCCACAAGGAAAACAATTAATATTATCAAATTACCGATAAATGTCCAAGTCATAACAGTAATACCATCGGCGATTAGAATGGTTTCTGATTGACTTGATGGTATCCCTAATGTAAAATTTTGTTATATTAATATCGGATAATACACGTACTCAAAAGTAAGGGGGATGATTGATCCATGATTCATCAGCGCGAATGTCCAGTCGAAACACTCCTGCATGTTTTAGGCGGCAAATGGAAGCCTTTGATTTTATGGCATTTGATTGAATCCACAAAGCGATTCAACGATCTGGAAAAGCTTATACCTGATGTTTCACAAAAAATGCTTTCCCAACATCTCCGAGATTTGGAACGCGAAGGCATAGTCGACCGAACGGTCTACCCTGCTATCCCTCCAAAAGTTGAATATTCCCTTAGTGAATACGGCAGAACATTGATTCCTGTAGCAGAAGTCATGTGTGCTTGGGGAGAAAATCATAACAAACGGAAGTATGAAGAGTCAGCGTCATAAAGCTGATTTAATGAAATCGAATCTAATTCAATCAACCCATAACACAAGCTGCCACGGAATTCCGGGCAGCTTTTTTTCGTCTACAGCCGCACAATCTGCCACAAGATTTTTCCTATCGTCCCGACCTCCGCGCACAATATGGGTTCTCTTTCTGTGAAGCTTACTTTTAAGTAAGTACCCTACTTTAAAGTGGGTTCTTAACATCTTTTTGAAGCGATGCTAAGCTTGAGTCAACCAAATATTGGAGCCGTTAAAGAGGAGGAAAGAACAATGAACATTATTGTTTTTGGAGCGACGGGGAATACGGGGAAAAGAGTGCTGGCACAAGGAATAAAAATGGGGCATAAAATGACCGCGTTTGTGCGGAATTCCGAGAAGCTTTATGATCAACTAGGTGAGCCTTCCGCAAAGCATGTGAAGGTGATCGTGGACGATATGTTGAACCCAGTGTGCGTCAGCGAGGCGCTTGCGCATCAAGACGCCGCTATTATTGCGGCCGGTCATGCGGGACAGGGGGAAGAGTTTGTTCGTATCGTCGATAATATCATAAGCCAATGTGAATTGGAGCCTAGTTTCTCTGGGCGGGTATGGGTCATGGGAGGAGCCGGTCTGCTGGATATTCCATATACCGATCTGATCGGCAACCATTTACCCGGCTTCCCACCCGAGTATAAAAATCACAACCTGAATTTCGAAAGGCTGCAACGGACTGGGCTCGATTGGTCCATGATGTGTCCGGGAACCATGATGGATTCAAGAGAGCATCCAGATCCGGTTCATCTACATGTAACAGCGGAAACCTTGCCCGTTCCGATGTCGGAGACGATCAAGGAATATTCCGAGGCAGAAATAGCCGGTCATTTGTTCAGCCGATTTCAAGAACTCAATGTTGCTTATGACGATGTTGTAATGTGTATGCTCAACCATCTTGAGCTCGGAGGAGCATTTAAAAGGAAAAGGGTCGGGCTAGCCTATCAAAGCAAGATTTCGGTGCGCTGAGGAGAAGGGGGAGCATGGGTTTGTTTGGATTACTGCTCGTTTTGCATATATTGGCTACGATCGCCATCATTGGTCCCGCTTTCGTAATGCCCATCATTCGAAGATCCGCTAGAACCGTCGGCCAGCTGCACTTTACTTTTGGTATAACGATCAAACTTGCCATCATACCTAAAATGGGCGGCATTCTACTTATTGTAACCGGGGTTTGGCTTATGATCATAACCAAAATGGGGATATCCCAAATGTGGCTGAATGCGTCTATCCTTTTATCGCTCCTCATGATCGTCCTCATCGACGGATGGATCGAGCCGCGTTTGAAAAAGATCATCAAGCTCATATCTGAAAATCAAGACCAGAGTCATGAAATACCCGCCGAGTTCGGACTGCTGCTCAAAAAGATCGTCCCCATCGAGACGGCAGCACAGCTGATGATGATTGCCATATTGGTGCTTATGGTCGTAAAGCCTTTTTAAAAAGCCGATGGAGCGTCTTAACTCACTTTTATAGCCACATGATTTTGGTGATATAATTAGGAAAGTGCTGGGTTAAGAGAAAAGGCGGTCATTGAAATTGGGATTTTAAAAGCGGGTTATGGTCAAGACCAATTGAGTTCTGATAAGTTAGCTGAATTAATAATACTTTCTGGAGAACTATCTAATTATCGTTCTCACGTTCGTGATGTCGGTATAAAATGAAGCCAAAATTCACTGATAGTCTGACGAAAGATAAGGGAATGATAGCCAAGAAACGGCAGCCGATCCAGCTGCCGTTTTCTGAAATAAGGAACATCATTTGTTCCGTTAATGTGCGGCGCCAGGGGACATAGCAAATGATTTTGGAGGTCTTTATGAGAGAAGCGAAGGTTCTAACAAAAGCAAAGAATAAGGCAAGAGAAATTAAACGAAATGTTTTTGTTTTGTTCCTGGCCTATAAAGATCCAAGAGTACCGTGGTACGCAAAGTTGTTTGCGGTGTTAGTGGTTGCCTATGCTTTCAGTCCGATCGATTTGATACCGGATTTCATTCCCGTTTTAGGTTATCTTGATGATTTGATCATCGTGCCTTTAGGAATTACGATCGCGCTTAAAATGATTCCACAATCGGTTATTGAAGAATGTAGAGCTAAAGCGGAGGAGATCAGGAAGCAGGGAAAACCGAGAAACTGGGTGACTGGCGCGTTATTCATTTTGATTTGGGTATTAATCGCCGTATGGGTCGGAAGCATCTGCTATAAATTATTCACTTAAGGTAGGTTATAACTGCTCTTAATTGCATCTTTTCACCTTATGATCAACTCGCTGTTTACGGATTACAGCAAAGTGCTCACTTGCTATTTATTGTGCTTTCGAGATACCAATTTAAAGTCGCTATTTTAGCGGCTTTTTTTGTTTTGTCCATACAAGATCTATTCCCTAGCTGAGGACAAAAGCAGGTGTCGATTACCAATAAACTTTGTTCATGCTCCGTTCATATTGCATTCATTGAGAGGACATCTTGGTTGGCTAGACTTGCATTATCGGACCCCATGGCCATTGTACAGATAGACAAGAAGGAGCTGAAGAGTTTGACGCAACCAGCAGGAAAGGAAGTAAGGAATAGTACAAAAACAAAGAGAGTACTACATATTTTGCTTAAAATAATCGTCGCAGTAGTTATAGCCATCCTGCTTTTCATCGCCACCGTGTATACCGTAAATAAAATCAGCAGTCATGCAGAACAAAAAAGAATGGAGCCATACGGTCAGCGTATAGCTGTAGATGGAAAACAGATGAATGTTTTCATTCAAGGTCAAGGTGAAGAAACCATTGTGATTCTTCCCGGTTATGGAACAGCGGCACCTGCACTTGATTTTAAGCCGCTCATATCAGAGTTAATCCCTTATTATAAAGTCGTCGTGATTGAACCTTTTGGTTACGGTTTGAGCGATCGAACCCAGAAGGAGCGCAGTACAGCAAATATCGCAAGTGAACTTCACGAAGCGTTACAAAGTCTCCAGATCAATCGTTATATCCTCATGGCTCATTCCATTTCGGGGCTCTATAGTCTGGATTACGTGAACCAATATCCAGATGAAGTGCGTGCGTTTATCGGGCTGGATAGCAGCGTTCCGACTCTGAGCGAACAGAAGATTGATTCGTCAGACACAGAACCGGTTAAATGGTTCCGCAACTTGGGCTTCGCCCGGTTACAATTGAAACTAAGCGCTGACCCTTATGAAGGACTGCCGTATGATCAACAAACCAAAGAACAATTGAACATTATGATACGCAAAAACATGTATAACAACACGCAATTAAATGAGGCAGTGAGCATGTATTCCAACTTTAAAGCAGCAGAACAGCTGAATTTTCCTCCCGATTTACCTATTCTTTTCTTTGTTCAAGCGAATCACCCTGTAACGGACCGATGGATCCCCGAGCATGAGAAGCAATTAGAGGAATCTGTACATGGAGAAATGGTTTTATTGGACGCGGGACATTATTTATATCGTTCTCATCCAAAAGAAATCTCGGACAAAATAAGGGATTTTACGGGCGGGATAAAATAATTAGATCCCATTATGGTGTGTTTCGATTGCATTACCAAAGATAAACTGGAACGAGTTGAATGAAAGGGAGCAGATTCCGCCAGCAGCTGCTCCCTTTTTCAAATGAAGAAACGGGCAGGAAGAGATAATAAATGAATATATCTATAATCGGCATATCCTCGTTGTCTTCTATTCAAATATGATGTTTATGTATTATGGTTAGAAATCGATCGTAGCCGTGCAAAAGTCTCTCTATGAATACATAACTAGGAGTGATAGAAATGAACATAAGAACATTGCGTTCAGACCATATTTATCAAAAAGTTGCCCAAGCTTCGCCCGAGGAAAAACTAGAATTATTCAGAAACGAAATGATGGCTCCCTTTATGAAACAATGGCAAATTCAACAGATCCCTTTTCGAGCGGAAGAGGCTAACGGTTTTGACGTTATTACGTTTAATAGCATAATGCATCGATCTCCTGATCAGATTACCGCGCAGATTTCACATGAGGTAGATTTGATTTCGTCAGATCCTTTTTGGTTAGAGTGTGAGCACGCAGTAAGGAAAAGCCTCCAACTATTTATGGAACATGAAATAAACCTCCCTGTTTCTGAATATTTATTTACTATTCAACTAGGGAATCCGGAAAGCCGTGCCTTAACCATTAACGAAGGTTATAGCGGTTTTGGAGGCATTCCCGGGTATATCTGGGGTACCATCTTGCCAAACGCGTACACGATTCCTCGAATGAAGGCTGCGCTCGCGCACGAATGCAACCATAATGTGCGATATCAATTTATTCAGTGGGATCACACCGTTCATTTGGGCGAGCTCATTGTAAGTGAAGGATTAGCCGAAAACTACGCTACGTTCATGTTTGGAGAAGAATTGCTCGGCCCTTGGGTAACGAGAACAGACGCAGTAACACTGAACAGGCGCATAAAGCCTGTGCTTAAAGAGCAATTGCAGTTAACGGGTTTTGATAATATCGCTCCGTATCTTTACGGTGACGAGATCGCAAAACTTCAAAACTTTAAACCGGTCAACATGCCTTATAGTGCCGGATACGCGTGCGGATATTATCTAATTCAATATTATTTAAGGAAAACAGGTAGAACGATTTTCGAGGCCACCATAACGCCTGCTGCTGAAATATTAGACGAAGTAAAAGAATTCTGGAATGAAGAAACGGTGATTAGCTCTTAAAATCTCGTTCAAATAACAGATACCATTTGGAATCTGCATTGCCCACGTTTATAAAATTTCGGGCAGAGGGACAACGCCATCTCACATTAAAAGCCGCTATTTTAGCGGCTTTTTTGCTTTGATAGGTACAAGTAGGTGTCCAGCGTCGCCTGAATAGACGACTTTGTTCTGCTCGTGATTATCTATTTTCGTCGAGGTTGCTAGTTAACGAACGTAAACAAGGAGAACTTTTCTTTACTACTCAACACGCCAATCAACCTTTTTCAAGATCAATACGATGGAGATCAGCGAGAAAAACAAGAGAACAAGCGTGTTCCAGGCGACAGAGCCGGACCAGCCCGATATCAATACCTCCCGCATGGCCTCAGCGGCGTAAGTGGTTGGGAAGATATAAGAGAACCATTGCAAAATCATAGGCAATTGATCCATATCCACCATGACAGGCGTCAAAAACGAGATGAACATCATCAGCGCCTGGACCAGCATGTTGGTCAATTGATGGCTAGGTGACCAGAAGCCGATCAGTACACCCGCGCCAACCACGCTAAAGACGGTGAGCAGCAATACAGGGACAAGTCCCCAGCTGTAGTGAAATTGAATGCCGTAAGCAAGTTGACCAATCATCGCCAAGATAATAAAAGACGGTACGCACATGATCAAGCCGCGCAGCAGATTGGCGAAGATGAAGTTTACCTTGGCGATCGGCAGGGACGAATAGTACGTGAAATGGCCTTGATGCTTCTGCCAAGATATCTCTTGAGCCATGGAATTGAGTCCCATGACGATTAAGCCGAAAAGCATATTCCCCGTAATAATACGTGTCATGACCGCCGGCGTTGGGTCGACCGTAAAGAATTTGAGAAACAACAGCGTAGTTAACGGAAACATGCATGCCATGATGAAAATCCAAACCCATGCCTCGCGGATGATCGTAAATTGGATACGGGCTAAGATCAGCCATTCCGTGATTCTGCGCTGGATTATGCTCTGCTGTTCGTGCCCTTGGAGAAAGACGGTTTCTTGCAGCTGCATGTCATGGCTTTGCATGGATGGTTTTATCTTTTCCATGTTTAGACCACCTCCGCTTTGGCATGCTTATCCTGATCGTCATCAATATGAAAATAGACATCTTCAAGATTCGGAGGGACCAACGAGTATTCTTCAATCGGTAATTGCTGCTCAGTCAGGCAGTCGATCGCGTAGCTGGCGTTTTGCTTCTCGATCAGTGTCCGGATTCGGTTTTCTCCCGTTTTGGTCCACTGCCCTAGAGCGCTTAAGCTTCGGCAAACATAATCGCTTTCGCCAAAGGAAGTCGTAATTTCCAGCTTCATCCGCTGATCTACCCTTTGTTTTAAGACACCGACATGATCGATGGCCAATAGCTTGCCGTGATTTACGACAGCGACTCTATCCACGACCTGTTCGGCCTCCAGCACGTTGTGTGTTACCAAGATTACGGTTACTCCTTGGCGATTGCGTTCCTGAATCAGATCCCATACGAGCCTTCTCTTTTTAGGATCCAGTTCATTGGTCGGTTCATCCAGGATCATGACGGGGGAAAAACCGATCAAGCAAGTACCGATCCCGATTAAACGCTTTTGTCCGCCGGAAACGTTTTTCAACAGCTTATGACGGAGGTCTTGCATACCAAAGCGTTCCAACAATTCCTCTGTTTGCTTTAAGGCGGACTCCTTCGTCAACCCACGCAATCTTCCTGTAAAATACAAGGCTTCCCAGGTTTTTAAACTGGTCAGGGCGTGAGGCTCTTGTGAGTAGTAGGCGACCTCCTGGGCAACTCGCTTGGTTTGTGTCTGCACGCTGGTTTCTTTATAGCGTACCGTACCTGAGGTGGGAGCAAGGTGGCCTACCATCTGCTTGATCAGCGTGGATTTGCCGGCTCCATTCGGACCGAGCAAACCGAGAATTTCCCCTTGTTGAACGTCGAAGCTTATGTTTTGATTGGCGACAACCTTGCCTTTTTTGTATGTTTTATTCACATGCTCTAATTGATAGATCAGCTTCATCATGCTTGCCCCTTTCAGTTTTCGAACTAGGTTTTTCTGCTGCGTGTTTAAATACAAAGAGAATTCTTTGACTGTGTAACGGTATATCAACAGGCGTTAATACAACGATAACTTATTGCTCTGAGAAGAAGTGAGGGACGGCAGAATGGTTTTTGTCTCCGTCTGAGGACGGAGACGGCATGCCGTGCCCCAGTTCCGCACCATGACCCACGCGCCTCAAATCCCGACTGGGGATGTTCGGTTTGCTGTCCGATGTGCCGAAAGAGTGGATAAGGAGGCCGTTCCGGTGCGGATGCTGCTCCCCGGAGGGACGGACGGAAGGTGGTTTACGAAGCTCGGCATTGGATACAACTTTACAGCCTGTCCCTGTATATCCGACCCCGGACGGCGCGGCGGCATTAGCAAACTGGGAACACGACATCATTTATCGGAAAGAATTATATTTACATGTATATTACTTGTATACGAATGAAGGGATATGATAAGATGAGAGCGTATTGAAAGCGTTTACTATCTGTTGAAAAAATTTATTCGCAAAGGGGAGAGTTTAGTGAGAAGCAAGTGGAGGAGTCGGCTTGCCGGAGCCCTAACAGTCATCATGATGTTCGCAAGTATCGGGTGGGCAAAGTCGATCACGTATGCAGCAGACGAAGAATTGACCAACGTTATGATCAACGGCGGCTTCGAGGATTCCGAAGAAGATGGACGCTTACCGGGCTGGCAGCCCGATGAAGACACAGCTGTCATAACTGTAAGTGAGTCCGTGTACGCAGAAGGGGAACGAAGTCTTCAGATGGAACGCCTGTCGCCCGCCGCAGGCTCCGGAGTTGTGAGCGATGCATATGCCGCCCAACCATTCGGCAATGTCATCATGACAGCAAGCGTGCTATCGGATGAAGGCCAAGGCGGCAAAGCAGACCTCAGATTTTATGATGCAGGCGGAAAGCTTGTCTCCGTAGTGAGCGGCCTGGTCGGTGAAACATCGGGCAAATGGCAGAATTTAAGAGTGGCTGCTTCTGCCCCTAAAAATGCAACGGAGGTCAGGGTAGCCTTTGGTTTTAATGGTGACCTAACCGGAAGGTATTTCGTTGACAGCGTCTCATTGGAGTCGCAGGCTTCCTCCCCGTACTTAACGAATTTAGGACCGCAATCTTCAAGTTTAACCTTAATGACGGCTGCATTCGGTAAAGATAGGAATGGTCAGGATGCTTTGTTTACGGTCGCACAGGGTGATCCGGCACAATTCATCGTGATGGATGTTGCTTCGAAAGAAGTGAAATCCACTCATCCACTTGTTGCGCTTGACGGGAGCAACGTTTCCGCAGCTTGGGCGATTGTGACAGCCTCCGACGGAAAGGTATACATCGGAAGTACGCCGAACGGGACGTTGTTTCAATATGATCCGGCAGAGGATAAGCTGCGTGCCATCGGGAAACCTGTTCCTACCGATACCGTCATCTGGACGCTAGTAGCCGGGGAAGATGGCAAAGTGTATGGAGGAACAGGATATTCCCAATCGCTGTTTGAATATGATCCCGTTACCGACCAGACTCGAATCCTTAAATCCTACAAGACTTCATCGAAAGAGGCTCATATCCGCAGCCTTGCTTACGATTCTGATCGTCAAATGATCTATGTGGGGGGAGCAGACGTCGCTAAGCTTTATCAATTCGATCTTGCTAGCGGCACGTCGATTGCGCTTCATCATCCCGAATTTATCGGCAAGACTTCGGTTTACGATCTCCAGTATGCAGGAGGTAAATTGTTCGTGCGCGTGGATCCCGGACCGGTTATGTTCGTGTATGATCCCGATACCGCTAGCTGGCTCGTTAACAATAATACTGCCTATAATGCACGAGGCTTTTCACCGTTATCGCCTGACGGCGAAGAGGTATTCTACACCTATTACGAAACCCTTCCAGGTGGCGCGCAGCAATGGTCTCTCTATTCATACGACGTGAGAACGGGAGTTTACGGCTCACTGGGTGTCGACGTCAAAGGAGCAGGCGTAGCTTTTGGTTATGTACAGCTGGACCAGGCAAAGTATCCGGGCTGGACATTAGTCGGATTGGCCGGAAATAGCGGAAGAGCATTTTATTACAATCTGGAAACCGGTTTGATTGAAACGCCGGAGCTTCCGTTTCCGGCACAGTTCGTGGAATTGTTTAATATCGGGAAGAGCACAGATGGGCAGATACTGTCCTCTGGCTTCATTTCAGGCGGGGGTATGGGGATTTACTCCCCAACCCGTAACGAGACCAAGCATTATCCTCAAATCGGCCAAGTCGAGGGATTCGGTTCCTTGAACGGGAAAATGTATCTCGGCGTTTATCCTAGAGCGACTATCTTTGAATACGATCCAGCCAAGCCATGGAACCGAACGGACCCATCAGAGCCGAATAATCCGCTGCGGCTTGGTCAGCTGGGTTCAGAGCAAGACCGGCCCGTTGCCATGCTCGGGGTCGAGGAAGAAAACCTGTTATATATCGGTTCTTATCCAATCGCAGGCAAAACAGGCGGGGCTCTTACCGTCTATAATCCCGTTACCGGAACGTTTGATGTGAAACGTGACATTATATCCGGGCATTCGATCAATTCGTTGCTTTACAAAAATGGAAAGCTGTTTATGGCCACCGGCGCGATGACAGGCGGAGAGGGGAAGCTTGCCATTTACGATACAGCATCCGGCCGAGTAGAGCTGGAACAGGTACCTGTTGCGGGCAAAAAAGCAGTAACCTCTTTGATATGGGGCCCTGACGGTAACGTTTGGGGAATGGCGCTAGGGTCTCTGTTTATCTATGATCCGGAGCGCCAAGAGATTATTTACAACGAAGATGTGTTTCCTGCAGCAGATTATGCACACAGCAATCCTCGCTTAACCGTTGGAACCGACGGGAATGTGTACGGTACTATTTTTACGGGATATGTTGCTGACCATACGTACACAAGCAAAATGTTTAAGATTGAAGCTGCAAGCAAATCGCTGTCCATCTTGTTGGAGAGCAATGCGGAAAAACTGGCCCAGGACGATTTTGGCAACTTATATTTCAAATACGGCAGCGAGCTGATGAAGTATAGCGATCCGAATCTGGTCGTGCAGCTAGACAAAGTACAGCTTGAGGCTGAATCGCTCCAGCTTCGTCCGGGAGATGAAGTCGGTTATTCCTACGAAGTATTCCTTGATAAAGGAAGAACGACTAAGGAGTTATCCGGCGCTGTCATTGAGTATTTGAGCAGCCGTCCGGATAAGGCGGAGATCGACCCGAAAGGAAAGATCATCGCCAAGCGTCCGGGGCAAGCCGAGTTATCGATTCGAATTACATTGAACGGGGTAACGGTTGAATCCAATAAAATCAAGGTGAAAATAACCGGACCTTTTTAAAACGTGTATGTATAGCAATATGAGATGTTATCACGAGCTAGCTTTCGGGGACGATCGAATGGGAGTTATGAAAGAAACTCCGAAAACCCACTATATTCAAGGGTTTTCGGAGTTCTTTTTTTAAAAGTCAACCCAGTACAGGGGTGGTCTTCATGTCATGGATTTTTTGGAGCGTATGGAAATGCTTCGTCTTTTCGTCATCGTCCTCTGTGTGGAGATACCACTCCACAAGCCTGTATCCGAAGCCGAGAAGGATCAGCTCGTAGACGCAATGTTCGGCGATAGGAGGAACATCCGCATATTCCGAAAAGCCTTTGTAATACGCGGGGACACATCGCTGGTAGTTTTCGACCATGTGATCGATATCCGCTTCATCCGCAATCAGGCTTGCGAGATCCTCGCCCAGGTAGCCCCATCCGGATGTGTCCCAGTCAATGAGTGCGATTTTCCCGTCGGCATAGATCAGGTTGGTCACCCAGAAGTCCCGGTGGCATAGCACGAGAGGCAATTTTTCGATGCGATCGAGAATCTCGTCTGCATGCTCATCGATATCGATGAGCATTTGCCGCACGTGCTGCGGGAAATCGCAGTTCTCCGAGCGTATATAATCGTAGACGACCGGCCAAGACCGGTAATGGAGATACGTATTCTTCATGAGATCCGCATGGCTCAGGTTGGTCAGGCTCTGCAGCACAGCGGGCTGCTCCGCATACAGCTTGCCTTGATAGCGTCCTAACTCCAGCGCAGCCTGTTCATACATGTCACCGGTCAAATCTAAACCGGTTACGCCATCGATATATTCCAGCCACAGCTGGAATTCATTTTCCTCGGCATTGATCTCGGCGTGATAACATGTCGGCCAGCGGAAGGCATCCGAGAACGTCGCTCCCAAGTCAGACGCATAAAGATCATATTCCCGGCGCCATGAACCCGGATCGCCGTAACGCTCCCATTTCTGCTGGATTTTGAGCACGATACGGTACGGCAATTGTTCGCCATCCGCGGTATCGGCGATTCCCGTTACCAGGTACACATTTCCCACAGTTCCGCCCTGCAACGGGTTGGTTTGGCAGTCGGCCGAGATGATATCCTTCTTGAACTGTCGGCTTAAGGCATAGATCAGCGATTCGAATTGAATATTCATATTTTCCATCCCCCGTTTTTTTTCGTTTGCTTGCTCCACATGGCGTTCGTTTTGTTTCGAGCCCTCTTGTCGATGAGGTAGCTGGTTTTATCCTGGACATACTTGTTCTCATGCTGCTGGGCCACATAATGCTCCCACCGTTCACGCGGCAATGAACCGTCGGCAAGCGCGGCAAGAACGGCACAGCCCGGCTCGGCCTGATGGCGGCAATCCGTAAATCGGCACTGCGGGAACCATGCCTCCACGTCGATAAAGCTTGCGCGTATGCCTTCGTCGGCATCAAAAATCCCAAGCTCACGCATACCCGGCGTATCAATAACCATCGTACCGGAGGGCAGCATGAACAGCTGACGGTGCGTTGTCGTATGCCGCCCCCGGCTGTCGACCTCCCGGATTGCCTGAACCTTCATTACGTCCTGTTCTATCAACGCATTGAGCAAAGACGATTTACCAACCCCGGACATGCCGAGAAAGACGACCGTTTTACCAGGCATCAAATAGGGAGCGAGTTCGTTCATCCCCAGGCCTGTATGACTGCAGATCGCGTGAACCGGCACATTAGGGATGCTTTGTGTGATTTCTGCGAGCAGGAGATTATAATCTGGGGCGAGATCAGCCTTGGTCAGAATGATGACCGGCTGGCCGCCGCTCTGCCTGGCTTGTGTCAGATACCGCATGATACGGGTAACGTTGAAATCCCAATTCAGAGAAGAAAGGATAAATACATAGTCAAAGTTGGTTGCAACGACCTGTTCCCGCACGGTTTTGGCATAGCCTGCGGCATGCCCTGAGTAATCCGCGCGTGAGAACTTGGAGCGACGGGGCAATACCCTGTCGATGAGAGAATCTCCGCTTTCGTTGTAGTGCAGCAAAACAAAATCACCGACGCAAGGAAAGTCCACTCGCGTTTCCGCACCGTGATAGAACGCCCCCTTGAGCACCGCCGTTACCTCGCCTCGCTCGGTCATGACCCTGAAGCGCTTGCGCCGAAGCTCCGTCACCCTGCCGGGCAATAAGCCGCCTTGAATTTCTTCTATTTCTGAGTAGCCATAAGTTTTCAAATCCATCATGTTTTTTTTGTTAGCTCCTTTAATGTTGTTTTTTGGACGCAAAAATGCCACGGTCAAGCAGCCTCTAAAGAAGCTGCTGTCGCGCGGCATCAGGACGCAAAAAAGATACGACCTTCATCGTATCTCGCAAACAGCAATATTCACGAAAGGTTACTTTGAATGGCACACCAAATAATACGGGCGTTGTCCCGTTTTATTCCCGTATGCCTGCTATTCAGTTTTAAGACCAAACCACCATATAAGTAGTCGCCATTAAAACACATCTCCCTTCGTGATAGGAACTTGCTTATCGCTAAGCTGTCTATAAAATAACCTATTTTGGAAAAATAATCAATGACTAACAGCGTAGAATGTGTCAGCTTGCTCCATCGAGTCTGCAAACGAACGGAAAACGATAGCTCAAAATACAACGAGAATCAAACTAGAGCGTGACTGTCTACCAGCGGACACGAATTATTTTCTTTACTTAAGCGAGGATCGAGGCGTATAATCCGTTAAGACATCGGAGCTAGAAGAGGGGAAATCATAATGAACAATGGGTTGGTTAACGCTATTATCGCGTATATCATGTGGGGGGTTCTCCCACTATATTGGAAGTTGTTTGACAATGTGCCGGCAGGCGAGATTCTCTCGCATCGAGTTGTCTGGTCGTTCGTTTTCATGGGTATTCTCGTCGCCGTCCAGCGACGCTGGGGCGACATGAAGCGGGTTGCGGCTAGCCGCTCGCTCCTGCTGTCGCTCGCCGCCAGCGGACTACTGATCGCTGCGAATTGGCTCATCTTCATCTGGGCGGTCAACAACGGCCATGTTGTCGAGACAAGTCTTGGCTATTATTTGAATCCGTTGCTGAACGTTCTGTTAGCGGTCGTCTTCCTTCGTGAAAAGCCTAACCGCGGCCAATGGCTCGGAATTGCCATCGCTGGCGCCGCGGTGCTCATCATCGCCATCGACTACGGGCGGTTCCCTTGGGTCGCGATCTCGTTGGCCGTATCGTTTGGCTTGTACGGCCTCGCGAAGAAGAAGATCGTGCAGGACGCTTCTGTTGGCTTGTTGTCGGAGACGGCCGTAATCCTGCCCGTCGCGCTCGGCTACTGGATCTATTTGGCCGCCGTGGGCAAGACGACGGCATGGACGCTGCCTGCGCCGGTGTTCGTCGAGCTGCTTCTTTCCGGCGTGGTAACGGCGCTGCCGCTGCTCTTCTTTGCGCGGGCGGCCGCCCGGATGGCGCTATCCACGCTCGGCTTCGTACAATACATCGGGCCGACGATCATGCTGTTACTGAGCATATTCGTGTTCAAGGAATCGGTCTCGCCGGTTCTGCTTATCGGCTTCGCGCTCATCTGGACAGCGCTCGTTGTATACGCTGTGGCATCGGTTCGCAGCACGAAACTCGCGAAGGCGAGCTGACGGTAAGGGCTTCAAGGTACAGACATAACGGCCATTTCCGTCCGATAGGGGCGGAGATGGCCGTTTTCCGTTACATATTGTGTTTCTCTGAATTTGCTGACGTCAGCGCCGATGACAATTACAACGTCAAGAATTCGAGAGATGGTGGGAAGAGATAACAGTTATATCAAACGTTAACGGCGTAGTGTTTTGGCAATGAATCCAACGATGAATCCCCAAATGGCATTTATAGCAAAGACACTTACAAGAGCAAACGGATTAGTTAATGGACCTTGTAATTTTCCATCAAGAAGCGGAGAGACTAAGCCGCTAAGGATGACGGCATATAAGGCATAACTCATACCCGCAAAACTAAGAATGACCACTGGAGAAGCGGGTTTCTTAATTAAAACGATAACGATCCAAGCTAAGGAAATAAGAATCGTCATGAGAATGCTGCCGAATTGTTGTCCGATCAAATCCATGATCCCCGTCATCTTCATAATGGGTCTCACTAGAGCTATTGCGCCAAGACCAAGAATAAACAACAAATTTTCTTTTACGATATCGAGCGTTTTCATTATAAACAATTCCTTTCTGGTGTGATTGAACGATGTGAGGACCAAAATTCTTGATATTCTCGAAAGCGGATGGGTCGGCCTAATGTTCGTTTCTGAATTTCTAATCCGTAGCGTTCTTGTTTACCGTTATAAAATAACAAATTCATGTTGTGAACTTATGACGATACATTGTGTTTTACGTGAAATTTCATCTGTTTGAATTCTTTATGAAGAACGATCGAAGACGGTCTCGAAGTGAAGCGATTAACGCACGGTGAACCATACGAAGGTCAGCCATTAGGGGGATATTTGTAGAATTAAAAAAAGACAACCAGGATAATGAGGTTGTCTGTACATAGGATAAACAATGCACATGCGCTGGGAGGGATGATACGTACTCCCGGCGCCTGTTTTCAGTATATTTTTATATTCATGTAAAGAAAATGGCTCGGATCTCTCAAAGCTGTTGTCCTGGGTGGCGGAGCTACTCTTTAACCGAACCCAGCGTAATCCCGTGAATGAAGAAGCGCTGGAGGAACGGATAGACGATGAGGACAGGCAGCATCGCGATGAAGATCTTGGCGGCATCGAGTGTCCGGTTGGATAACTCAGACAAGCGACGGTACTGGTCCTCGGACATCGTCGATGGATCGACCGAGACGACAAGCTGCTGGATATACGTCTGGAGTGGATAGAATTGCTCACGGGACATGAAGATCAGGCCGTACAAGAATTCATTCCAGTGATACACGATACTGAACAGCGAGACGGTCGCCAGCACCGGCACGGCCAGCGGGATGTAGATCTTGAACAGGATGTACCATGGTCCCGCGCCGTCGACAAGGGCAGCTTCATCCAGCTCCTTAGGAAGGTTGCGGAAGAAGTTCATCGTGAGGATGACGTTGAAGACGAGTGTCTGCGCGCCGCCGACCAGGACAAGTGCCCAGATGCTGTTCAGCATGTTGAGCTCTTTGACCGTTAAATACAGCGGGATCAGTCCACCGTTGAACAACATCGTGAAAATGAGAATCCACATGAATACATTGCGCCCCTTGAACTCTTTCGCTGTCCGCGAGAGCGGGTAAGACATGAGCACAACCATGATAAAATTAAGCATAACCCCCAGCAGCACTCGCTGGGTCGAGGTCCAGAAGGATCGGAAGAACTGTTGATCATTGAGAATCTGGGCATATGCGTTGAGATTGAAATCGACCGGCCATAGCCAGACCTTACCGGCCGCAGCGGCAGAGTTGGAGCTAAGCGAAAGGGAGAGGGTGTACCAGATCGGCAGGATGCATGACAACGTAATGCCTATCAGGACAACAATCAGTATAATATCCGTCACACGGTTGCCGAACGTCCGGTCTCTGACCACGGTCAGCACCTCCTACTCTAGTTGGAATGGGATGAGTCTATATAGCTTTGCAACAGGATGAATCCTTAGAATATGCGATAGTTAACAAAACGGTAAGCCAGATAATACGAGACGGATATCAGCAGGAAGCCCACAACGGACTTCAGCAGGCCGACGGCGGTCGCAAGTTCATATTGCAGGTTAAGCAAACCTGTACGATAGACCCAGGTGTCAATAATATCACCTGTAGAATAGACGAGCGGGTTGTACAGATTGAAGATCTGGTCAAAGCCCGCGTTAAGCACATTACCCAAGCTGAGTACCGTAAGCAATACGGCTGTCGTGCGGATCCCGGGCAAAGTGATATGCCAGAGACTTCTCCAGCGTCCTGCGCCATCGATGTTGGCAGCTTCGTACAGTGCCGGGTTGATCCCCGTAAGCGCGGCAAGATAGATAATGGTGCCAAAACCGAATTCCTTCCAGACGTCACTGCCGACAACGAGGAACGGAAACAGTTGGGAGTCGGCAAAGAACAGTTTAGGCTGGAATCCGAACAAGGCAGTCAGTTGATTGACGGGTCCGTTATAGGAGAACAGGTCGAGTACAATGCCCCCCAGAATAACCCAAGACAAAAAGTGGGGCAGATAGACGATGGTCTGAATCCAGCGTCTGAGAATCATCAAACGCAGCTCATTGAGCATGAGTGCAAACAACAGAGGCGCAATCAGATTGGCGACAATCTTCATGGACGCGATCACAAGCGTATTGCTGAAGACTTCCTGTGTATCCTTCAGCAATAACATATACTTGAAGTGCTCAAGCCCTGCCCAATCCGAGCCCAGGATACCTTTGCCTGGATTAAAATATTGGAACGAAATGATGATGCCGAACATCGGAACGATGCTGAAGACGAACAGCCATAGAAATCCCGGGATCAGCATCAGATAATAATGTTTGGCGAAGCCTTTCATACGCATGACAGCACTCCCTTCCCCGAATCCTGCATCGAGTGATCCAGAGCTCCTGACAGCTGCCGGGAGCTCTGGCTATTATGGTTCGTTGTATGCCTTAAGATCACTGCGCAAGCGCTTCCTTAACCTCCTGGGTAATCTGGTCGCCGCCTTGACGTTTCCAGTTCTCGACGAAGGAGTCGAATGTCTCCAGCGGAGCCGCACCCATGATGATGCGCAGGAAAGTCTCGTCCTCTAATTTGCGCAGATTCACCCAACGGCTCTCCATTAACGGTGTCTGCTCATACAGAAGACTGGGCACCTCCTCAAACTCGGTATCAACCAGCGGCCTGCCGCCCACCATGATGGAGTACGATCGAGTCCATGCTCCCCAGTTCGCTTCAGGGTTCCATGTTGAAAGATCCATGGAATCGTAAGGCTCGTTTTTGATCGTCTTGATGCTTGCGATGTCCGAAGGCAGCAGTTTGTAGGCCTTGTCATTTGCAAAATCCTCGGCGGTTTTATTGCCTGCCAGCACATCACGGAGGGCTTTGACTGTAAATTCAATTTCGTCGGATGGAGCGTATACCACGCGGAGCGGATAGTAACCAGGACCGCCTTTGCTCGGGTCAAAGGTGTTCTCTTGCTCGTTTTTAAACAGATTGTTTAGCAATTTCATAGGAACTTCCGGATGCTCGTAATCTTTCCGAACCACCACAAACTCAGTAGAAGGTGTAGCAGCATGTGGTTTAAATTCGCCATTTTGATTCAAAGGCAGAGCATAAGCCTGCCAATTGGCTTCGGCATCATTTTTTACGGCATTGGTTAGCGGGCCGTAAGCCATCCACCATGGCGCAAAGAACATTCCGGATTTTCCGGCGATAATGGGCTCATCCGCTTTGTTACGAACACCCATCTCTGGATCAATAAGTCCTTTGGAATACAAATCTCTTAAACTAGCTAACGCCTCACGTGTCTCCGGCAGGATTGAGCCGTATACAGGGCTGCCATCCTCGCCCTCGAGCCAGTATCCAGGGAAGGAGTCATGCGCGGAGAAAATTGCGTCAAAACCGTATAAATTGTTCTTCGACTCAAGGAAGTTCGCGTACAGCTTGCCACCACTTTCCGGTCCGGTGATCCCAATCGTATCGCGCTGACCGTTACCATCAGGATCATTTTCGACGAAAGCACGGGCGACTTCCTCAAGTTCTGCCATCGTGGTTGGCGGTTCAAGGTTCAGCTTATCCAGCCAGTCCTGCCGGATCCACAAGAGGTGAATGCCATCGGCATTGGCTTGCACACCCGGGAGGGCCATGATTTTGCCATCGAATGTTACTGCATCCAGGGCAGCACCGTTGGTGTTTTCAATGATTGTTTTTATATCCGGGGAAGCATATTGCTCATACACCTCCGTTAAATCGGCAATTTGGTCGGCTTCGACCAATTGGCGCAGCTCAACGGCATTGACGACCATAGCATCCGGCAAATCGTTACTTGCAATGGCGAGACTAATTCTCTGACGAAGATTCTGGCCAGAGGCAGCAAATTGATGATCGACGTCCACATTAAGCGCTTCCTTAATCTGACGAGTGTATTGATTGTCCAACGGCGTGTCGCCAGGAGGCAATTCATTATCGGTGGGATCGATTTCAATACTGATGCTGATCTGAACAGGTTCTTCGTAGCGGCCAAATGGATCGGCGGGTTCGCTGGACTCCGCGCTTTTCTCCGGTGCAGCCGGCGTGTTATTCGTTGGATTGCTGCAAGCTGCTAGAACGAGAAAACAGGCCAGTAAAAGCGCTAACGTCTTTGACTTGTTTTTCATAATTACACCCCTTCTTTCAGATGAATGGAATAACTATTCGTATGGACCATTTAACTGTAGCACAATGAAACCGCCTTCATGGATAGAAGGTGGTTTCTAAATGAGGGGGTCATATGTACAAAAATTTACGGCTGTTGCGGGTGGTTGGACATTTCACCCACTAAGGAGAAGACATTTGTCTACCCGTGATTTTTTCAATTGAACGTTAACGGATTTGGCACCTGATTTATTGAAATCTATGCTCAATAATCATTTTAATTTGTGTTATATTCTAGAAAGATTTTTCCGCCTGTTTCTGATTATGCGCATCATAGACCATATGATTCAAAGAGAGGAGGAGTCGATAATCGATGGGGATGAAACGATGAAACCGGAAAAGGATTGGAAGTCCCGCCTGAAGCGATTGACCTTGAAAAATCGAATTCTTTTACTGTTTGCCGCAGCAACATTGATCCCTTTCATCTGCACCTGTTATCTGTCGTACAACACCATTACATCCATTCTGAATACGAAGCTGCAATCCGGCATTCAAAGCAATTTAAAGCAGGTCCGATTGTCGCTTGAGAACACGCTGGACAATCTGAATCACGTTTCCCAACAACTGACCTTTAAGGGGAATGTCGGTAGGCAGCTTGAGAAGTTTTTGATGGCGAAGCAGCCGTATGACCGGAGTTATCTGACGGATGAAATCAAAAACCAGCTGAATCTAATCACGTTCACCAATCCCAATGTCGGATTAACGCTGTATTATTTACGCGACGATCGGACCACTCTTTTTGAGAATACAGGCATGAAACAGCCATTCGATATCGATGACCTTCCCATCATAGCAGCGTATTATGGCATCACCTATTTTGGACCGCATATCAGTAAAGATCGATTCAACAATCAATATGTGCTTTCCGCCTTGCGAAAAGTTGATTTGCCGGAGAGGGAAGACGCCTATGTCTACATTGAGTCCGGTTTCAAGCTGACGCAGAGCATTCTTGATTTGGATGAAGTCAGCAAGCATACCAATCATTTAATTCTGGACAACAATGGAAGGATTTCATACAGCGAACTTCAAGATATCTTTCCTGAAAATTCATTTTTTTCGGACGCTCTAGCGCCTTCCCTGGTAACAGGCAGTACGTCCGACTATTATTGGTATCGACAAGTCAGCAATCAGGGCTGGAGTGTGGTCTCGCTTATTGCGAAATCCGACTACAACCGCGAGAAAAATCGCTGGATGATGCAGATGCTGGGGCTGGCGCTGCTGTTCGCTGTAGTCAGTCTGACGATTGGCTGGCTTCTATGGAAAATGGTGTACCGGCCGCTGTCGCGCTTTAATAAGGAGATCAAATCGATTGCGGGCAGCAATTTTAATGCGGCTGCCACGCAATCGCGGATCCCGGAATTTGAGATGTTGTTAAACCAGTTTCAACATATGAAGGTTCAGATTACGCAGCTGTATTCTGAAATCAAGGCCAAGGAGAAGCGCAGAGCGGATCTGGAGATCGAGAAGCTGCAGTATCAGATTAATCCGCATTTTCTGATGAATACGCTGGATACCGCGCACTGGCTAGCCGTTATGAACGGTCAGGAGGAGATCGACAGGCTTGTCACTTCTTTGAACAAACTGCTTTACTACAATCTCCGTAAAGGCAACAGTGTCGCGACGATCAGGGATGAGATTGATTCGCTGAAGCAATATCTTATTCTCCAGCAGATTCGATACAATTTTCAGTTCGATGTCAATATTCACGTGGACGACGCATTACTCGATGTGACGGTTCCTAGATTCATTCTGCAGCCGTTGGTTGAAAATTCGCTGTATCACGGGCTAGATGATAACGGCAGAATCGAGGTGGTGGTTAGAAAGAATGACAGGCTTGAGATCGAAATTCGAGATAACGGCGGGGGGATCTCTGAGGAAAAGATTGAGGCATTGCTTGAGCAGGAACAGACTGAACGCCATCGAGTGGGTATGGGAATTGGACTGAATTATGTCAAACGAATGTTAGAATTTCATTACGAAGGGAGAGCGAGTCTTACGGTAACAAGCGAGCTTGGAAAAGGAACCCGCATCATCATTTCGATACAAATCGAGGAGGAGAATTTAACGAAATGATCCATGTTCTCATCGTAGACGACGACAAGCTTGTACGTAAGGGACTGATGTCTTTTTTGCCATGGGAATCGTTCGGAATGAGAGTTGTAGGCGAAGCTGCCAACGGGGAGAAGGCGCTCGATTTTTTGAAGGTGACTCGGGTAGATCTGTTAATGACCGATCTGGCCATGCCGGTAATGTCGGGCATAGAGTTAATTCGGGTTGTGCGCAAGCAATATCCGAATATCGCGATCGCCGTGCTGACTCTTCATCAGGATTTTGAATACATTCAGGAAGCGCTGCGACTGGGTGCCATTGATTACATTGCCAAGGTTGAGCTTGAAAAAGAACAGTTCGAAGAAGTGTTTCAGCGCATTCACTCGCGCATTGTGGAAGTGAAGCAGAAGCACAATAATGAGTCGGATTCGATAGTAGCGGCTTGTTCTTGCGATACGGCCTATGCGCTATTGACGTACCCGGATGAGCCATTGACAAGCAGAATGGTAGCGGATTGCGTTTCATTGGGCTGGATAGCGGAAGCGGATGGATCTATTCCGATGTGGCTGACGGAACTTCCCAAGGAGGTTCCGTCTCATGGCAATGAAGAAGAAGACCCGTTGCCGCCGCTTCCAGACGGAACGTGCAGCACCGGATGGCATATGGTACGGCTACGGCATACAGCCGGTTTATCTCCATCCGAGCTGCTTCTACGAATACGGGCCTATAGGAGCAGAGATTTTTTCTACGACTGCGACGGCAATGAGCCCTATCCGATTGAGAAGTCTGTCATGGAGCTGATGGCGGAACGTCCTGAACCGGGAGAAGAAGAGACGGCCACTGTAAAGGAATTACTACACGCCTTCACATGGGTCCATGACGATGAAGCCTTTGATAAGCTTTGCAGTCGATTGAAAGAACTGCGTATACCCGTCTCCAAGCTAATGCAATGGATCTATGGATGTATGGTTGACTGGAACCGGCTTTATAGAGCGATACAACCTGATGATATCAAGATGCCTGACACATTTACGTGCTGGCGGGAGGTTGCGGACTGGCTGAAACAATTCAGGGAAAATGGGATAACGCTATCAGGCAGCCTGCAGCTGAGCCCCGAAGTGAGCGGCAGCATTATGACCGCGGTCAAAATCGTGCACGACGAACTTGAGTTGCCGTTATTCGCTATCGATGTCGCGAAGCGGGTCAATCTGAGCCGAAGCTACTTCTATCAATGTTTCAAAGAAATCGTTGGCTATTCCTTCAATGAATATCTGCGCAAGGTACGGATCGATAAGGCGCGAGAATATCTGGAACAGACGGCCAGGCCAATTGTTTGGATTGCCAAGCAAACCGGATACGAGGATGAGAAATATTTCAGCAGAACCTTTCGAGAGCAGACAGGCATGCTGCCGAGCGAATATAGACAGCGGTATAAGGCGAGGTAGTGACTGCCAGATGAATTTGTAGTTACGTCTAGGCACTGCTGGCGTATAAAGGAATAGCGATATATTTAGATGAGACGAGGTTATAACTATGGAAAGAAAATTGCCTTTATTTATCGTAACAGGTGCAAGTGGGTCTGGGAAAACATATGTCATCAAGGAACTGCGGAAAATGATGCCTGATTTTGATATTTTTGATCCTGATGATCTTGTTGAATTTATCGGACACGATTGGGAGAACATGCGAAATATTTGGCTGCGAGTTGCACGCAACATCGTTGAAAGTGGACGCATGACTATCATATGCGGCACCATGATGCCTTGGGATATTGAAAAATGTGCGGACTTTCCTTTTTTTAAGCATGTATATTACCTAAACCTACATTGTGATGAAGCTACTCGCGAAAAACGTCTACGTGAAAGAAAGTGGTCTAAGGAAGAGATTCAAAACCACAAAAACTTCGCAAAACGATTGCTTGAAATTGCCGATGAGGTCTATAACCCACCAATGCCTACCATTGATACAACGGATACCGACGTAACCGAGGTTGCCTCTCGGATAAAAGAGTGGGTTCACCAATACGCTTGAAATAATGGTCGTGGGAGTTTAGCTAAACTTATGGAAAACGTTAGTTGAAAAAGCAAGGCTAGAAGGAATGATGGAAGGCAGAGACGAGTATGTAGAGAAAGTCGTTGAAATAATTTTAGATGGTTATTAAACTAAAGCGAGGCAAATGGCTACATGCACGAAAGCCTAAAGATAATGATTTCATCCACGTAAACAGCGTGTACCGATAGGTACACGCTGTTTAGGCTTAACTCTAGCATCGATTTCAACTGTCCAATTGTTGATTTAAGATATTCAGCAGCTCCGCAGCCTGGAGCAGCAATGCCTCCTTGGCGGCCGGAACGATATAGTCATTCATTTTCGGATCTGCAAGATCTCGGTTGAATTTCTCAAGTTGGTGGATAGCCTGAGTCGTATGTTTTTTGAGCAATTGATGTTCGGTCTGTTTCAGGGGCCATATATAATGTCAATGTCTTTAAATTCTCTATAAATATGCTGTGCCTATACTCTCCCCAAAGGTCCTGTCTCAGCCTTATTAAGCTACCAGACCTGGATATATGAGGAGATTGAACGTAAATGGAATTCCTGCAAGTTTATATGCCGAGTTATCAACTTTTATAGACATCATCGCCCTATAGGCAGAAAAACGGTAAATGTAGTACCTTCATGAGACTGACTCACAACGCGGATGAACCCGCCGTGGGCTCTTACAAAATGATGGGCGATAGATAACCCGAGCCCCGTACCGCCTGTATGCCTCGAGCGCGCTTCGTCTACGCGGTAAAATCGATCGAATAGGTAGGGCAGCTCTTCCGCCGGTATTCCGATGCCGGTATCGATCACCGAGACACATGCAAAGAACGCATTCCTATCAAAGACCCGGTTTTCGATTTCAACAGTAATCTTCCCTCCACGAGGCGTGTAACGAATCGCATTAGTCAGTAAATTAATGAATACCTGCGTTATCCGTCTCGCATCGGCCATAACGGTAACCGGACTCGAAATCGTATAAAGACAAACGTCTAATCCGTTTTCTTCCGCTTCGTATTTCACGTCGTCCACAATTCGTTCTAGGTGCATCGTCAGATCGAGCGGTTTGCGTTCGAGCGACAACCGGCCCGATTCGGCCAGCGACAATATATGAAGATCGTTCACAAGCTGACTGAGCCGGATTACCTCATCGTGAAGCCGAAGCAGCATTTCCGGCGGGACATGATGACCGGCCTGCTGATAATTCTCCAGTTTAAGCTGCATCACGGAGAGCGGCGTGCGAAGCTCGTGAGCAATGTCGGCCACCAGTCGCCTGCGGGTCTCTTCGGCTTCACGCAGACGGAACGTCATATCGTTGAACGTTTGGGCAACTTTCCCATACTCATCTTTCGTGTCTACAGGTACTTTGACATTCAGGTCACCCTGCGCCACGCGCTCTATGGCGGCTATAAGTTTTTTGAGCGGGAGGGTAAGCACCCCCGACATCCAATAACTGAAGAACAACCCGATCGCAACAAAAAAGAACAAGCGCACGCCGTGCGTGACATTAAGCAGTTCGTTCAGCTGCATATTGTCAAGGATATAAGATTTAAAAATTTCGATTTGCTCTTCGGGCGATGCGCTCAAATAGTTGGCATCGATTTGTTCCCTTTGAAATTGATCGATCAAGCCGCTTGTGTAAAACTGCGTTGTCAGGGAGAACGTGATGCTTACAATGAAAACGATCAGTCCCATACAGGCAAACATTTTCATACGGACCGTCATCTTCATGTACGTTCACCGAACCGGTAACCGAAACCATATACCGTTTGAATATATCGAGGATTGGCAGGATCGTCTCCCAGTTTGCGGCGAAGATTCCGGATATGGGAATCCATCGTTCTTTCGTATCCCATGTACTCATCCTCCAAAGCAGCCTTTAACAATTGCAAACGGCTAAAGACAATGCCGGGACGACCCGCGAGTGTGAACAGAATTTTGAATTCGGTAGGTGTCAATTGGAGTTCCTGACCGTCTTTGAATACCTGACATTTGGCCTCGGAAATGATCAAGTTGTCTCTTTCCAAGAATATCGACTTGTCTTCAGGTCCGCGTAAACGGCGAAGCAAAGCTCTGATGCGCGATGCGAGCTCGCGCAAGCTGAACGGCTTCGTCAAATAATCATCCGCGCCAATTTCCAGACCGACGATTTTATCTGATTCGTCCGATCGGGCCGTGACCATAATAATGCCGCAATGCGAGGTTTGTCTTATCTCGCGGCATACGTCGATTCCGCTTTTTTCCGGGAGCATCCAATCAAGCACGACGAGATCAGGCCGCTCAGACCGGGCGATCATGAGCGCTTCCTTGCCGGTACAGGCTGTCGATACCTTGAACCCTTCACGTTGCAAATAGGTCTGCATCTCCTCCAGCATTCCCGGTTCATCCTCCACAATCAACAATTTCGGTTCCATTCCCCTCACATCCTTCCCTTAGTTTGATTCCATAGCGAGTACACGCCGCTTACCGAAAATTATAACGTGATTAGGTAGGTTCTTAAAGAAATCCACACAAAGAGCGGAAGATCTGCATAAGTTCTCGACATTTGTTGTGTAAACTGGCTGTGAAAGGAGAGAGATGGTCGCGAAGAACAACAAGGACAATAAATATGGGAATCGGATTCTGAGAAACGTAATTTTTGAAAACGGAAGGATGAACTGCGGATTGTATACGATATCGATTGAGAAAGCGCTGTTTGAACTCGGCATTAAGGGGGGATTATCCGGCAATTCCGTAACAATTGAGTAGAACGGAAGTAGGACAGTGCTTGATCAGATCTAAATAAACAAAAACGTTTGAATTAGCTGAGTTCAGCACAATCATTGCATACGGACGAGTGTACTGATCGTTGGAACGTCTAGGCCAGAAATGAGAATCTAGGAGGAGAACCCTGCTTAAAGCGGGCCTACGTACCCGCAATGATATTGTCGCCAGGTTTTGGCGGTAAACAGATCTTACTAGTTGATCTAGCAGGAACTCCTATCAAACTCATGAAGTCTCCTTGCAAATGATGAAAAAACAACCGAGAGGGGTAATTAACAAATGAAATTGAAGCTAGTTACATTCGTAATGCTTTGTGCATTTCTACTTGCTCCAACTATTGCCTCTGCTGAAGTGACCAACGGTAATGTCGGATACGGATTAACCCCCGGGCGACTCTGGGCCACGATGGACGCGGTGGTGGGCCTGATCAGCGTGGTCATCGGTGGGCTGTCTCTGGCCCGCTCCGTTCGTCGTACCGGAAATGGTGGGCGAAACGGGTCGATCGTGGCCATGGTATTAGGGCTGATCGTCTTAGTCTACGCTATAGTGCATCTGACCATATTCACTGGTGATTTCGGTACCGGCGCCGGGAGAGCTGGGGCGATCATTGCTATTGTAATGGGGCTGATCGGTATGATCCTCGGTGCGCTAACTCTGGCCCGCTCCCGCCGCGCCGGCTGACCCGACAATGATGCTTCCTATCCCAATACTTAAAGGTAATTTTAGCCAATGGACGGATCTACGCGATAGATGAAGCACAAACCGCGTTTCAGCGAATAATGGCGGGCGAGCAGCTTGGAAATATTGGTTTGCTCATCCGCATAAACTTCGTAAATGCACAAAACAACGGGCTGAAAATGCACAATTCAGCCCGTTTTCCGTTCGATTTGTATCAAAGTATGAGATCAGTTTATTTATCGGTTAAGCTCCTTCAATCATATCCCGTTTGCGATATCCCACAAAGCCCAAAACCATGAAGGCAATACTGATCGCTGAGATCGCAATAAAGGTTGCAGAATCAAACGGATCTACCGGCATCCGTGGAATCCAGCTTTGAACGGCTGTTTTCGAGAACCATTCCGGCAAATCCAAAATGCCGCCAAAGTAGTTTAGAGCAAAGGAATAGCTTAGGTACGCATATACGCCTTTGCCTAGTCTTGGTGCCCAACCTAAAGCTAAAGCGGCAAGTCCAGTAAAAAACAACACTGAGGGCAGGAAGTTATAGCCAGCGGCGAAAAAATCCCCCATATTCATGGGCGAGCCGTCACCCATTGCAGCAATGGCCGTCCCGCCAAGTCCGCTTGAAGCGAGCAAAATGCCAACGATTCCAGCAACGATAGCCAACATGACACTCGTCCAATAGAGCTGAGCTCGCGTCACTTTTGTAGCATAAAGCTGACTTAAATGCCGCCGCGTTTCTTCAGAGAAAAGTTTGTTTACGATCGCAATCGGCAAAATGGAAACTAATCCAATCATGACCATCATAATGGTCCCGGTGAAGGCTTCTTCGATGGAAACGCCGGATACCGTAAACATTTGACTCATGATTTCATTGCTTTCAAGGAACGTCTGCATATCTCCATAAATCGAACCATAGGCTGCACCCATGATGACGAAAGCAATCAACCAGCTGAACATTACGCCTTTGTTCAGCTTGGTAAACAGGCCGGGTACGGATAGCAATGATTTTTTTGCCGACTCCCGTCCTTCACGTTCGGGCAAATAACCGGCTCCCATATCTCGGCGGCCTTCAAGGCCAAAAGCGATGATCACGACGATGACGCTTAAGACTATCGCCACAATTAGGGGGACCCAATGGTTTCCTGTAAAAGGATAGGTTAGATACGTCCAACCCATCGGATTAATCATGGAGAGATCCGTATTCGACACATCCGTTCCGGCGCGAAAAATATATAGCAAGCCTACAATTCCGAGTGATGAACCGGTTGCACCGGATGAAGTCGGCATGATTTGTGCCATAACTAAGGCAATTACGGCTCCCAAGATCCCGGCCATGCCGATGGATGCGCCAAACAAAAAGGATCCTTCGGCCGAAATCGTATCTGCTCCATAGCTAGTCATCATTCCGCCAATCACGAGTGCTAATATCATATTGATCACAACAACTTCGGCAATTACCGCAAGCGAGTTGGCTTGACGGCCCACTTGGAAGGAACGGACGAGTTCAGTAAGCCCAAGATCTTCTTCTTTGCGTGTATGGCTTACTACATGCAATGCAGCGATAATCATCGCAAACAAACCGCAGAATAACAACATTTCGTGCGCATACATCGCGCCCAAAGTATAATCTGCCGATGTCTCAACCGGTGTCGGACCTACCATGGAAATCATGGCAGGATTTTGCAAGGTTTCATACATTCCTTGCAAACCTTGTCCCTTGCCGATTTCTTCAAAAGCAGGAACAAATCCGGCTGAAAACAAGCCTAAACCTAAAATCCAGATGATGATTTTTTTCCAATCACGTTTCAGATATTGGACGAATAGTACACGCGAACGTGCAAATTTTTCTTGCATCCTAGTCTCCTCCGTTTCCGCCCTTAGACTTCATAATGACGCATGAATAAGTCTTCCAGCGTAGGCGGCACGGACTCAAACTTCTTGACGCCCAATTTTGCCGCTTCGGACAAAATTTCATTGATACATTCGTTATCCGCGGAAAATGTCGCTTGATTGCCGGATTGCTTGAAATCATGGACACCGTTAACGGATGCCATTATAGCCACATTGTCTTGCGTTACCATCGTTACCGTAGAACGGGTTAAGTGACGCAACTCATCCAATGTCCCGGTTTCAACCACTTTGCCTTGGCGAATGATGACCACTTTATCGGCCAGCCGTTCCACTTCGCTCAAAATATGAGAGGACAGTAAGATGGCTTTTCCTGCAAGCTTGATTTTTTCGACCTCATCCTGGAAGACGGCTTCCATCAGCGGATCAAGGCCGGAAGTCGGTTCGTCGAAAATATACAAATCGGAATTAACGGCCAAAGCCGCGATCAGGCCGACTTTTTGCCGATTTCCCTTGGAATAGCCCTTGGCTTTCTTCTTCGGATCCAATTCAAACCGTTTAATCAAATAGTCGCGTTTATTTTTGTCTCCGCCGCCATGCAATTTCATAAATAAATCAATGATTTCACCGCCAGTTAAGCTGCCCCAAAGTGCCACATCCCCAGGAACATAAGAAATTCGTTTATGAATCTCAAGGCTGTCTTTCCATACATCCTTGCCAAAGATCTTCGCTTCCCCGGCATCCCGACGGATAATCCCAAGTAACGTACGAATTGTTGTGGATTTCCCCGCGCCGTTCGGCCCGATAAATCCGACAACTTCCCCGGCATTTACCGTAAATGATACGTCTTGCAACGCTTTGAACTTCCCGAAGCTTTTTTGCAAGCCTTGCACCTTTACAATGTTTGTCATAGCACTAAAACTCCTTCTTAACCAGTTTTAGTAACGTGCTTTCCAGTCTAAAGCAAAGCTTCAACTTGATAAATAATGAACTGAATATTTAGATATAGTTCATATATTCGCTGAAAATGCTTTGTTTTAAACCAAAGTTCATTTACAACTTCAGTTATACACCCGATTATGGTCATAGTCAACGCAAATAAAGCTAAGTTTAGAACTCTGATGCGTTTGATAATTCATAATTTCGCTATATAATAAATAGGAAGGAAAATTACGAACAAAAACCTCCGCAATAATTTATTTTAGTCATAATCGTTAGAAAGCAGGAATAAGGAATGAATGGTTTTGAAAAGAGGACGCAAGCGAAGAAAAATCAAGTCTTGGAGGCAACTTTTGACTTGTTGAATACCGAAGCCGGCATCGAAAATGTAACAGTGGATGAGATAGCTAGACATGCCAATGTCGGTAAAACGACGATATTTAAATATTTTGGGAGCAAGGAAAACCTGATCCACGAGGTGTTTAAATATTTTTTAACTCAAATGGGGGAAAATGCCCGAGAAATCATGGCCGAAAATAAACCCTTCGAAGAAACGATCATTGCCATGAGTCAGATCAAAATTCATTTTCTGGAGAAGATCAACAAGCAGTTTTATTTCGATTTAATGGATTATTTTACAAAGAAGGACGATAACGGATTATCACTGATGATGCAGGAGTACGTCAACGAAAGCTACAGTCTTATGTTGGATTTATTTCATCGTGGGCGCAAAGAAGGCAAGGTTGATCTGAAATATTCGGATGAATTTCTTCTGATATATTTCCAGGCCCTGGTTGAAGGGATATCCAGCCCGCATATCTACCAAAGGATACTCCCTTATACCGCCCAGTGGACGGAATTGCTGGTAAAAGGGATTGCGCCAAGCAAATAAAGGTAGAAGAATGAGAGAGTAAGGGCAGGATCGTTTGAGATCATTAACGGTGGACCGTACCATCGATCGTGGTAGAGCAAAGAATCGACCTGCAGGTCGATTCTCTGCTGCTATATTCACTACTGAAACATTGAATCCAGCTTCGGCAGATGCTGGTTTAAAAACGACCGATCACAATAAATACAGTTAACACAAAGAAGACAACGTTTACGCCTATTTCTCGATGCTCCTTGCGTGCAACATGGTATAGGGCGCCAAGAAGAACGATTGTGGCAAGACCTGCAGCGGCAATAGGCGTCAATATGGGCGCGATATACATCGCTAGTGGCAGAATAAGTCCGAAAGCTCCTACCAATTCTGCTACCCCAATAAAGACGACGAACGCTTTGGGAACGTCTTTCACCCATCCCCAAGACGCGTTGGCTTTTTCAAACTGAAACGCCTTCAACCATCCTGAGTAAACAAACCCCAGCGCAGCAAGCCCTTGAATGATCCATAATGCGATATTCATGAATGGTGCTAACCTCCTTATTACTTATTTGCGTTCTCTGAGGTTATAATAGTCTAGTAATTGGGTTCAATGAAGTAGGCACTTTATCTAAACATAGTGAATAAAAAGTTACCTAAGGTACAGGGAAGCGGGGAGTTCAATGAAAGAGTATTGCAAATTTGAATCAGCGCTTGATATTTTGGTGGGGAAATGGAAGCCCGTCATTTTACTTCAACTGATTTCCAACGGCACCATGAGATTCAGCGAGCTTCAAAAATCGATACCGGGTATAAACAAAAAAATGCTTACCCAACAGTTAAGAGAGCTTGAGTATAACGATATTGTACATCGAGAGGTTTATAACCAGGTCCCTCCAAAAGTAGAGTATTCAATTTCCGAGTATGGCAAAGGTTTAAGCACGGTGCTAAAGGCATTGAACAATTGGGGAGCGGCTCATATGGAGCATATGAATACGCTCTATGGAGTAGATCGTTTCAGGTATGAAACCGGGTCAACCGATTATAAATGAGGCGATGCAAGTCTTCTTATAATATTCCTATTTCCCGCTCCACCGGAAAAACCGTGTAGCAAGCACAACAGATACAATGGCAATGCCAATCAAAACAGCTGCTTCAAAGCCATACTCCGTAATTGGCGCTTCTGTCCACGTCCCCCGCAGCAACTGAATGACGTAATAGAGCGGGAGTATTTTCGCTGCATATTGAAGAACCGTCGGCATCATTTCCAGCGGGAATGTCGCTCCTGACAGGAACAGCATCAGGTTTAGAAATAATGAACTGATTGCGGAAGCAGCCTGAGTGTTTTTTGCTAATGAGGTCAGGAATAAAGCAAACGGGAAAAAAGCGAGGATGCTAATAAGCAATGAAAGCAGGGTGCTTCCGATGTAGGCCGGCAGGGTTAAATCGTAGAGCAGCATGCCAAAGACCATCAGAAGCATGGCGGATATTGCAAAGATGACGGTCCCTTGAAAGGTATGGGCGGCGAGGATTTTCCATGGCTGGAGCGGTGTTGATTGATATCTTCGCAATACGCCCGTTTCCCGGTAATTGGTTAAAACAGTTCCCAGAGTAAAAAAGGAAGTGGTTACGATATTGACGCCAATCCACGAAGGAACAAAATATTCCGCAAAAGCCTTTTGACTCATGTTATCTCCAACAAACATGGATCCAAACAGCCCGATCATCACAATAGGAAAGAGAAACGTCCAAAACATGCTTAAACGGTCTCTAAAGAACATTTTCGTTTCTAAACTGGCGAGTTTTACGATTGCGTTCATCCGATCTTCTCCTTTTCTAGGTACTGGATAAATAAATCATCGAGAGAGCCTTTTTCAAACCTGAAGCTGGACAATCGGATGCCTTTTTCCTGACAGTAACTGAAAATGTGATAAGCCGTTGTCTGTTGGTCATCACAAAACACTTTAAATTCGTCTTGATTCTTTTCAACGCGCTCCACGCCGGGAAGCGAGCTTAGATATTCGGGGGCGACTCCTTCACTGATAAAGGTAAGACAATTAGCAGCACCTTCGTTTAATAATTCACGAGGGGAGTTTAAAGCTTTTAATTGGCCGCTGTAAATCATCGCCACCCTGTCGCACAGCTGCTCAGCTTCTTCCATATAATGCGTGGTCACCACAATCGTACTTCCACGATCCCGTAACAGCCGGATCAAAGACCACATTTCCCGCCTTGCTGAGGGATCAAGACCCATGCTCGGCTCATCAAGAAATAAGATTTCAGGCTCATGCAGAGTGGCTAAAGCAAGAGTTACCCGCTGCTTCCATCCGCCGGATAAGTCATCAAATTTTACGTTCAGCTTTTCGTTTAAGCCAAGCAATTCTATGAAATGATCTTTTTTCGTGGCATTATCATAAAATGAAGAAAAGAGATCCAGCGCTTCTTTTACTTTCATTTTCTTCTGGATCGAAGTGGCTTGAAACTGGACACCAATTCTCTTGTTCAACTCCCGAAGCTGCTTATTGGGAACGAGTCCAAGGACTTCAACCGCTCCCTCGCTTGGATCAGAGATTCCTTCCAGGATTTCGAGGGTGGTCGTTTTCCCTGCGCCGTTCGGCCCGATAATTCCGAAGATTTCACCTTTGTAAACATCAAAGGAAAGATTCTTTACTGCCTTGGTCCCGCCAAAGTTTTTCGATAGATTGCGAACTGTAATGACACTCTCCATGCGTTTTCTCCTTTTATTCAATGTCTTCTAAGATCGTTATTCAGCTTTCTCGATTCATGTTTAAAATAAAGATAAAATCCAATCCATCCGATGGCGTAACCGATAATAGAGATTCCCAGGAATATCAAAAAGTTCTTTACATTAATGTGAATCCAGCCGATCCATTGGCCTAATAAAAAGTAGACGATGGTGACTGTTAAAAAGTGCAAGGCAGTTTGTAAGGGCAGGCGAAGTGAGCGAATTTTGAAATAGAGGGGTGTGACATTAAACAGCCAGCCGCAGAATATATAACCAAATGCATTTTTAATAAAATGCATTCCGTCTATTGTCGATTGTCCGCCAAAATAAATAAGCGCACTTGTAGTCATTACAGCAATAAAGGCCCCGAAGAATATACCGATCATGCTTCTGAAAAGAAATGCATTCATTTCGTTTCCCTCCTGTTCATCTTTAAAATTTCTTTAATTCGGCCAATGTAATGACGCGAAACATTTTCTTTTTCACCTGATTTAAAGTGAACGCAGAGGGTCCCGTTAAATGATGGTTCGAAATGGCTCATTGCATGCAGGTTCGCAATGACGGATTTTGAGATCCTGATAAACCGGTGGGAGGGAAGGGAGTTTTCGAGCTCATATAATTTTTCTTTTATTTTAAAGATTCCTTCTGAGGTGGCGGCTGTGACCACATCGCCTTCTGTACGAAAGTAGTGTACTTCCTCGTGCTTAATTAAGTGCTGATTCTCTCCATCTTTTCCGACGATCAAATCCATATCATTCTTATTGAGGTACTCGAGGATCTCCTGGATGGCTGGGGTCAATTCTTTGCAGTGAATCGTCACCGTTGTTTCTTCGTTGCGCGGGTCGATGTCGAGTGAAATTTTCATGTATAGACGGCTCCTCCATTCCATACGCTCTATAGGTTTAGTATAGATGGCGATTTTTCAATTGTCATTAAAACAAAGGCGACACGCAGGACGCGGGTAGTAAGATGCATGTATCGGCGTCCGACCTGCAGCAAAGCAGATAAAATACTACACGAAAATGCATTAAGCCTTCAAAAATGAATTATCGAAATGAGCTCATCGGACGTATAGAACACTTGCCAAGAGGAATTTGATAAAAAAGAGAAGGCAGCTGGTCAGAGCGATCAGCTGCCTTCTTAAGTGAACGGACATATTAGTTTAATATGATACCGCATTATACTCGATTCATCCTAAATCATGTTAATGCTGCAATTTTCGAAAGACGCGATAGCTTCTTTGCGCGCATTCGGAGATGGCAATGGGGTGGAAGCCACTGACATCGGCATACAACGTATCGTTTAGCGGCGAGATCCACTTCTCAGGAAGCGCCGCCGCTCCAAGGGATGCGCCAAGAATTGAACCGACGGTGGCGCCATTGCAATCGGTGTCCCAGCCACCAAGTACGGCTGTTGTTATGCCTTTCTCAAAATCGCCTCCGGAATGAATGAGCGCAGCCGCGCATAATGCAGCATTATTATTGGTATGAACAGGGTGATAGTGCTTAAATGCTTCCCATATTTTACTCACCAAATCTATTGTGTCTTCCGTTTCCTCGGCAATGTTGACCGCTAATGCGATATCTTCTGCAAGACGGCTGTGTTTCGGAATTTCACTCAATCCGATCTCAACAATTCGCTTCATATCACTTTCAACGAATGCGGCGGCAATCATAGCCGAGCAAAACATGGCGCCATAAATACCATTCTTCACATGGGAGAAGGAAGCGTCCCGCCAAGCAAGCTCAGCTGCAAGCTGGGGCTGGCCGGCAGCACCGTATGCATAGCCGTCCACACGGATTTGGGCGCCGATCCATTCGCGGTAGGGGTTTAAATAAGAACGGCCCCATTGGATGTGTTTCTCCCAGTCATCTGGTCGATCGCCGCTAATATGTGAAGTGACGCGAGCGAAATTAAGATAGGACTGCGCTTCAGCCGTGAATACCTGCCCGAATGACAAATGACGATGCCACAGCTTGCCCACATCCCAGGAGTTGAAATCGAGCCCGCGTTCCTCAAGCATGAGCAGGCCGAGAACGGTATATCGAATATCATCGTCCGTTTCCATAAAACGAATGTTATCCCGGCAGCTGGCCAAGCTGCTCCACCTTGCGATCTCGATACCGTACTCGGCTTCTGCAGTTGATTCACCCGGTGTATAGTGGCGAATCGGCCATTGCCCTGCGCCTTCGAACCACAACTTAACATTGTGCCAGCCGGGTCTTCCGCCCGAGCCTTGCATGAAGGAAGGAGCTTCGAGAGGTTTTCCGAGCGCACAACCAGCCGAACGGCCGAGCCACGCACCATGAAATTTATCCTGCCATTTAAGCTCATCCCAGTTTCCGGACAGGAATCTCGGTCCATCCGGACGTTCGGCGCGAATGGCCTCCAATTCCGACGGCTCGAAATACTTGAAATCCGCATGCGGTTCAAGAGCCATTAAAGCCTGGTATACTTCCATTAACTTTGCTTCGTCTGTGCCGGCTGCTTCCAGACGCTCGGCCATCCCCTCAACATGACAGCCTTCTTCTCCGCGCTGTTTGATTTCATCCCGAACTAATTCCCTCAGTCCAATCCATTTCGTCATCAAGGTTGCCCTCCTGAAATCCATATAATCAAAATATGCCTTGATTATAACCAGCCATGCCGGCAATGGCTTCTCAAATCATGAAAGCGTTATTCTCATTTTTTGCTCATTCCGTAATCCCTATTGATTGCCGATAACGGATCGGAGACAGGCCGACAATCTCTTTAAAAACACGGTAAAAGGTCGGCAAGCTTTGAAAGCCGCATTCGAAAGCAATATCGGCTACAGCTTTGTCTGTTCCTGCCAATTCCCTCTTGGCAGCCTGGATACGCAGCAAGGAAACATATTCCGAGAAACGATAACCGGTCGTTTCCAGAAACGCCCGGCTCACGCGCGAGACGCTTAAACCAAGTTCATCAGCCAATTCCCCTAAGCTAACCGGCTCGTGGTAACGATGCTCGACCAAAGCGGCAAGCGATTGCGCCTGGCGAACGGAATGTAGCATATGATGACGCTCATCATCGGTCAGCAAACCGTTGTAATGTCGAAGAAGACGGCCGCACAGCTGAATGAGCGCGCTTTTGGCCATTGCCAAATAACCGGGGGACTTTTCCCGCAGTTCTTCCGCTATAGCCAGCACCCAAGGCGTAAGCTGTTTGGCGAGCGGCGAGCCGCCCATAATATGATTGCAAAAATGAGTGGAGCGATAGGAGAATGGCAGCAGAAGACCGGGCTCCTCCGCTAGCAGCAGCGCGGGATCAAAATTAATAAAAAGATAGCGGCTCGGGTCATCGGGGGCAGATTGGGCAATATGCCGTTCATCATTGTTGACCAGAAATAAGTCGCCAGGTTTTGCTGCATATTGTTTGTTGCCAAAGAAAAAATAGCCTTTGCCTGTTAAACAGAGACCGATCTCCAGGCTTGCGTGCACATGAGGCGGCTGCCGATAAGTGGCAGGGGTCCATTCGAAAGCATTGATAGCAATGGGATGGTCATAGGCAATATGAAGTCTCATTATGTCCAACGCCTCCAGACAATCATGAATTTATATGCTAAGTATATAGACAAGGGATGACTTCAACCAGATACTGTTATTTACTTTCATACATACATTTTGAGGTATTTCTAAATGAAAAGTAAATGCTGCCGATGTATAAGTGAATCACGATAATTATTTGCTTTTTGCCTGGTGTCAAGAGGTGTATACGAAAGTAAAGACTAGTATATAGAACAGCGGGGGGCTTCTTTCTATACTGGAATTATGAAAGACTGCAATACAATTTGCAGAAAACTAAACGAAATGTACCGGAGGGGTAAAATTTGAAGAGCAAAAAGGCACTTGCAATGATCTCCTTGACGCTTGCATTGGCGATTACAGGCTGCGGATTCAAAACGTCGTCTGAGCCAAACCAACCACCTGTAAATTCCAAGGAACCAATTGAAACAACAGGCACAGGAAACAGCAATGATATCATTGAGGTTTCAACGGTTTCGCCAAGCGATCCTTACTTGAAATTCGACGAAGGTGAAGACTTCGACAAAAACTCAGTTTATGACGTTTATGAACAAGATATCGGTGTCAAAATTACAAACAAGTGGATTGCAGACATCAGCCAATTCAAAGAGAGAGTAAAAATTGCCATCGCATCCAACGATCTTCCCGATTTCTTGCTTGTAAACGCTGCACAGCTTAAGGAGCTGACGGAAGCGGATATGATTATGGATTTGACAGAGATTTATGATCAGCATGCTACGGAAGAGACGAAAAAGTTTCTGACCATGGACGGCGGCATGCAGATGAAAACTGCGATGATCGACGGGAAAATGATGGGGATTCCAAGCTCATACAACCCGTTCAACTATCAATACTTGTTCGTTCGTACCGACTGGCTGAAAGAACTTGGCTTGCCTGAGCCTAAAACAATGGATGATTTCATTGAAATTGCCGAAGCGTTCAAAACCAAGAATCCTGGCGGCACAAAACAAGCTTACGGTATTGCGGTCAGCAAAAACCCATTTAGTATCGAGACAGGCGTTACCGGTCTGAGAGCGTTCTTGAACGGCTATCACGCTTATGAAAACATTTGGATGGAAGATGGGAACGGCGGTTTGATGAACAGTGATATCCAGCCCGAGATGAAGCAGGCGCTTGCAGCGCTGCAAGACATGTTCAAAAAAGGGTTGATCGATCCTGAGTTTGCGGTTAAAGATACGGAAAAAGCCGCTGAGCTCATCTACGACGGCAGCATCGGCATGGTATTTGGTGCTTCCTGGACACCGGCGCAGCTTGTGCAGGGCGCTGTGAAAGACGGGAAGGTTGTTCAAGAATGGGGAGTGTTCCCTATCCCTTCCGTAGACAACAAGCCTACATTGAATCAAATTGGTCTTGGTGTTGACGAGTACTATGTGATCTCTAAACAAGCCAAGCATCCTGAAGGCGTTATCAAATTGCTGAACCAATGGATCGTCGTTGATAATACGATGAATCCGACAGATGAACAAAAAATCTATCTGTATGGTAAAGACAAACAAGAAAAAGGCAACAACTACTGGCTGCTGAACCCGCTTCGCGTAGGCAAACAGATGGATAACAACGGCGAAATTCTGCCGAAAGCGATCGAAACGAAAGATCCTAGCATTCTTCAAACTGCAGACCAGAAGGGTCGTTATGAACGTGCGATGAAATTTATCGATGGTAGCGATATCAATATGTGGTGGGAAGTGCTGATTTCGGGGCCGAACGGAGCGGTATCGCATAACCCAAAAATCCAGCAAAACAAAGAATACCTGCAAAACAAATTCTACGGCGCACCTACGCCGACGATGGCAGACCGTCAAGAAATTTTAACGAAGAAACGTGATGAAATATTCATCAAAATCATAATGAACCAAGTATCCGTAGACGAATTCGATACATTCGTTGCAGAGTGGAAGAAGCTTGGCGGCGATGAAATCACGAAAGAAGTTAACGAGTGGTATAAATCGCTTCAATAGGATCTGTAGTGCAGGGAGGGATTGAATCTATGCAATCCCTCCTTTTTTCAAGAACAATCGGGTTCTTGAACAAGGAATGCGCACAACATGAAAAGTGAATCAGCGAGGTGAAGATATGAATAGTCTGACGCGCATGTGGAAGAAGGAATGGCCGCTTCATTTGATGCTGCTGCCGGGTTTAGCTATGATTGTTATTTTTAGTTACATTCCTATGACAGGAATCATGATGGCTTTTCAAAAATATGTGCCGAATAAAGGGTTGTTCGGCTCCCCGTTTATCGGATGGAGGAACTTCCAGCTGTTAATGGATTATCCGGATATCGGCCGCATCTTCTTTAATACGGTATACATTGCTGTAATGAAAATCGTTGCCGGTTTGTTCGTGCCAATCACGATAGCAATTTTGCTTAATGAATTGCGTAGAGAATGGATGAAAAGAACGTTCCAAACCCTGGTCTATCTGCCCCATTTTCTATCCTGGGTGCTGCTGAGCGGGATTTTGGTCGATATTTTGTCTCCTTCCTCCGGCATATTGAACCAGCTGCTTGGATGGTTCGGCATGAAGCCGATTTTCTTTCTTGGCGATAATAACTGGTTCCCTTATGTCATGGTCATCTCCGATGTATGGAAAGAATTTGGATTTGGTACCATTGTTTATTTGGCCGCACTGACAGGAATTAATCCTACGCTTTATGAAGCCGCTCAAATCGATGGTGCGGGCCGCTGGAAACAAACGCTTCACGTGACGCTGCCGGGCATGATGCCGATCATCGTTCTTATGCTGACGCTTAATATCGGCAATGTGCTGAATGCGGGATTTGATCAAATCTTTAACCTGTACAGCGCACCGGTTTATGAAAGTGCCGATATCATTGATACTTTTGTCTACCGTATGGGGATCCAGCAAGCCCAGTTCGGATTTGCCACAGCTGTCGGCTTATTGAAATCCGTCGTATCCTTTATTTTCATTTCCGTATCCTACGTACTCGCATACCGACTAGCGAATTACCGTATTTTCTAATAGATGAAAAGTCGGTGATTCAGAAAGGAGACTGACCGTGGTTATTAAACCGTCATTCGGAAGAAGGGCTTTTCTAGTTTGCAACCTAGTCTTTCTAGCGTGTATATCTTTTTTATGCTTAATGCCGATCCTTCATATTTTGGCGATTTCGTTTAGCTCGGGTTCGGCGGCGGCAGCCGGCAAGGTTGCGCTGTGGCCTGTAGAGTTTACAACGGCGGCTTATGATAACGTGTTCGGCAAGCCTGAGTATGTAAGAGCCTTTGGCATTTCGATTCAACGGGTTGTTGTCGGGACGGTATTAAGTATGTTGTTAACGATTATTACAGCTTATCCTTTATCCAAGGATCGCAATACGTTTCGTCTAAGAACCGTCTATGCATGGATATTTGTTTTCACGATTTTGTTCAACGGCGGACTCATTCCTACCTATTTGACAATTAAAAGCTTGGGACTTATTGATACTCTCGGAGCGTTGGTGCTACCTATGGCAATTAACGTGTTCAACGTCATCCTGCTATTGAACTTTTACCGCAATCTGCCCAGGGAGCTTGAGGACGCTTCACGGATTGACGGAGCCGGGCATTTTGCAACGCTTTGGAAAATATATGTACCGCTATCGTTGCCCGCACTGGCGACAACGGGGCTTTTTACGATGGTAGGGCATTGGAATAGCTGGTTCGACGGCATGCTTTATATGAATCACCCGGAAAATTATCCGCTGCAAACTTTCTTGCAAACCGTTATTATTAAGATGGATTTCCGATTTCTTAAATCAGAAAATGTGGAACTCATGCTCCAGCTGTCTGACCGTACAAGCAGGGCGGCACAAATCTTCGTAGCGGCTTTCCCGATTCTTATTGTCTATCCATTCTTGCAGCGGTTTTTCATCAAGGGCATTGTAATGGGAAGCGTAAAAGAATAGACAAAGAAGGTCGTAGATCTCGGGCACAGGAGAACAGACGATGAAAAGTATATTCTTTTTACAGGATTCCTCTATATTCAAAAAAATAATGGCTGCCTTTTTGGCAGCCTTACTGCCGCTTATGGCAATTACCTGGATGATAAATGAGCAAGGGGCCGATCATATCCGCAGTGAAATATCCGATTCGATTTTGAATACGACAAGGTTTTATTTAGAATCCCTGGATCAGGAAGCAGACCGGATCAGCCGATATTTGCCTAACTACGTTATGGACAGGGATTTGATGGAAGTGGCGGCGACAGGCGAGCAGATGAACTCCTATGAGCGGTCGTATAAAATATTGGATATTCAGCACCGCCTGGATTTAATGAAAAATTCCAGTCCGTTCATTCGCGAGGCGAAGGCGTACATTCCGCTAATCGAGCGCACTGTGCTGAGCAACAGCTTTGAAACCAAGCTGAATGCGGAAGAATATGAAGCGATGCAGCCGGACAAGAAGCTTTATACGGAGCCCTTTATTTACTGGCAGGACCGGCTGTTTATTACGATGCAGTACCCTGCAAGCAAAAAAAATCCGCTCTATGTGGTAGGCGTAGAGCTCTCAACCGGCAAAATTAAAGAAACCTTAGCGCAAATCGGCAATAGCAGGGGAGGCCAGACCGTATTGTTAAACCTGGAGCGCGGCTGGGAAATCAATAGCGGCTCCGACCTTGAATTGCATGATCTGATGAAGCAGCTGGCTTTTGAGAAGCAGGCGGCGAAAATAGATGAAGGCTATGATACGATTCATTATAAAAACAAGCGCTTTCTAACCGTATTCAAGTATTCCAGTCTCTGGAATTCATACACGGTAACTTGCATACCGGAAGAGATGATTCTCGGTTCATTGCAGGTATATAGGGCATTGTTTTGGTGGGCTTGCGCGCTTGCTGTTTGTATTTTTTTATTTTTTACCTATTTTATCATCCGATTAATATACCGTCCGTTGTTAAAGCTGGTGCGTTCCTTCCGCCGCATGCAGCAAAACGAGCTGGAGCCGATCTTGATCGACCGCAGGCAGGATGAGTTCGGCTATTTATACCAGGCTTTTAACGATACCGTGAAATCTTTGAAAACACTGATTGAGGAAAATTATGAGCAGCAAATTCGCAATCAGCGTTCGGAGCTGAAGCGATTGCAATCGCAAATCAATCCTCATTTTTTATATAATTGCTTTTTCGTGCTTTGCCGCTTGATTAAATCCGATACCCAGAAGGAAAAAGCCTACCAGTTCTGTTTGTACATCGGGCAATATTTTCAGTTCATTACTCGCCATCATGATGACGACGTTCTGCTGGAGATGGAGCTTGAGCATTCCCGCACTTATGTAGAGATGCAGTCGATCTGTTACGGGGAACGAATCGAAGTGCTGTTTGAAGTCGAAGCCCAGCCGATTGAAGTTCCCCGATTGATTTTGCAGCCTATTATTGAAAATGCTTATAAGTACGCCCTTGGCAATATGCGCGGCACGGGCGAGCTATGGGTGCACAGCAAGCTGCGAAATGATGCTTTTTACATTTACGTAGAAGATAACGGCGAGTTCATTACGGATGAGGAAATCGAAGCGCTTGGCAAGAAGCTGCGTTATTCAACGAACCAGATGGAGGAGACAACCGGCCTGCTTAATGTTCATCGCAGAATTCAGCTTCGTTATGGAGAAGAGTATGGGATTACCGTATCACGCTCTGAGCTTGGCGGGCTTCAAGCTATTATTAAACTGAGCATGAGCTAAGGAGGAATCGCCATGTACAGGCTTTTAATCGTGGATGATTTGCCGATTATTGTAGATGGTCTTCTGGAGTTGTTCGAGAAGACGGAGCGTTTGGAGCTTGAAGTCATGAAGGCCTATTCCGGCGAAGAAGCGCTTGAGGTGCTGTCACATCACCGGATGGATATTGTGATTTCGGACATTAAGATGTCCGGCATAGAGGGCATTGAGCTGCTTCAGGAAATCAAATCGCAGTGGCCGGCGTGCAAAGTTATTTTATTGACAGGGTTCAATGATTTTCACTATGCGAAGAACGCCCTAACGTTTGGCGCCTTTGATTATTTGCTGAAAGTGGAAAGCGACGAGAAGATCATTCATACCGTTGAACGGGCGATAGAGGAAATCGAAGAGGAACAGGGTCAGGCTCAAATGATCTTGCGGGCCCAGTCCAAAATGAGAATAGCGATGCCTTCCTTGCAGAAGGAATATATCTGGGGCTTATTTCAAGGCAAGACGATGACGGGGCAGCAGCTTCGGGACGCTTTTGCGGAAATGGACATTCCGCTCGACGCATCGCTCCCTGTCTATTTACTGATTGGCAGGATCGATGCCTGGAAGGAAATGTTCACGACACCGGACAAGGCTTTGCTCGCTTACGCACTTCAAAATATCGGCGATGAGTATTTATCCGCCCATGTGCGCTGCTTCTCCGTCGTATTTGATATGAACAAAATGGTATGGATCTTTCAGCCTAAAGCCGGTCCGGAGATAACGGCGGATACCGGTACGATGGAATGGACCCGGGCATACCGCTATGTGAGCGGCAATTTGGAGACGATCCAGGCGACCAGCAAAAAGCTGCTGAGCCTCTCCGTATCTTTTCTTATTGGCAGCGAGGCTGTCCCATGGAATCGGCTGTCGGATCGTTTTCATGCGATGAAATACGGGCTTATGCAAGGCCATGGTTTGTTCCATGAGGTCATCATGACAGATCAAGATCTTCAGAAGTCCGAAGAAAAAGAGAAGGCGAAAAGCTATCATGACAGCTTTTTTCACGCTCGCGTACAGCTGCTGATGAGCTGTCTTGAAAATAATCACCGCGAGCAGTTTAATCATCAATTCGTTGAATTGACAGACATCTGGAACGATCCGGATACTCCATATGAGCGCAAGGTTGAGTTGTACCATTTCCTATCTGCGGTATTTCTGGCGCATTTGCACAAAAATAAAGATATGCGAGACTATATGAATACCCAGATTAACTTGGATATGCTGTTCCGCCAGGAGGAGACCGCTTCATGGACGGAGCTCATTCCATACTATTGGCAAATTGCGGACTGCTTTTTTGAATGGAATGCGATTCGAGGAACAGAGCTGCCGGCGGAGGTCGTCAATAAGGTGCATCGTTATATAGAGGAGCATATTGCGGATGATATATCCCTAACCGCGATCGGGGATTATGTCAGCTTGAATCCATCCTATTTATCAAGGCTTTACAAGCAGATAACCGGAATCGGACTGTCTAAGTACGTAAATGATTACCGCAATGTCATTGCAAAAGATATGCTGCTCAATACATCCATGAAGGTCAATGAAATTGCCGCCAAGCTTGGCTACAATTCAGCTCTTGCCTTTATCCGCTTCTTTAAGAAGCAAAATGATATGACGCCGCAGGATTTTCGGACGGCTCGCACCGAAACCATGCACCAAGGTCAATAAATGTATATGGAATGTAAGCAATGATCTATTTTGATGCGCGGAATCACCCCTTACAATGAAGTTATGATGCAATTGGATATGCAAGGGGGAACAGCATTGAGAACATTAACAGCAGTACTATTAGGCGCAGGCAGTAGAGGAAGATACATCTATGGACCGTATGCGGAAAAATTTCCGAATGAACTGAAGTTTGTTGCGGTAGCCGAGCCTGATGATGAACGCAGACAACGTTTTGCAGAGATTCATCAGATTGCTGAAGAACACGTTTACAATTCGTGGGACAAAGCATTTGAGCAGGGGAAAATAGCCGACGTAATGATAATCTGCACGCTTGATCGGATGCACTATATACCAGCAATGAAAGCGATGGAGCTTGGCTACCATGTCATGCTGGAGAAGCCCATGTCACCGAATGTGCAGGAATGTATAGACCTGGAGCAAGCATCCCTTAAACATCAGCGTTTGCTGGTGGTCACGCATGTGCTTCGCTATTCCCCGTTCTGGTCGGGCATCAAAAAATGCATCGAGGATGGGGAGCTGGGTGCCATCGGCACCATTCAGTTAACCGAAAACGTAGGCTATCACCATATGGTTCATAGCTACGTACGCGGCAATTGGCGCAATTCCGAGGAAACAAGCCCGATGATTTTGGCCAAGTCCTGCCATGACCTGGACCTCATCTCCTGGCTGATGGATGAACCGTGCACTGCGGTCAGCTCCTTTGGCTCATTGCTTCATTTTAAAGCCGAGAACGCGCCGGAGGGTGCTACGGACCGCTGCATCGATGGTTGCGAAGCCGAGAGGGAATGTGCTTTTTCAGCGATTAAAATGTATTTGGAGCAACCTGCCGATCATTGGGCGCGCTATATGACGCATGATTTATCACAGGAAGGCATTATCCGGGCGCTCAAGGAAGGACCGTTCGGACGCTGCGTCTATCGCTGCGATAATAATGTTGTCGACCATCAGGTCGTCAATATGGAATTTGCCAGCGGCGCTAATGCTAACTTCATTATGTCGGGATTAACCCAAAGCGGTACTCGCCGTGTGCAGATTATGGGTACGCAGGGAGAGATCATAGGCGACATGGATAAGGGTTCTTTTACGCTGTACCGTTATGCGACGGGCGAAGAGATTGAAATTAAATGCAGCGTGCAGGGCGACGGCCACGGCGGAGGCGATGAGCGCATGGTGAGCTCCTTCCTTAAAAATGTACATAAGTTCGACCGCAACCCGTCTCAAGGCCTTACATCGGCTACCGCTTCCTTGCAAAGCCATTTGATTGCCTTCGCTTCCGAACAATCCCGTTTGCAGCAGGGCAGAAGCATCAAGCTGACCGAGATGTATCAGAAGGAAGAAGCGGGCGTTTAATTGTACACAACTGTGGAACTTGAATTAATTCGACCGCAAATTCGCCGTATGAATTGAATGAAGCCGCGAGGGTGGACGGCGCCATAGCCGCTGCAGATGATATCTGCCGGCTAATGGTTCACCTTCGGACTGATCTTCTAAGACATTTCGCGAGCAAGAAGGGAATGAGGAATGAGAATTTTTTATTTTTGAAAGCGATTCCAATCAGGGCGTTTGCCGAATTTCGTGAAAGGGGGGATCCATTTAGGTATTCATCACTAAGCGGGTAAAGATTTCAGGCATTTCTACACTTGAGATTAAAAAGGAGCTGACCTAATGACGTTGAACAAGAAATGGGGATCCGTCCTTCTGACAGTAGTATTGCTGATTTCCTCGATTTCTGCGGTGCAGGCAAAATCGCCTGTTCCGGCAGTGGAGGAGACGCAATTCCGCAATCTAGCGGCCGGCCTCCCGTATGAATGGTCCGAGGAGCCAGAAGCGTCGCATCCTGACAACGGTTACAAACTTACGGATGGAAAATACGGCACGTTGGATAAGAATGACCCGGCATGGGTAGGGCATCTGCGTGGAAAAACGCGGGAAGTCGTCTTTGATCTCGGTGAGGAAAAGTCAATCGGAAAGATTACCGCTCACTTCTTCCAAGATTATCCTACCAACTCGATCCTCGTACCTTTGACCGTATCGATGTTTGTCTCCGATGATAAAGAACATTGGGGCCTGCTGTCACATAACGCCACTCAGCTGCTCTGGGGGGAAGGACCGCCAAGGCAGGAGAACTTTGAATGGGACGGCAGCCGGGATGGAATCAAAGGCGGGAATACGGACGGCAAGCTGGCTTATGCGCGTTATGTTAAAGTAACCTTTACGATGCATCCTTCGCAATGGGAATACATTGACGAAATCGAAATTATAGGTACGGATGGCAAGGCTCAGGGGGCGGTAAAGGTTCCTGCCGAACAGCCTCGTTTTTTGGAGCCGGGAGAAGCTACAGCCGGTATCCGGAACCTGAATCTGCTGTATAACGGACAATATGCAGATGGGTTGGGCGATTGGAACAAAGAACGGATCATCCCGAACATCAGTTATGTAAATCAAGATGGCGAGCCTGTCGACTGGCTTTTTGACGGTATATTATATCTCGGACTGGCTTCGCCTGCCGGCCGTGACTTCGGTGTCGGACAAACGATCCTGGAGGACTGGAACTGGTATTTGGATAAAACCTTCGCTGCCACGGGGGATATGCAGCAGTTGAATGAGGCTACAATAGAGGTCGGAGCCAAGCTAAATCAGCCTGATCATAAAATGAAGGTTGTCCTCATGATTCCAAACCCGGGTGAGTACGTAAACGACTTTGGCGACGTTGACGGTGACGGGGTATCCGAAAGCTTTAACGACTCGGTTGTCGGCAAAGAGAAAGCGCTCGAAAACCGGATAAAAGCGATGCAGTGGTGGCTGGATCAGGTTCGCCAGAGGTGGCAGGAGGCGAACTATTCCCATCTGGAGCTTGTCGGGATGTACTGGCTGGAAGAACAAATCAGCACAAGCGATACAGGTCCGGATTTGATCAAAGCTGTAAGCGGCAAAGTTCATGACATGAACTTGAAATTTTTCTGGATTCCGCACTCTTTGGCATACAAAAGCTTTATGTGGAAAGAGGTAGGGTTTGATGCCGTGGCGCTTCAGCCTAACTATTTCTTCGGCGGAACGGATTCCGACCGCTTGGAAGATGCCGCGAACCTGGCCAAGCAATATGGGATGTCAAACGAGCTGGAGTTCGATGATCGGATGCTGTCGGACGACGTATTCCGCAACCGCTATGTCGAATACTTGAACAGCGGCGTTGAAACCGGCTTGATGCAAAATGGTTTTAGAGCTTATTACCAAGGCAATAATGCCGTTTACAACTTAGGGGTAAGCAAAGACCCAAGCTTGCGTTTGATGTATGACTGGCTGTACCAGTTCTTGAACGGAACGTACACGATTGACAGCAGCCCGACACCGGAGACAATGGAGGAGCTTGTACGCAGTTATGTCGCGTCGAACGAAATCAATTCGGCTTTTGGCAATGAGTTGTTGTATCGTTTGCAGATCATCAAGCTGCTTCTGGAGCAAAACAAGCCGAAGGATGCCGTAACGTATATGCAGGATTTCCTCGTACACATTCACGACCCGGCCGTGCAAGCACAAGGGTTGATTTCGGCACCGGCAGCAACGGTGCTTGATACCTATGCCCAAGTTCTCATGGAAACTTGGTCTGACGACTGGGGCCTCAGCAATCTGGCTCAAGGTCTAAGCTATGCCATTTCGCGACCGCCTAACAGCAACTATCCCGATTCCGGGAATGAACTGACGAACGGCCTATTCGGCGGAACGGATTTCAGCAACGAGCAGTGGCAGGGCCATGCGGGAAGCGCCTACCCTGAAGAACGAAGCCGCACCATCACATTGGATTTGGGCCGCAACAAATCGATCGGATCAATCAGAGCCCATTTTCTTCAGGATCAAGGACCTGGCATCTATTTCCCACAGAACGTCGCTTTTTCCGTTTCAACGAACGGCCAAACCTGGAGCTCGCTGGCAACCGTTTCTCCGCCATCGGCTCATGATGCTGCCTCTGCCGAATACGTGAGATGGAGCGGCTCAGCAGACGGCGTGCCGGGGAAAGCGGGAGCCGATAAAGTGTTCGCCCGCTACGTCAAGATCGAATTCCCGGTCAACGTCTGGGTCTTCCTTGATGAAATCGAAGTTCTTGGCATGGACGGCAAGGCGAATGGTGCCGTCGTTTTGCCGCCGACGCCGTAAATACCGGGCATCCGGTAACGGCAGTGAATTCCATGACATATTCTGTCGCGCCATGATGCACGGTATCTTATGATTCCTAATAAAAAGCCATGAGCGCAGCATTATTTTTCACGCTGTGACCCATGGCTTTTGCTTTTGAATCGGTCCTGGCGCCCCCATGGGAAGTGAAGGACTCGAGGAAGCCGAGTTGGACGAGATGATCGACTACCATGAGAAATATGCTCGAGCGTATGAGCACTAAATAAAGAATCGTGTAAGGCTGGAGGATTTATGGAAAGGTTAGCCAGAGTCTACTGGTTGGCCTTTTTTTGTACTCGTCTTGATGGCACAATGGAAAAAAATGTACTGCAACTTTTATCGGTTGTAAGCGTCATTACCATAAGACACCAGCAGAAGAGGGGATAGAAAGGAAATGAATAAGGTTTTATCAGGGCTCGTATTCGTTTTGGTAATGATGATCAGCTTACCGGGCCAGGCATCTATGGAGCAGGCTTCCCTGGAAGTAAGTTTTCAGGACGAACAGTTGGAGCAAGCGATAAAGCAGATTTTAAAAAAGGATGAAAATGCGGCTGTTACACAGAAAGATATGGAATCATTAACATTACTTGATCTTTCAAGACGAGGAATTAAAAGCATTCAAGGCTTGCAATATGCTTCCAATGTGAAATTTCTTGACTTGTCCAATAATGAAATTGACGATATTACGCCTCTCAAGCCATTGATTAAGATTCGCGAACTTGATATTGCGGACAATCAGATCGCTTCAATTCAGGATTTGTCCGCCATGACGGATTTGGAAATGTTGATCGTAAACCGGAACCAAATTTCGTCGATTGATGTGATCAAGCAGCTTGGGCGTCTGCATACATTCGAAGCGAACGATAATCAAATCTCGAATATAACGGCATTATCGTCGGCCACAGAATTAACATGGTTACAACTGAACGGGAACCAGATCGCGAATATTCAGCCCTTGAGCAGATTAACCAAGCTAAAGAATTTGGAAATAGCGAGCAATCGATTCTCGGACCTGAGTCCACTTAAGCCTCTATCCAAAAGTTTAATGAGCCTAAACATCGGAAGCAATCGAATTTCGGATCTCCGTGCGCTTGAAGGGATGACGCTAATGAGGGCTCTTTCCGCGGAAAACAATCAGATCAAGAAACTAGATCCACTGAAAAAAATGTCTAACCTGTCTTCCTTGAATCTAAACTCTAATTTGGTTTACAATCTTGAGCCTTTGAAATCCTTAAGCGAACTTCATTATTTACATCTAGCGGATAACCGTGTGTGGAATTTGGATCCCATTCGAAATCATACGTTCGATCCTCCTCATTTTGACACGGGAGCAATTAGATACGCGTTGGATTTAAGCGGTAACTATTTGGATTTAAGAAGTACGACCAAAACGTATCAACTACTCAATAAGCTCGGTGGGGATGGATCCCGCCAACTGAAAGCCCAGCGATTAGTGATCGGGAGCAGAACTGCTTACATAGGAGAGAGTTCTTTTAAGTTAAGCGAATCCCCGTTTATTGCTTCGAGCCGCACTTATGTCCCGATTCGATTTGTATCCGAGCGATCGGGTTCGAAGGTAGGGTGGAACCAAAGCAAACAAGAGGTAACGATCAGCAAAGACAACACGACAATCCGTTGGAAAGTGAATGAAAAGAAAGCAAACGTGAATGGAAAAACCGTTTCATTTGATGCGCCGTTACTGTTGAAGAAGAATAGTTCGTTTATCCCCGTACGCTTCGTGTCCGAGCTGTTAGGCTCTCCCGTTGAATACGTGGCGAATCCCAAAACGGTAATCATATTTGAGCAAAAATAGCTTTACGTACTGCCTGAGCCCTCCGGCGTAAATTGCTGGAGGGGTTTGTTTTAAAATAACAAGGATTGAGTTAAGGTCAAGGATATAATCGAACCGTGGGAGGAGTCATCCATGAAAAAAACAATACTCGCACTAACATTTTCTTTAGTGTGTACCTTACTAATCGGTAATCCAGCGATAAGCTTCGCCGATAATTTATCGAACACGGTTGACAATGGAATAATCGAAAATGGACGAATGCTGATTCCATTACGCGCTGTTTCAGAGAAATTCAATTCAGAAGTAACTTGGAACCAGGCAAAAAAAAAGCATTACGATTATTCGCGGCAAACGAGAGCTATTGCTGCGCGTGAACTCTCGCACAGCTTTATTAAATAACGCTGCTTTCAGCCTTGATGTGCCAGCAAAAATCGATCATGGAACGACTTATGTGCCCGCACGTGTTTTTGCTGAAGCTTTTGGCGGAACGGCGCTGTGGTCCAAACAAGAGCGAAAAACAACCATTACGATCGGTCTGCAACTGGTCTTTATCCATACAGAGCCGCAGAAGCCTTGGAGAATGAGTCAAGAAAGAATAAACGTACTGAATGAAAAGATAAATGAAGCCACCGATCTCTCAAGCTATTCCCAAATCCGAACACATTTCAGACCTTATTTCACGGACTCATTTATAAACAAGATTATTCACAGTAATGGCATTAAAAATAACGCTATACTAACAAAAAAGGCCGATATTACTTACAGTAGTACCACAGCGGCGAGAATGCACCAATCGGCTTACTTTGAAAGCGGACCTATCAATCTTGAGCTTGTTGATCGTTTTGTATTCTATAAATTGGTTGATAACCAATGGAAGGTAGATGATGTGAACGTGGGTAGACAAATTATTGCGCCATAATACGGTCGAGAGCAGGATAAGCGCCAGAAGAATTATGATGTCGCTGCATGATATTTTTAAAGAAGGGTTTAAAAACAGCCGATCCACGTGGATCGGCTGTTTGTGTTTAAGCTAATGAGCAGCTTAATAATGTTATACCTCATGCAATCGTAAGGGATGCAATGTATCCTATTCCATATGGAGGATGCTGGCTAGTTACATTCTACCGATGGACTAATACTACATACACTGATCAATGCGAAAGATTTTTGTGAGCTGAATATCTTAAGGTTTGCAGCCAAAAATATGTCAGCATGCCCAGCAGCGTAATCATTCCACCTACAAATTGAAATGCGGAGATCGTTTCTCCCAACAACAGATAAGCCAGCATAATGGCCAAAACGGGTTCGCCGATAATGCCTACGGAAACCGTTGTTGCACCAATGGACTTGAGCAGCACGTTGAAAACATATTGGCCAAAGATCGTGGGAATGATCGCAAGCAGAAGGAAGTATGTCCAATCCGAAGCGTTGTAATGGGTCAAAGAATGGTGATTCCACAAACTGTAGACGAGCAGGACACTCCCCCCAGTAAAGAAGACGACAGCACTATATAGATTCGCATTGATTTTGTGGCTCACTTTCTGTCCGACCAGCATATAAGCCGACACCAGTATGGTTCCTATCAGTGACAAACCGTCCCCGATCAATGCCTCTCTTGAAACTCCAATATCTCCCCAAGCGATAATAAGCGAGCCAAACAAGGCGGCAACCAAGCAGAGAACGGTCAACACACTCGCTCGTTCCCTAAACATATAGTACGAACCGATCATCACAAACAAGGGCTGTAGCGCCAGGATAACCATGGAACTCGCCACGGAGGTATATACCAACGACTCCATCCAAAACAGGAAATGCAATCCCAGAAGCAGGCCGGCCAAAAAAACGGTTCTCCAATCCTTCGAGTCCAGTTTCGAGGAGCGGAGCGTTTTCCAGGGGACAAACGGAAGCATGATGAGTGCCGATAGATAAAGTCTGTACATACCGGCTACAGCGGTTGGCGTGTCCGATGATTTGATCATGATCGAAGATACGGATACCGACAGAATGGCGATAAAAAGCAGGATATACGGATGAAGCTGTAACGTTAATTTATATCTTTTCAATGATTACCCTCCAAGAGGGCCTATCCGATCGTCTGTGCACAGGCTAGTGATAAGCCAAATTCATGATATAATAATATCATCGTATATTATTGTATAGTGTAATTATATCCTTCAATAATATAGATATATCGTCATAGAAAGGAGCTAGTTGGAATGGCAAAGCCGCTGCATGAAACTATTTTGTACCCCGACGATTCGTTTCCTTATATCATGTACACGCATACGCTTCATAAAAGCATTCCCGAAGGCAGAGGATTCAACGATCTGCATTGGCACGAAGATCTGCAGATCACGTTGGTGACGAAAGGAAAACTGAGTATTCAAGTAAATGGGATGGATCATGAGCTGGAAACCGGCCAGGCGATTCTGATCAACAAGGGAGTTCTTCATGTGGCGACGCAGCTAACGCATGACGGTCAATATGTGAGTTTCAATTTTCCTGAGAAACTGCTCGCCTTCCACACGGACAGTGCCATGGAAAAAAATTATGTGCTCCCTTTTACCCATTCTTCTTTCGTTTCGCTCGTGATCACAGGAGACGCGGAGTGGGAGAAGCAGGTATTGGACCTGCTCTGGGAAATGAGAAAGAAGTTTAATATTAAAAAAAGCTGGGGATGGGAATATGAGATTTCGATTCAAACCGTACAGCTATGGTACATCTTGATCTCCAATATGTCGGTCTCTCCCGTGGAAGCACCAAAACACGTGAAGCGGCAACAGGAGAGACTGCAATTCATGCTTAGCTTCATACATCAAAACTACTCGTTTCCTGTAACGCTGCAAGAAATTGCCGATGTTGCGCATCTGAGCATCTCGGAGTGCACCCGATGTTTTAAAAAAACGGTTCATATGACCCCCTACGAGTATCTGATCAAGTACCGGATAAAGAAAAGCAGCGAATTATTAATATCAACGGACGACACCATAACCGAGATCGCCCGCAGGGTAGGCTTCAATCATGTCAATCATTTTATTCAGTCTTTTAAAAAGTACCACGAAAGAACACCCAAAGATTTTAGAAAGCATAGAGCTGAAATGAAACATTCCAAAGTTTAACGTATATCCATTCAGTTTCATACTTTAACTGAGAAGACGATAGAGAAATCGGTAGTCTATCGTGAGGTCACGTATATGTCGGTTCTGAAAAAACGCAAGTGGATTTTATGGTTGTCCGCTTTAGTCCTGATCGTTGCAGTTCCAATAACAATTTTCATGCAAATTATCATTCATTCAAATATACCAGAACTTGCGGATGGTAGCATTGAGCAGCGGTATGCGCAGAAAGGAAGCTATCATGTAAAGGTAGAAGAAGTTAAGAAAATGAGCGAGGAGGCTTTATTTAGAATATACTACCCGGCATTTCAAGAAGACGAATCCTATCCTATTATTTCATGGGGGAATGGAACAGATGCCACGCCAGATCGTTATGATGAGCTCTTAACTCATCTGGCTAGCTGGGGATTCATAGTAATAGATTCGTACAGCAAGACAACAGGAACAGGCAAAGAAATTGTGGAGGCTATTGATTATTTGAAAAATGAAAACGAACAAGCAAACAGCTTGTTCAATCAAAAAATACAAATGGAACATATTGGTGCAGCTGGGCATTCTCAAGGGGCTACAGGTGTCATTAATGCACATACCAACTATAAAAGTGGATCGTTGATTAAGACGGTTGTTTCCATCGCTCTCCCGGATTTGAAGCATTGTGATCCGGAAGATGTGTACGATACAGCACGTATTACCGTTCCTTTTCTCATTATGGGAGGTACACGAGATTTCATAATCTCACCGGTATCAACGAATCAATTAGCCTTACATAATACTCATGCAAGCACGCCAGTTATGATGGGGATGGCGAAAGGTGCTGCTCATACAGCGATTGAAGGTAATGGGGGCAATCATAGGGGGTACTTGACGGCTTGGATGAGATATCGGCTGTTTGATGATCAGGAAGCCATGAAGGCATTTCATGGGGATTCTTCCGAGATGATGCTAAATACGAATTGGGTGGACGTTGAACAAGCTAATATGGATGATCATACATTCGTGAATCCATAACAATCATGTTCGGTTATATCCCCTCGTGGGATTATGTTCGTGTAATTTATAGGACTTTCTCTCTGGCGGAGTGCTCTTTTGCTTGTATAGACGAAAAGAATCATTTTTCCGGGAAGTTTGATGAAATGGGTATACGACCTCTGTTGAATATAATACGATCAGTCTTATTACGTAACAAGTTCGAATTTACGACAACGGAGGGAAACGCTTTGAAGTACATTAGGACGATTATGATGATAGTAGGCGGCATCTGCTTGTTGGGCATTGGCTGTACCGTTCAGAAACAAGAATCGGAGATAACCCTAAGCGAACTCAAACAATCCGATAACAATATTCGCGTACCACATAATGACCGACTGCATATGTCTACTGATCAGAGGTGGGTTGAGGAAGAAGGGCATCAGTCTGATCTGATTCGGCTTCAATGGACGGCGGAAAGGGCTAAACCTGCAATCGTGTGGCTCGACGAGAAGGGAATGAACAAAACGGCGATCATATCGCATGACAAGGCTAACAATCCTGATCAGCACGACCATAAGCATATCTCATTCGAGACGACGATGTCGCCAACGGGGGAATATCCGAACCAACTGTTTACCCGGTTTGAAATTCCTTACGATACTGACGTTAGCGAGATTCGTACGCATTCTTCCAACTTCAATGTAATGAACGGCATATTGCGAGTCGCAGGGGAAAAAGGGACTAACCGGGATATCCAGTTCAGTGTAGCCGGCAAGGAAAATGAGACGATAACGAGATGGGCCCTTCGGGCAGATAGTTCCGAAGAACCGGGGGATAATTCCGGAGCCGATATGCAGTTCGTTCGTTACGACGATGACGGCAGCGTCGTTGATTCCCCGCTAACCATAAAGCGCAGCAGCGGTAATGTCGGTTTAGGTACGAATGACCCCGATACCAAGTTAGATGTAAACGGGGATATGCTTCGAATCCGGGAGAAATTTACGCCAGCTTCATCCACAGATGCCTGTAGTCAGGGTCAGATAGCATGGGACGACGATTATGTATATGTTTGCGTTACCGAAAACAAGTGGAAAAGAACAGAGCTCTCGTCCTGGTAACATTGGATAGGTGATAGGCGAAAAGGGGCAAGTGCGGGAAAGGGGCCTTGTCCTTTAACGGTATATGTTCAAGGATTGCCGCGGCACAAGAACATGGGCTAAAAAACCATAGTGGGTGTTTCGGCATAGCAAGCATCATCGATCCGGGTAGTTCAACAATCAAAGGAGAACTCCGCAAAATGTGATATCCATATTTAATTTTGTCATTTATCGCATCCCATTCACTCTTTCTTTTTTTTGAAGAAATCGAACTTGATCACATAATCAAAGAGAAAGGTGATTGCAACAGCTCCAAGTGGAATCATTGCGTATGCCCAAGGCGGATTATTTGGAGCTTCACCAGGGGGTGCATCAATTAAAATCTCAAAAAGAACAACACAGTAAATTACGGCCAATACAATACCTGTTACGTTCCTGCCTGTTTTACACATGGCTATTTTTCACCTTCCTTAACTTTAACAACCACTGAATATAAATCATCTTATTCTAGAAACGTTGAGAAGCGGGTCTTCCGGAACTTGAAGGTCTGGATAAGCTAAAGTGAACTGTTAAAGAAGGAGAGTCGGAAAGTCATTTTCAGCATCGTTTTCCTGTGGATTAGTCCGACGTTGGGTAGCAACAGGCTTTACCATTATAAGACAAAATGATTTTTAGGTTCAGAATAGGGGACCGGGGAATCCATTCAGACGTGCGATGACGCCGATTTGACCGACATGGTACGACTCATGCTCGAAAACATGATGGAAAATCCATCGCAGAGTCGGCGCCGAAGGCGGTTCCCAACCGTCTGAAAAACGAGGGAGCTGTATGGCTGGTGCATATTCATCGTAAACCATGGAATTGAGCTTCAGCTCCGTTTGGTTCCGAATGTCGATATAGGCCTGTAAAATTTGCTGCGAGTGCTCCAAAGACTGCGGAAGTAGACATTTTCCCTTAGAACTAATCACGTTAATCCACTCGTCTTCGCTGCGCGCGATGTGCTCAACGATCCAGGCGATAGTGTTGGGATGATCGGGATGCTTTGCATACCACTGTTCTTCCGTCAATTGGTTTAAATAAGGGATCAGGATCTTCCTTACATCATTTCGATAAGGAAAAAAAGCAACTAGTTTCATGACTCCTCCGGTAAGAAGATAGAATAAGTAAAAATTGAACTATCATCATAGAGGTTCATTATAGCTTAATATATGGACGGGAACAACGGAATCTCAAAGTTACGATAGTTGAAAGAAAACAGATGGAGCAGTTTGCCTGTTGGCAGCTGCTTCATTTTCATTACTCATAGTTCAATTATAATTGTTTTCTCAATCCTGTTTCTACATTGAAACTGTTAAACTGTAATTAAATTGAACGAATTGGGGAATTAGAGATGAGTAAAGGGAAGATCGTGTTTTTGAACGGAGTAACCAGTTCAGGAAAAACATCTATTGTAGACGCTATTCAATTAAAATCGGATGAGTTTTATTATGTTGTTGCTAACGATCTATTTGAGAATACAATTGGCGACCACTATCTTCGAGAAGATTATTGGAAATATTTAAGTGATGCCATTATTATGATGTATCATACCGCCAAACTATTTTCTGACCATGGTAAAAATGTGCTTATCGATGGCATCTTGGTAGAAAGACCTGAGTTAAAGCCGCATTATGAAAAAGTTAAGGACATATTTGCCGGGTACCCCTTTTATATGGTTGAAGTGTTTTGTCCTTTGGAAATTTGCCGCCAAAGAAATATTGAACGTGGAGATAGAGCTGAAGATCAATCAGACAGGCAAAACAGAATGATGGCAAAAGATATACAGTACGACTGTACTGTCAACACATACATAAATTCATCTGAAGAGTGTGCGGGTTCGATTCTAAAATGTTTGCATGGTAGGTCAAAAGATTAATCATGTTACGCCTCACGGGAAACAGCTCAATAACAACAAAAAGGCAGCCGACCAATGTGATCGGCTGTTTTTTTTTTCAACTGACGTGCTGAGTATTCTGTAGATAGGTGAAGAGGGACAAAAACATGGCATCTTTGGTACCGTTTTTAGGTAGTATACAATTTCAATATAATTGCAAACCTCAAAGCGCCTTGTATTCGTGTTCTTGATGTTGCGAGCTAAAGGTGTTTCTCTGACAAAGAACAAAAACTTAAAGCTTTCTCAACTCATGCAGAATGTCTTCCGGATCCAATCGCTGCATAAAATCCGGATTGACATAGGCGGAACGGATAATACCAGATTCATCGATCATGAAGGTGGAAGGAATCGGCAGGACCCAGCGGTTCATCGCATTGTATTCCGTTAGGTCCATGCCTACTTGTTTCATAATGTTCTGGATGTAGTCCGGAACGTCGTAAAGAATATTATAGAAGGCTGCCACGAGACCGTTTGTGTCGCTAAGCACTTGGAAGGACAGCTCTTCTTTCTCTTGCTGGGAAAGCGTGTTGTCCGGACTTTGTGGGCTGACTGCGATGAGCTGACCCCCGAGGGCTTCAATATCCGGAAGTAGCTCCTGATAGCTCTTAAGCTGAGTGTTGCAGAACGGGCACCATCCGCCCCGGTAGAAAGTTAGGACAACAGGTCCTTTGGACAGTTCATCATAGAGGTTAACCGTTTCTCCCAAAGCATTTTTGAGTGTGAAATCCTTGGCCTTCTGGCCCTCCTGTCGGCCGTAAGCTATACCGGACTCCTGTTGCTCCTGGATCTGTCGGAACATCTCCGCTTGGATCTCCAAAGGGGTATGCGCTATAAATTCCTGTTTGACTGTGGCTAATGCTTGAGTTAATGACATGTTTTGCTCCTTCTTTTTAGTTAATTATCCTCTCGGTTTGATCCTTGACTCATTATCTTCCTTCCCGCATCTTTAGGCAGACATCTCGGTTGACGAGTCGAAAGTATCCAGTCTGTTTTGCCTGCGTAAATGGATGATTTGTGCTGTCAAACCAACGATAAAAATGACGAGGAGAGTGGCTTGAGCGCCAAGTAGGACTGGCGAACTCAGATCGGAGACTAAGGGGTTGCCGTCTGGAACACGGGTCAGGATTTCAGTAACAGTCGGCAACATCAGCAGAAACGCCGTCAGGCTAAGGAAAATGGTCTCAAGGTACTTGCCGGAACTCCCAAAGCCTGAAATACGCCCGACGCCGTATCCGCCGAGCAGCAGCAGGATCGTTGCCGTGCTAATGACATAGCTGACCGACTGATGAGCGATGGGGAATACCGTGAGGGCGCCGATTATCATCGAAATGAAGTAGACGACACCAGGCCTTGACCTAGGGACAATTCGTCCGTAGCGAGCAAACATATATGTAGCCAGCGGAATGGCGGGCAAGCTGCTGAGCGTATGCACCCAGCCGAGTGATGAAATTCCAAACATAACTGACTCCTTTCAGTCCTTAAAGACAAGGGTGATTTGTTTTGTTATGTCGATAGATTTACGCGAGCCAATAATTGCGACTGACATCATGTCCTTCGCGCCACCAACTGTCGGACTGCGAACGAACATGCCTTCTTCGTAGACTGCCGACAACTAGATGACCCATATATCGGCACTTAGCGGATATGACGCGATTCGTTCGACAATAGCGAGCATATCCTCAACAGTACGTAGCCTCCTCTCTAGATGACTTAAGCTAAGGGGTTAAGTTAATCTCTTGTGATCTCGATCATGTCTGTAATTTTCGACACTGGACCAATCACAATGGAATTGCGAGTCGCTCCAAGAGCGGGCCTGTCACGAAGCTGAACATATTCGGATCGCCATAGGCCCGCGCCGAAAGCATAACTCCGTGAACCGTAGCCATGAATGCTTCGGCCTCGGCCTGCGGGGTACTTCTAAGTTGAAGTTGCCCAAGCCGCGATCCGCGATCCAGCACGGATGTCAACCACGTTGACAGATAGCGGAAATGCTCCCTGACCTCCATGGCAACCTCCTCGGGCAGGACAGGGAGTTGACTTGCCAACAACGCGCAGACACAAATCGGAGCGCTAGCGTCCGCGATGCAGGCTTCCCAATAGCCAACGTAAAACCGAAGCTGTTCGAGAGCATCGGATACATGGAGTTCAATATTCTCCATCCCCACTTCAGCTTCTTCCCGATACCGCGCAACCAGTGTTCGAACCAGATCGACCTTGCTTGGAAAATGGTGATGGATGCTCGCCTTACGAATCCCAACCACTTCAGCGATGTCAGCATAACTAAAACCGTTGTAGCCGCCGGCGATGATCAAAGAACGAGCACAAGTCAGAATGTCATCAGAAGTAGTAGTTAAATTTTTCATGTCATCAGTCTACCAACTAGTAGGTAGACTGTCAAGTGAGTTCCGAAATCTTATAAAAACTAAAGGAGGTGTATCTGGTCAGAGCGATCAGTTGCCTTTTTAAGCTAACGGTAGTGAACGTGGCCCCCAATTATTGGGGGAGCTCGTGATCGACTGAATCTGAAGCTGATCGAGACCCAACCCTTCAGCTCCGGCGTCGTGGTCCTTCGCTACACGCCCGTTCGTTAGCTGCCTGGCTGATCACCGCAGCTAGGCACTGCCAGACGAATCTATATGAGCACAAGATGCAGCCGGCTAACATCTGTCGGCTGCTTCGACGTGGAGCTTTTCTGCTGAACCTAACGAGCAAAGATACAAGTAGTGAGGAGGTATAAATTGACATTTTGCAGATTAATGAATACAATCAATACAGAACAAATGTTCGTAATGTACGGAATTGGAGGAACAAGTTCAATGGATTTGATTATTGAAAAAACCAGAGATATTCATGCAAGTAAGAAAGTTGTTTGGAAGGTATTAACTGATCCTGATTCCATTAGAGATTGGTTAGGGGTACATATTGAAACGGATTGGAGAGAAGAGAGTCCGATCACATTTTCATTCTCATGGGACGGAAAAAACCTTACCGATAAGGGACATATATTGAAATTCATGGAACCGGACACTTTCTCTTATGATTATTGGAGTGGGTTATCGGGAACTCCAGACACTCCAGAAAATTACTCAATTATTGCGTTCCGATTATTTGATAATCACGACAGCACAACACTTGTTTTAACGCACCGCAACTTTTCAACACCAACGATGTATGAACACTCGGATAAAAACTGGGAAGAGACTTTAGACAAAATAAAGCTATTAGCAGAAAAAGTGATATCATAGTTCAATTAACTTGTCGGGCACAAGAGCATAATCCATTGAGAGTCGCTAATTTAGCGGCTTTTTTTGTTTTAGCGGTACAATACGAACCGAAATGTAGCTTTTCTGTAGTTTATGTAGCCCCCTTAAGTCAAATAATAAACGACATACGCATAAAGTTATGAAATTATTGCTCTCATCTGCAGGTGTTAATAACATAAAACATGCACGACGCGCTAGTTGACATGCTGGGCAAGCCGTTGCCAACTCCAACGCACAGTGCATCCCCATCTCGATGTACGGACACCCTTGGGTGGGTCCCGGTGTCAAAGCCTGGCAGTTCATCAAAACGGCCGGGCAAAGGGGGACAGTCCTTGGATAACCTAGGGCTATTGGCGTTAGGAGGCGACCATCTTCCGATATTCGTTCGCGCTTACGCCGGTATAGGATTTAAATCGCTTATAGAACCAGTCGATTTCCGTATAGCCCACCTCATACGCAATTTCGTAAACCTTGAGATCCGTTTGCTCCAGCAATATTTTCGCTCTTTCCATGCGCTGGATGAGCAAATATTCGTTAAAACTCATATTTTCATGGTTCTTGAACTTTTGACCAAGATAGGAGCGGTTGAAATGGAATTTGCTCGATAAGTCTTTCAGGGTAATATTTTCGTGAAGCATTTTTCCTACATATTCCTTTACTCTGTGGATCACGTCATCCTCAGTGCGGTGATGGTTCGCCATTATAGCAGCTACGCTCTTCACCAGTTCCTCAGCCGGCAACGTGCTCGGTAAGTAATCACTGACCTGAAGCTGCAGCGCTTTTCGAATAACGGCAAATTTCATGGCATCCTCGATGACGATGATGGGCAATCGGCTTATCCTCCGGATCCGACCGCACAGTTCCAACCCTTCTTTAGGTTTGCCGTTCATGTTGATGACGGCCAGCGAATATCCATTCTTCTCAATCAGATGCAGCGATACGTCGCAATCATGTTCGCATATGTCCATGTTCATCCCGCATTTGCCCCAATCCTGCAGGCGAAGCATATCGCTTTCGGAACAGCAACTCAGATTGATATACAGCATCTTAGATATGATGACTCCCCCCCGTACATTTCCTTAAACGGAATATCATTCAAAATGTTTACGCTTACATTATGTTGCCCTGATCCCGTTCTTCACAATGTGCTTTTCTTTGCATAGCTAGCCGTTCTTTACTTCTTTCATAGCTGGGTTATAAAGATCGGTGAACATGCCGCAGAACAAGCTGGCTATCTAGCGTTTCACAGGTTGAACATCCCGATTTCCCCAGGTTGTTGCATGGAAATGTAAGCGCTAAACTTTGGATGAATATGGACCAAACATCAATCGTTGAGGGGGATTAAAGATGCGCGTTCGCAAATTAATGGTTCTGTTATTAGGATTGGCGCTGCTGCTTGCAGCCTGCAGCGGAGGCTCAGGCAACCCAAGCAGCGGCAACCAAGAAACCGTTGAATCGGTGACGAATAGCGGCACTGAAAACGAGACGTCGAAGGGAACGGACGAGACCGAAAACAGCGGCAAGGAAGAAGTCTACAGAACGCCGGATATGGATTTTGATTTAGGCGGCAAGACCATCAAAATCGTCTCTTGGTGGGATATGACGATTCCGGAGGATACCCCGGACAATATCGAGCGCAAGAAGAACCTTGAAGACCTGATGCAAAAGCATAATTTTAAAGTGGAGTACGTGGCGATCGATTATGGCGAGTACCAAGAGAAAGTTACCGCTTCCCTGATAGCCGGTGAGCCGATCGGCGATATCGTTCGACTTGGCAAAACCTATACGGTGCCTACCTTGGTTAAACAGGATCTGCTTTGGCCGATCGACGAATACACCCAAAACCCCATCGCCTTTAATCAAAAGGTTACGAAGGAATACTACACGTATAAAGGCAGGGGGTATGGTTTTACCGAAAACCAGGCAAATCTGGTTCAAGGCTTCTTTTACAATCGTACACTTATGAACCAGCTTGGCTTAAAGCCGCTTCAAGAGTACGTGAACGAAGATAACTGGAACTGGGAAACATTCATCCAAGTGGCTAAGGAAGCCAACAAAGATACGAACAACGATGGCAAGCTGGACACTTGGGGGCTAGCAAACTCCTCGCTCATGGACCATGCCTTGTATTCCAACAATACGGGGCTGACCAAAGAAGATAAGCAAAATCTCGATGATCCTGCAACATTGGATGCACTTCAATTCATTTCTCGTATTGCTACCGAGAAAATAGCAAGACCGACCGAGGGCGGCGACTGGACGGAGCCAGGGCAATTTTTTCGTCAAGGCAATACATTAATGTACGCCGGTGCCCTCTATGAGATGAGCGGCTTGCAGACGGATATGCCGGATTACGACATCGGTTTCGCACCTTTTCCAAAAGGGCCGAACGCAACGGAATACCACTCTGCCGAAGCACTCTTCCAGGCGCTTACCATTCCGAAAGCAGTCGAAAATCCGGAACAGTTGCTGTATATCTGGGAGAAAATCAATGACATTGATTCCGTATACGATTATCCGGACCAAGGCTCGTACGAAACGATATTCTCGAATGAAGATGACTTGAACAACGCCAAGATGGTGGCGCCAAATATGATTATTCTTGACCACAATACATTCCCGAATTTGAAGTACTACGATTTCGTCGGGGAGCTGAATGAAGGGATATCCGTTTCCACCGTTGTTGAGAAGTATAAGTCAACGTTTCAAGCGGCCATCGACGAAGTATATGGTCCTTGACCTTGAATATTGGCCGAAGACCGATCGTCCCTGCGGAGCTCATTGCTGCGGCAGGGGCGGTCATTGGATGGATTAACCGTGTGGGAGGGAGAGAAATTGAACACCAGGAACAAGCGTTTCGGCAGCGCCATACTTGTCATCGTCCTATTTTTTTTGTCTCTATGGGCCTTCTACCCTTCGAAATCGACAAACCAAGGCACCGTTCAAGCGACCGCCGACTTTGAAGCGATCATGGAAACGGAAGGGCAGGACGGGTACAGCCAGTATTTAGACGCCCATGCATCGGCAAATCGTCCGGACCGCATTGTCCGCATCGAAGGCGAGTCTTTTGTATCAACCGCTGGGAAGGGATTCGAGATCGCGGAGAAATTACACGGTTCCGAAGGCAAATCCGTGATCACGCCAGAGGTAGGTTCCATCACATGGGACGTGAACGTGGAGGAACCGGGCTTATACCATATACGGATCCGATACTATCCTATGGAAGGGAAGAGTTCGGCGATCGAAAGACAGTTCTCTATCAATGACGCGGTGCCTTTCAAAGGTGCGGATATCGTGCTATTCGACAGGGTATGGGGAAATCGGGACGAAGAAATCAGGCAGGATAACCGGGGAAACGATCTGCGGCCAAGGCAGGTCGAAAAGCCTTCGTGGCAGCTTGCGCCGCTCTCCGATCGGTATGGCTATTATGATGAGCCGTATTCCTTTTATTTTGACAAGGGCAAGCAGAAGCTTAAGCTAACGTCCTTGCGGGAGCCGATGGCCATTGATTATATCGAGCTCTACCAGGATCATGCCTTGAGAACGTACGAGGAGCTGGCGAATGAATATGAGTCCGAGGGCTTGGAGCCGAGCCGGGATCAGTACATTCTGATCCAAGCGGAGGACGCCAAGCGGAAATCGTCGCCGACCTTGTATCCAACATCCAACAGATCCAGCCCGACCGTGGTGCCTTACGACGTTTCCAAAATCAGAGTCAACACCATCGGAGGCGTCAACTGGAAGCTGCCGGGACAATGGATCGAATGGGAGTTCGAGGTGGAAGAAGACGGATTATACCAAATCGCCTTAAAGCAAAAGCAGGACCAGCTCCGCGGCGTCTTCGCCACCCGCAGCCTTATGATTGACGGGGAGTTTCCTTTTCAGGAAATGAAACGAATCCGCTTTCATTACGACCGCGATTGGCAGATGAATGTGCTGGGCGAGGAAGAGCCTTATCTATTCCATTTCACCAAAGGCACGCACCGGGTCCGAATGATGGTGTCTCTTGGCGAGATCGCGCCGCTCTTGCAGACGATGGAATCCAGCGTGCTGGAACTGAATGAAATGTACCGAAAAATATTGATGATCACCTCCAATACGCCGGATCCGTTCCGCGATTATCAATTGGAGAAGCGGATTCCGGATATGGTGGAGGTGTTCGCCGAGCAGGCCGAAATCATTCAGAGCGTGGCCGATTACCTGGAAGAGGCAACGGGCGAGCGAAGCGACAAGGTAGCCGTCCTGCATTCGATGGTGCACCAGCTGAACGAGCTTGCCGATAATCCCGAAACCGTCGCGAAGCGCTTGGATACGTATAAGGTGAACGTAGGCGGTCTAGGAACCTGGATGCTGCAGATTAAAGAGCAGCCCATCTCGCTCGATTACCTTATCATTCACTCGCCGGATCGCAAGCTGCCCAAACCGGACGCGTCGTTTCTCGAGATAACGGGCCATGAGCTAGGCGCTTACGTGGCTTCATACACGGAAGACTATGACACGATCGGCAACGCCGGCGATGAAGAAGACGGCATTACCGTTTGGGTAACTACAGGACGCGATCAGGCCCAAGTGCTGAAAGCTTTGATCGACGACACGTTTACGCCTGAATCGGGCATTCCGGTGCATCTCCGGCTTGTTCCGGGAAATATCCTTCTGCCAGCCACGCTTGCCGGAGAGGGTCCTGATGTCGCCATGCAAATCGGCGAGGATGTGCCGGTCAACTACGCGATGAGGGGCGCTGCGGCCGATTTGACGAAATTCAATGATTTCGAGCAGGTGGCCACCCGGTTCCGCGATAGCGGGCTGGAGCCTTACAAATATAACGGCGGGGTGTACGCCTTGCCTGAGCAGCAAACCTTCCCGATGCTGTTCTATCGCAAAGATATTCTGGAGGAACTTGGTTTAAAGCCGCCGGCGACCTGGAAAGAAATCTATGACATGATATCCGTGCTTCAGAAGCACAACATGGAATTTTATTTGCCGCTGGAAGCCACCAATGCAAGCCTGGTCCCGAATGCGACGTTCGCGATGCTGCTCTACCAGAACGGCGGGCAGTTCTACCGCGATAACGATACGAAGAGCGCGCTCGACTCCGACATCTCCATGGAAGCCTTCAAGAAGTGGACGCAGTTCTATACCAGCTACAAGTTCCCGCTTCAAGCGGATTTCCCGAACCGTTTCCGGACCGGAGAGATGCCGATCGGGATTGCGGATTACACAACGTACAACATGCTGACGGTCATGGCCCCCGAGATTAAGGGACTGTGGGATTTTACGATCGTGCCGGGCACTGAACGCGGGGACGGCACCGTGAACCACGAGGTTGCCAGCCATACGTCCGCCGTCATGCTGCTTCAGAATTCGAAGAGCAAAGAGGCCGCCTGGGAATTTCTGAAGTGGTGGACCGGCAAGGAGACGCAAATTGCGTATGGACGAGAGATGGAAGGCTTGATGGGTGAGGCGGCCCGCTATCCGACGGCCAACATCGAAGCGCTGGAGGAGCTGCCTTGGCCGATGAAGGATTACCGGAATTTGGAGAACCAATGGCAATGGGTACGAGGCATTCCGCAAGTGCCAGGAGGATATTTCACGGGCAGGCATTTGGACAATGCGTTTCGAAAAGTGGTGAATGCCAGCGAAAATCCGCGAGAAGCCTTATCCGATTATATTCTGTACATTAACGATGAAATCGAGATCAAGCGGAAGGAGTTCAATTTGCCATATTAACAGGGGAGGTGCGGTAGTCGATGCAACCAGGAATTCAAACCGTGAAGAGCCCCAAATCGAATGTGCAGAGGAACAGCCGTTGGGTCTCCTTCATAAATGAGTTAAAACGCAGCAAGCATTACTATTTGCTGATGAGTCCGTATATGATTATTTTCTTTCTGTTTACGGTTATTCCAGTGGTCTTTTCCTTTGCCCTAAGCTTCTTTTACTTTAACATGCTGGAATTTCCGAGGTTCGTCGGTTGGCAAAACTATTCGAGACTATTTCTGAATGACGATATCTTTATGATCGCCTTGAAAAACACCTTGATGTTTGCAGTCGTAACCGGTCCTGTCAGTTATATCGCCTGCTTTGTATTCGCATGGATCATCAATGAACTGTCGCCCAAAGTGCGAGCGTTCATGACACTGGTCTTTTATGCGCCTTCCATATCGGGAAACGTTTATTTCATTTGGCTCATCATCTTTTCCGGTGACAGCTACGGGTATTTAAACGGATTTCTTATGAAAGCGGGCTTTATCTTGGAACCGATTCAATGGCTTCTGAATGAAAACTATATTCTATGGATCGTGATTATCGTACAGCTTTGGCTCAGCCTGGGCACCAGCTTTCTGGCTTTTATCGCCGGTCTGCAAACGATCGACAAGTCACTGATCGAAGCCGGGGCAATGGACGGCATAAAAAATCGTTGGCAGGAGCTCTGGTATATTACGCTGCCGTCCATGAGGCCGCAGCTGATGTTCGGGGCCGTCATGCAGATTACAACCGCATTCGCGGTCGCGGATATTTCCATCGCGCTCGCCGGGTTTCCGAGCGTTAACTATGCGGCGCACACGATCGTAACCCATCTGATGGATTTCGGCACGATCCGCTTTGAACTCGGCTACGCATCGGCCATCGCGACGTTCCTGTTCCTGCTGATGGTAGGAACCAACAAGTTGACGCAAAAAATGTTGAGAAAGATAGGTGAGTAACGTTGGCTGCGAAAATGATTCGATATTTCCGGCTGCCGAGAACGCTGAACCGTTCTTTGCCCGTTAGCATTTTGCTGTTTGCGCTGCTCGCCTTGTTCGGAGCCTTCATGGCATTGCCCTTGATTTACGCGGTGAACAACGCATTCAAGCCGCTGGACGAATTGTTCATTTTCCCTCCACGGTTTTTCGTAAACAATCCGACGATGGATAATTTCCTGGACTTGATGGTGTTAATGGGGAATTCCTGGGTACCCTTATCGCGCTATTTCGCAAACACGCTATTGATCACCATCATTGGAACGGCCGGACATATCCTGCTGGCGTCCGCAGCAGCCTATCCGCTGGCCAAATACCGGTTTCCCGGCTCGAAAGCGCTGTTCTCCATCGTGGTGCTCGCCCTGATGTTTTCGCCCCATGTAACGGCGATCCCGAACTATATGGTCATGTCTTGGCTAGGGTGGATCAATACGCATGCCTCCATCATCGTGCCTTCCTTGGCTTTTCCGCTCGGGCTGTTCCTGATGAAGCAGTTTATGGAGCAAATTCCCGACGCGCTGCTCGAGGCGGCCAAAATTGACGGGGCCAGCGAGTATCGGATTTACTGGTCCATTGTGATGCCGAACGTGAAGCCTGCCTGGCTGACGCTTATGATTTTGCAATTTCCGGCGCTTTGGGGCAGCGATGGCGGCAGCTTTATATACAGCGAGCATCTGAAGACGTTACACTTCGCGCTGGGACAGATCACGGAAGGCGGAATCGCAAGAGCCGGCGTCGGCGCGGCCGTTGCTTTGCTCCTGATGATCGTTCCCATCACGCTCTTTATCATCTCCCAGAGCAGCGTCATGCAGACGATGGCCACTTCAGGGATGAAGGATTAGAAAGGAGGCATGACCAGATTGATCAATAGCTTGCGCAAACTGAAAACGCCTCTCCTCATCTTGATCTGCTGCTTATTGGGGGTTGGCGCAGGAACGGGGAACGTAAGCGCCGAGAGCGCCGCGGACTCCTACAATTATTCCTATTGGGGCGATGCCGTCGCAGCGCCGGCCGCTTATGTGGCGACCGAATGGATCAGCGGCTCGGACCTGGGGACGGGACCTTTCCAAGAGCCCAGCGATCTCCACGTCGCCGCCGACAATCGCGTATACGTACTGGATTCAGGCAACAATCGGATCGTTGTGCTGGACCGTGATCTAAAGCTGGTAAGCACCGTGGATTCCTTTACGAGAGAGGGCAAGCCGGATACATTCCTTCAACCGCTAGGGATTTTCGTGACGGATGACGGCGATGTGCTTGTAGCGGACACGGGTAACAAGAGGGTGGTTCACTTAGATGCGGATTTTCAGCTGGTCAAGATCATCGATTCGCCGGAGTCGGAACTATTGCAGGATTCGTTTAAATTCGAACCCGTGCGGGTCGTAATGGACCATGCGCAGCGAATTTATGTCATGGCTGGCGGCGTGTTTGACGGGTTCATGGAATTCAACGCCGAAGGGGCGTTTACTACTTTCATTGGCGCGAATCGCGTTTATATCGATCCGATCGAATATTTCTGGAAGCAGATCTCGACTAAAGCGCAGCGAAGCCAGATGGTCATGTTTACGCCTACGGAGTTTACGAATCTGGATATTGATTCGGAAGGATTTATCTATGCCACTAACGGAGACCAGTGGGGCAACAACATTAAGAAGCTAAACGCGCAAGGCAGCGACATTTTACGAAGAACTGGGTATTCCGACCCGCAGGGCGACATTCTTTACATCAGCAGCGAAGGTCCTTCTAAGCTGATCGATATCGATGTTACAGACAGCGAGATTTACTCCGTTCTCGATGGCAAGCGAGGGCGGGTGTTTACTTACAACGGGGACGGTCATCTGATGTACGTATTCGGCGGGCTGGGGAACCAATTGGGCCAGTTTCATACGCCGGCCGCCATCGATCGAATCGGCGAGGATTTTCTTGTGCTGGATAAAGCGCTTGGCGAAATCACCGTCTTCCGAACGACCGAATACGGTCGAACGCTGAATGAAGCAGTCAAAAGCTATTACCGTGGCGAGGAAGAAACCGCTTTTGCGTTGTTTAATCGAACGATCGCCATGAATGCCAATCTGGATTTTGCCTATGCGGGGATCGGTAAAGCCTTGCTTCGTCAAGGCGATTATAAGGACGCCATGAAGCATTTTAAACGCAGTTTGGATCAAAAAAACTATTCCAAAGCATTCCTGCTATATCGAAAAGAAGTCATGAGAGAGCATTTTCCGGTGATCATGACCATGCTGTTCTTAGCCGGAATCGGTATTTTTGCCGCGGCAAGGCTTCGGAAAGTGAAGGAACGAAGAAAGGGGGCTTCCGCATGAGCAGGGATTGGATTCGATTCCCCCTAAATCTCATGGTTCATCCCTTTGAAGGCTATTGGGACCTGAAATACGATCGCAACCGAAAATTCACGTTGATCATTTCATTTTGCGTATTGTTCCTGGTGGCCGTTACGAACATTTTGGGGAGCCAGTACAGTGGTTTTCTAGTCCATGTGTACAATCCAGAGACCATGAACAGCTTCATGGAAATCGTCTATGTGATCGTGCCGGTATTGTTCTGGTGCGTGGCCAACTGGTCGCTTACGACCTTGATGGACGGAGAAGGCAAATTCGTCGAAATTTTCACTTCGACCTGCTTTGCGCTTCTGCCGCTCGTGATCATTCAATTTCCATGGATTTGGCTCAGCAATCTCGTTTCGCTGCAAGAGACCGCCTTCTATTATTTTTCCAACTCCGTTGCGGTTCTTTGGTTCGTATATCTGCTGTTTATCGGCAATATGACCGTACATCAGTTTTCCCCGTCCAAAACGATCGGAATTATGATGTTAACCCTGGTCGCCATGGGGTTCATGGCTTTTATCAGTTTGCTGTTTTTCAGCTTGGTCCAACAGATCGTGGCCTTTATATCCGTCATCTATCAAGAATTTGTCATGAGAACTTAAGGAGGAGGAAAAATGGGAAATTTCGCTAGATATATGCTGCTTGCTGCCAGTGTACTGACAGCGCTGATCATGGCCGGATGTACGGATAAAGGACCCGATGAGGCAGGTGGCGATCAAGTCAACAGGCTCACCGAAACGTTTAAACTCGATTCAACCCTTAAGGCGTCGTTCGCCAATCCGAAAGTCCAAGGCATGAAAGGCATCGCCGAGAACGATCAACTGCAGCTGCTAGCGGACGATCAGACGGGGGCGATCGCCGTCGTGCATAAAGCGAGCGGGGAAGTTTGGCACAGCAATCCTCCCGGGCGCGAGTCGGATCCGCTGGCTGCAGGCGTGAACAAGAGTTTGTTGTCCTCTCAGCTGAAGCTTGATTTTTATAATAGTTTCGGACAAATAAACTCCGTCAATTCGCATGCCGATAGCGTGGCCTATAAACAAATCGGCATGGAGGAAATCGCAAATGGCGTTCGCGTAAACTACCGGTTCGGCTCGGACAAGAAAACAATCGACGACATGCCCATGAAGATCAGCAAGTCGCGCTTTGAGCAGAACCTGTTAAGCAAGCTGGACAGCACGGGCCAGCGAACGCTGAAAATCGCGTACACCGAGGATGCGGAACAGGGGATGTATGTCCGGTCCGACGGCGCGCTTAAAGGCCTTCAGCTGGAGCGGGCGCTTAAAGCCTTTGAGGATGCCGGGTATACCGAAGAAGATTTGCTGGTCGACATTGAGGAAAACCATTTGGATCAGACCAAGCCTGAACCGCGGGTATTTCATGCTTCGGTTGAATACGCGCTGGACGGCGACAGTCTGCTCGCCAAGATCCCGGTTTCCAGCATCGATTTCCCGGCTGAATATCCAGTGAACACCATATCGTTCCTGAGTTTCTTCGGTGCCGGGGGAACGGAAGAAAAAGGCTCGATCTTCATTCCGGACGGATCGGGGGCGCTGATCCATTTTAATAACGGCAAGACCCGGTATCCAGCCTACCAACAGAACGTGTACGGAACTGACCGAACCATGAGCCGCATCGAAACGGCAGAACTCAGCCAGGAAATCAGGCTGCCGGTGTTCGGAATCATCCGTCAAGCCGGGGCATTTATCGGCATCATCGAGGAAGGGGCTCCGGCCGCGACAATCAATGCTGACGTTAGCGGCAGACTGAACAGCTATAACTACGTTTACCCGACGTTCACGGTGATCAACAAAGGCGACTTAAGCCTGGATGCGAACGGCCAGCAGCGCTCGCTTCCGAAATTTCAGGAAGCTCCGATGCGAAGCGATTTTACGGTCCGATATGCCTTCGTGGGCAAGCAGTCGGCTTCCTATCAAGGACTTGCTGCCTATTACAGAAAATATTTGGAGCAGCATGGCGGTCTTCCCGCAATTGCCGAGAGGAACGGGGAGAATATGCCGTTCTATCTGGAGCTCGTAGGCAGCATTTATAAGAAGAAGCATTTTGCAGGAATTCCCTATCGGGCGCTGGAGCCGCTCACGACCTTTGAACAAGCGCAAAGTATTCTGACAGACATGAGCCAGCGTGGAATCCATGACATCAAATTGAAGTATAGCGGCTGGTTCAACAAGGGGCTGGCTCATGAGGTACCTGGCAGCGTCTCCGTTGACCAGCAGGTAGGAGGAGAGAAGGGACTTCGGCGCCTGTTATCCTATGCTAACGAGAATGGGGTAACGCTATATCCGGATGTCGCCATCCTTACGGCATTGTCCGGTTCCGGGTTCAACGTAACGAAGGAGGCGGCCAGAACGCTGCGAGGCGTCCCCGCAGAGCTCTATTCATTCAATCCGGCATTGAAGCGCCGGGATCGGACCGGTTCGCCGACCTATGTCATATCGCCGCGGTTTATAGGTAGTTACACGGAAGCTTTCTTAAAGGACTATGGCAAATACGGCGCAAATGCCGTTTCGCTGAGTGATCTGGCCGCCGAGCTCGATAGCGATTTTCGCAAGCACCGCCAAATTGACCGCACGGAGTCCGAGCATTTGTCTCAGGATGCGCTGAACAAAATTGAAGATGCCAATCTTCAGGTCATGGCTAACGGAGGAAATGCTTATGCGCTGCCTTTCTTAACCGATATCACCCACGCGCCCATGACAAGCAGCAGGTTTAAAATCGAGGACGCGGAAATCCCGTTCTATCAAATGGTCGTCCGCGGTTATATCGATTACACAGGCTCACCCTACAATCTGACTGCGTATACCGATCCCAAACCGTATATATTGAAGTGTTTGGAGTACGGTTCCGGCGTGTACTTCCAATGGATCTATGAACCGAATCACAACATAAAGGACACGGCGCATAACGACTTGTTCTCCGCCAATTACGAGATATGGATCGATGAAGCCGCCCGTATCTATGAGGAAGTGAATGCTTTTCTGAAAAAGGTTCGCCATGATCGGATCATCGGACATGACGAATTGGCTGACGGCGTATTCAAGACGATATATGAGAGCGGCGTTTATGTCATCGTGAATTATAATCATGTACCGGTGACGATTGACGATCTAACCATTGAAGCCGAAAGCTATGTGACAGGTGGTGAAGCGCCGTGAAATTCATAACCCAGCGATTGGGGGGAAAGCAAAGGAGCTATGGGAAACAGAAGGCTTTATGGGGCATTGCTTATGTTATGCCTTGGCTTCTCGGCTTTATATTTTTCTTCCTGATCCCTTTGCTGACTTCCCTGATCTACAGTTTTAGCACTGTAACCGCGAATTCCGAAGGAATCGGCATTACGCTAATGGGGATGAAAAATTATGTGACCGCCTTTACGGTCAACACCAGCTTTAATCGAATGCTGACCGAAGCGATTGTTAATATGGTGGTGAACGTGCCCTTGATCGTTATTTTCAGCCTCTTTCTGGCTGTTGTCCTGAATCAGAAATTCCTTGGCCGTTCCTTTGCCAGATCGATATTCTTCCTGCCTGTCATTCTTGCTTCCGGGGTCATACTGACCCTGGAAAGCAGCAGCCTCGTTCAGGCGATCAATGATCAGAATGCCGGTTCCGGAGGGCTGATCAACGCTTTGGGAAGCTTTGAGCTCGAGCGATTAATGCTTCAAGCCGGCGTAAGCGAGACCATCGTAAACTATTTAACGGGAGCCGTGGATCGTATCTATGATATTGTAAGCCAATCCGGCGTACAGATTCTCATATTCCTGGCTGGCATCCAGACGATATCTCCCCAGCTGTATGAAGCGTCCAAGATGGAAGGGGCAACGGGTTACGAAGCCTTCTGGAAAATCACGTTTCCGATGGTCAGCCCGCTAATCCTGGTCAATATGATTTATACGATTATCGACTCGTTCTCCCGAAATGAGCTGACAGAGTTAATCCGTACCACGGGCTTCGTTCAGTTCGATTTCGGCCTTAGCTCAGCGATGGCCTGGATTTATTTCTTAGCCATTACTATCATCCTATTAATCAGCGCATATTTGGTATCCAGGAAGGTCTTTTACCATGAATAGAAGAAGGTGAATACTATGCCGGTATCTCGGTGGCTATCGCTCGATCATTGGAAACGATGGCTCTGGTCTTTCATACGTTTAACATTGATCGCAGGCCTGTCCTTTGTCATTCTGTATCCGATTCTGCAAAAAATCTCGACGGCCGTCAAAGACAAGGCCGATCTTTATTCACCGGTCGTCGTATGGATTCCGGAAAATTTCACGATGAGCAATTTCCTTGATGCCATCCGCATTATGGATTACTGGGAAACGCTGTTCAACACGTTTGCGCTGTCGGCGACGACGACGGTCTTGACAGCCGCTTCTTGCGCGCTTGCGGGATACGGCTTTGCCCGTTTGAAGTTCAAGGGCAGCCAATTTATGTTCGCTTGCGTTATCCTGACGATACTGGTGCCCCCAACCACGATTCTCATTCCTATATACTTGAATCTGAAAGATTTTACGCTGATGGGCTTGATCCCGCTCATAACCGGAAAATCCGCCAATCTGTTAAACAGCTATTGGCCGTTCATTCTGACTTCGCTGACGGCCAATTCCCTCAAAGCCGGTTTGTACATTTTTATATTCCGACAATTTTTCCGCAGCATTCCGAAAGAAGTGGAGGAGGCCGCGTATATCGACGGCGCGGGCGTCGGAACCACCTTTACCCGCATCATGATGCCGAACGCGATTCCTGCCGTCATTACCACGACGTTGTTCTCCTTCGTCTGGCAATGGAACGACAGCTTCTACACGACGACGTATCTGACTTCAAGCAAGGTCATGTCCACCCAGCTTTCATCGCTGCCGTACAATCTGTCCATCATGCTGGGCGGCGATCCGTCGAAGGCAGACCCTTTTTATTTGAGTATGGTGCAGGATACCGGCATCTTGCTGGCCATCCTTCCGTTGATCGTCATTTATTTGTTCATCCAGCGATACTTCGTGGAAAGTATCGAGCGTACCGGTATCGTAGGCTAACATTTCAACATGAAAACCGCCACCCCGAATCTAGGGGATGGCGGTTTTTGCTTGCATGCAGCAACAAGTAAATAATGGGATAGTAAGTAAAAAAATGTTTATTGTGGGCCGGAGCCTTTAAAGTATAATAATACAATTAATCGATAGGAAAGGGTGTTATCTGTTGCTGATCATCGTAAAGAATTTCTCCAAGGTCATGCTAAGCGCTTTACTGTTTGGTTCAACACTGGCGTCTTGTCACCAAAGCAGCGGTATCGACCACAATCGGGGGCCGGAAACACGCGGGGAGGGCGTATACAACGATAAGTCATTAAGCGTTTATCATCCGCCGATCGAAGTCACGCTTGTGAGAGAAATCGGCGACGGCTTGGAAGATATTCTGAAGGCATTGCCTGATGAAACGCTGGAGGACAATCGCTGGAGTCAGTTGTACGAACAAGTTCTTGGCATTCAAATCAAATACAAATGGGCTGTGAGAAGCGAACAATACCACAAAAAGCTGGATATTATGCTGGCTTCAGGGGACATTCCGGATATCGTCAAGGTCAATGCCCAGCAGCTCAGGCAATTGAGTCATGCCGGTCTGATCCAGGATCTGACGCAGGCTTATGAGGAATATGCTTCAGCTTTGACTCGGCAAGTTCATCGTCAGGAAGGGAGCGGCACCCTGGAATCCGGCATAATCGGTGACAAGCTGATGGGCATACCAGAGACCGATTCCTCTATCGAAAAGGCGATGTTTCTGTGGATTCGAACGGATTGGCTGGACCGATTGGAACTGTTGCCTCCGCAAACGATGGATGATGTCCTGGCAATTTCGAAAGCGTTTACAGAACAGGATCCCGACGGAAATGGCCAACAGGACACCTATGGAATAGCGGCTACCCAATATTTGTGGGACCCCGTCATGGGCTTAACCGGATTCATGGCCGGTTATGGAGCCTACCCGAACATATGGCTTGAAGACGAGAGCGGCAAACTCGTATACGGAGGCATTCAGCCCGAAGTGAAACAGGCGCTCAAAGCGCTTCAGGATATGTATCGCAACCATGAAATCGAGAGTGAATTCATTTTTAAAAACGGAAGCAAAGCAAAACAGCTCATAGCCGATGGGAAGATCGGAATGGCCTATGGAGAGCAATGGGGAGCGTTCTTGTTTCAATCCAGCCGAAGCGGCGATCCGGATGCAGAGTGGCAGGCTTTTCCCATTGTTACTGACTCCGGCAAGGCGCCAAAGGTTCCGCTTAAATTTACCACAAGTTCTTTTTACGCCGTAAGAAAGGATTTCGCTCACCCGGAAGCGATTCTGAAAATGTTCAATTTGCATCTTGAAAAAAATTGGGGCAAAACGGCCGAGTACGGGACTTACTACAACGATTCCTCGCCCGTGTGGGGTCTATCTCCCGTGACTCCTTTCCCTGCTGATAAAAACCTCGAAGCCTACCGGCAAATCGCCGAAGCGCGTCGACAAGGCTCGACGTCACAGTTACAAGGTGAGTCCGGATTCATACAAGACCGAATCGATCGATATATGGATAAGAAAGAAGACAGCGAATCCGGCTGGGGATGGGAAAAAATCTACGGGGCATCCGGTGCGATGAGTATCCTGGACCAATACGAGAAAAACGATCAGTTGTTATTCGATGCATTTGCCGGCGCTCCGACCGAAACCATGATCGAAAGAAGAAACATTCTGGACAATCTTCAGCATGATTACTTCGTTAATATCATCCTCGGCGAACCCGTCGACCAATTCGACCGGTTTGTCGAGGAATGGTATCGGCTTGGCGGCGCGGACATTACGGCCGAAGTGAATCAATGGCACGAGGACAAGAAAGGCCGTCCATAGAACCATGAGCCCCGCAAGCATGATTGGCTTCAAAGGCCATCAGGCGGCTAATCATCAAGCATATTCACACGCATCGGAGGAGTTTAATTGCTTAAGTTACCCGTGAATTCCATTCGTAATACCATCTTTATTCGATTGGTTGCTACCTATCTATTCGTTATTCTTCCGCTTATCATTCTCGGTGTTTATCTGTATAACTGGAGTTACCAATACGCTAGCCAGGAAATATCCAAAAATTCGCAAGCGCAACTTTCGGCTTACCTGGACGGGTTGAACCGGGAAATCGAATGGTTGGAAATTCAGCAATACGATATTTTGCAGGACGGGGAACTCAACAAAATGGCGCTGACATGGGAGATGATGAGCACGGTCGATAGAAAAGCAAGCCTCCATTATTTGCTGCCTCGACTGGTCTCCATCAAAAACAGCAGTGTCTACATAAAAGACGTATTCGTTCATATCCGCGGCATGGATAAAACGATTTCAGCCATGACCGGGATGAACCCATTCGACTCGAGACGGTATAACAATGTCCAAGTAGGAAAGGCGCGCGGCAATGCGAGACTCTTGCAGATCGACGATACGCTCCATCTTGTAGCGGCTAAATACGGAGCTAGAAAAGGGGAAGAGCCGTTCCTGATCGTTCAGATCGAACTGGATCCGAGCAAACTCAGGGAATCCCTGATGCAAATCAGCGTATATCCGGAAAGCGGGGCTTTTATCGTTTCCGAGCCGTCCGGATTTGCTCTGGCCAGCCATGAAGAGGCGGATCGTTTAATGGGAGGGGCCATGCAGGCCATCCCAAATGCGAATCGCCAAATGATTACGATCGGTACAGGCAGGTATCTGATCGATAAGGCGTATTCCGACAAGCTGAAATTATCCGTGTTCACCTACTTGCCTACCGAGGTGGTGAAGCGGCCGCTAAGTAAATTTTATGTCTGGGCCTGGCTGTTTGCAGGCACGACGCTCTTAGCCATCGCCATCTATGCCGTATCGACATACAAGCTGGTTCATAAACCGCTGCTCCTGCTTGTCCAAAGCTTCAGGAAAATGGAAGATGGCATGTTTAATATCCGGATCAGGCATGGACAAAGGGATGAGTTCGGCTATTTATACGATCGATTCAATCATATGCTTATCAAGCTGCAGCATTTGATTGATCAGGATTTCAGGCATAAGCTCATGATGCAAAGGGCGGAGCTGAAACAGCTCCAATCCCAGATCAATCCCCACTTTTTATATAATAGCTTCTTCATCTTGAGTTCCCTGGCCAAAACGGGGGATGTCGCGCAAATCGAGTTGTTCACGAACATGCTTGGAGAATATTTTCGATTCATTACCCGCAATGATGCGGACAACGTTCCATTGCTGGAAGAGACAAGGCATTCCCGCATTTATACCGAGATTCAAAAGCTCAGATTCTCAAGGCGGATCCGCGTTCAATTCGGGGAGCTGCCGAAGGAAATGGAGACCATCAAGGTGCCGCGATTGATCATTCAGCCTATTATCGAAAACGCCTATGAGCACAGTCTCGAAAAAATGCAGGATGAAGGTTTGCTGCATGTAGCGTTTCATTTGGATAATGACGAAGCCTCCATCGTGATTGAAGAAAATGGGAACGGGCTGACGGATAACGAAATCGAAGCGCTAAACAGGCGGCTTGAACGGACGTCCGAATCCGTTAAATCCCCTGAATCCCCTGAAGTGACGGGCCTTATCAACATCCATCGGCGAATTGCTTTAACGTACGGGGAAAGCAGCGGATTAGTTCTTTCAAGAAGTCCATTGAATGGATTGAGGGTCCAGATTCGAATCAGGCTGACGGAGGGGAATGGACATGTATAGATTGCTGGTCGTCGACGATGAAGAGATAATTACGAACAGTTTGTTCGAAGTATTTCATCAATGGATGCCCGAAAAGCTTGATGTTTGCCGGGCCTACTCCGGCAAGGAAGCGCTGAATTGGATATCGCGCACGAGAATCGACATCGTTCTGACGGACATACGCATGCCGGGCATGAGCGGATTGGAATTGACGGAGAGCATCCGCGCTCTCTGGCCAAGGTGCAGAATTATCTTTCTGACCGGGTACAGTAATTTCGATTACGCTTATCAAGCGATCCAGATGCCCAATATTCGCTATTTGTTGAAGACGGAAGGTTTCGATAAGGTCATGGAGGTCGTGAAGGAAGTTATCCATGAAATCGAGAGCGGCAACCGCATGAAAGAATGGCTTAAGCAATCTCGCATGCAGATCGAAGCGCTGGAGTGGATGGAGCAGGGGGAGTACTTCCGGCAATTCGTAGCGGACAGCAGCTTGCTTGGAGCGGATAACGAAGCGATGATTGACGATTTCCAAACCTTGAACATTGGGCTGAATCCGAAATTCCCTGTACTGTTAGCGCTTGGCCGCGTAGCGTATTCAGCAGGCAAAGCATATGCAGAAAAGAAAAATGGCCATCGATCGGTAAGATGGATATGGAATTCTTTTATGGAGGAGCATGTCCGCAGCATCGGCGTCGTGGACAAACACGGGGATTTATTATGGCTGCTCCAGCCGCGGTCCGAGAACCCAACCGGGGATCGTCTGGTTCTTTATTTGGAGGGTACGCTTGAACTCATCCAGGAAGCCTGCCTTGATTCTCTTGAACTTACCGTATCGTTCACCATAAGCGGCTTCCCGTGCCGGTGGGAGGATGTGACACCACAGTATGAACGGCTGCGAAGGCTGCAGCAGCTAAAGCTGGGCGACGGAATTCCGATGATTTTCAAGGATCAAACCGACTCTGACAAATCGCCGCACTGCAAGGAAGGAGTGGAGGCGAGCCATAAGGCGGACATCTTGGAAGCACATTTGGAGGCCGGAAGGGAAAATGAATTTATGGAAGAATTGGAGCAGATGTCGGAATTCGTGCTGACCGTGGACGATCTTCATCAGCACGCTGCCCAAGCTTATTATTCTATTGCGCTGGTGTTGTATGCGAAGCTGACCCGGCTAGGTCTTCAGGATCCGACCGGTGAACGGGGAAAGCTGCTGGACTTGGAAGGCCATGATTCCATGAAGGAAGCTTTTCGGTATTTGAGGCGAACGGCCGAAGACATCTTCGCTTTCAAACGAATGGATGAGCGAGGCAAAACGGCGCATGTCATTGATCGGGTATGTCAATATATCGAGGAGCATTTGGATCAGGACGTGACCCTTGTGCATCTTGCCGAACGCTATTATTTCAATCCGTCCTATCTATCGCGCTTGTTTAAGCAAGAACGGGGAATCAACATCTCCGAATATATCGAAAAATGCCGAATACGAAGAGCCAAGGAGCTGCTTAAGGAAGGGGATTTGAAAGTAAGGGACGTGGCTCCTCTTGTCGGATACGATGCCGCCCATTCCTTCACCCGCTTCTTCAAAAAGGCGACGGGGTTAACGCCTCAGGAGTACCGGGACAATCTCGTGAATTAGGCCGGCCACCTACCATTAGTCCGGTGTTTTCAGATGGAATGTCGGGTTGTTGCCTTGCTTAGCAAGAGGTACACTTTTTACGACCACTTCCGGAATGTCGACCCGTAATGGGAATGACAGGTCGCCAAGTAACGATGGAGGAGGGCGTGTTCAGGGATGAAGCCCGTAAAGCCGTTACTGGTCATATCTACCGTATTCGCGTTCGTTTGCATAATGTTTGTCTTTGCAAACCTTGCGAATCGTGGCCAAGACGATCCAAAACTGTTAAACCAGGAGTTGAGTGACAAGATGAGTGATGAAATCAAAGCAGGCAAGGCGGGAACTGAAATGATGGACCAGGGCAGCAGCGGCAAGGATACGATTCGGGATGCGGACAGCACCCGCAGCGAGCCGTACGCGGTCGCGATCGGCAAGATTCCTCCGAATGGGAATCCGGTCGTCTCGCATAAATTCGGCGCGGATCCCTATGCTCTGGCAGTAGACGGACGTGTATATTTATATAACACGTATGACGCACTAGAGTATGACGGTGACGGGAACGTCAAGGACAACAGCTACAGCACGATCAACAAGCTGTCCGTCATCTCTTCTTCGGATTTGGTCAATTGGACCGATCACGGCGCAATCCAGGTCGCGGGACCGACCGGCGCTGCCGCATGGGCAACGCAATCATGGGCACCAGCGGCCGCGCACAAGGTGATTCACGGGGAAGATCGATTCTTCCTCTATTTTGCCAACAATGCCAGCGGCATCGGTGTACTGACGAGCGACAGCCCCGTTGGCCCGTGGATAGATCCTATAGGAAAGCCGCTGATCACAAGAAACACGCCTGGCGTGGAAGGAGTCACGTGGTTGTTTGATCCCGCCGTGCTCGTTGACGATGACGGGAAAGCCTATATCTACTTTGGCGGCGGCGTTCCGGAAGGCAAAGCCGAAATGCCGGATACGGCACGCGTCATGCAGCTTGGCGAAGATATGGTCAGCGTGCTTGGAGAAGCCGTCACGATTCCGGCTCCTTATATGTTCGAGGATTCAGGAATCAACAAGTTTGGTGGAAGGTATTACTATACGTACTGTTCCAATTTCTCCGGAGGAACGCGGCCGGAGAACAGTCCTCCTCCAGGCGAGATCGCTTATATGGTCAGCGAGCATCCGATGGGACCCTGGACGTATCAAGGGACTATTTTGAAAAATCCAGGGCATTTCTTCGGGGTCGGAGGGAATAATCATCACGTCATCTTTCAGCTCCGACAAAACTGGTATATTGCCTATCACGCCCAAACGTTGTCGAAATCCATGGGGGTTCCCAAAGGCTATCGCTCCACCCATCTGAACCGGGTTTATTTCGAGCCGGAGGGTACCATCAGGGAGATTGAAGCTGACATGGAAGGCGTGAAAGGGATCCAGCCGCTCAATCCTTTCCAACGAACGGAGGCGGTAACGATGGCATGGAATGCCGGAATTCAAGTCGATACGTCTACGGCTGCTGAGGACTCGCAGGGCGGCCCGATACTGACGGTCACGGACATCCATGACAAGGATTGGATCGCTGTGGCCAATGCTGATTTCGGGAAAGGAGCATCTGCGTTTACGGCTTGGGTCTCGGGTATAGATGCGGGAGGGCGGCTGGAGCTTCGGCTGGATCGTCCGGATGGAGAACGGATCGGCACGGTGGACGTACCGCCTTCATCCGGTACGGAACAGCGTAGGGAATTCTCCATAGAGGTTTCGGGCGCATCCGGCATCCATCATCTTTACTTCGTATTTACCGGGCAGCGGGATCAGAGGCTATTTGATTTCGAGGCATGGAAATTTCATCATTGATTGCTGATATTGCCTGTTCGTTAATAACATGATTGCAATCTAAAAAGGCGCTCTCGAAAAAAGCAGCGCCTTTTTTAGGTTTCGAGGTTATAATGTACGTACAAGTTAATGCTGGCCAGAGGCGATCTGAACTGTCTGCGATCCATGCATTTTTCTAAACATGTTAGCGCTTACGCCGGCATAGGACTTGAATTTTTTATAGAACCAGTCCATATCGTTATAACCCACCATGTCAGCGATTTCGTATATCTTCATGTCGGTGTGCACCAGCAAGAATTTCGCTTTCTCCATCCTCTGCTGCAACAGATATTCGTTAAAGGTCATCTTCTCGTGGAACTTGAATTTTTGGACTAAATAGGAGTAGTTGAAATGCATCCGCTCGGCAATTTCTTTCAAGGTGACGTTTTGATACTTCGAATCTTCCAAGTATTCCTTGACCTCTTGAATGACCTGATCCTCCTTTTCCGCATGGACATGGGACACTCTAAGACACGGATTCCCGTCACCGGAATCGGTTGCCGGCGTGATCATCTGCAAGCTGGAGCTGAGCTCTTCGATCGTGAACGGTGCTGGCAAATAATCGTTGACTTGCAGCTGCAAGGCTTTCCGGGTCCAATAAAAGTCCGTGCTGCCTCCGGCAACAATGATAGGGACTCGGCTTACGCACCGGATTTGTTCGCATAACTCCATGCCTGCGGAATCTGAACCGAACGCATGGATAATTACTACCGTGTAAGGCTCCAAGGCAACGAATTGCATAGCGGACGAGGAGGACCTGACGCAGCGGCACCGCGAGCATCTCAAATCATTCCAATCCGGCGGGCTTCCCGGTGTTTCTACATCATGAGTTTCCAGATCAACAAGCAGAATATCATGCACAATGCTTCCCCCTAACTTCTTTGTAATAACGCTTACATACGGTTTGATAACATTATGGGGAACGGAAGGCTGGATCACAATGTGCCGATCTTTATATTTCTAACCGATATTTACTTCTTACTGAATATAACCGGTATGTGAACGCGTAAGAAATTTTGACAACCTGAGATTGGACGGGTGAAGGACCCCAATTTGGCAGGTTGTTGCAAAAACAATGTAAGCGCTAATATGGAGTTATGATCATTCGGGCGGGGTTCCGGGTTCCGTACCGGATTTCTGTTTTTTGCTCGAAGCGGAAAGGAGGCAGTGTTTTGCTTCGTATGTCTAAACTCGGCAGATGGGCGGTAACGTCAGTGGCAACTGCGGTGGCAGCGTCCGTTGTTCTCCTCTTAATCGTGTCCTATATGGACAGCCGCAACAAGCAGGCCGCGGAAAGTCAGGCACAAGGAACACTGGAGGAAGGAGCCGCGGAGCTAAGGGGGAACTCCGAAGCGTCGAACGGGAATTCGAGTGCCGAATCCCCAGCTAGGGCAAACAAACCCGCGTCTACTGAACCGCAGGCACAACCGTCTGTACGGCAAGATATTCCATCGCTTCATGAACTATTCGAGGAGGATTTTCCGATCGGCGCCGCGATCGAACCGAATCAGACCAACGGCCCATCGTCGGAGCTGCTGAAGAAGCATGTCCGCTGGCTGGTGGCGGAGAACGCAATGAAGCCGGATGCGATCCAGCCATCGGAAGGCCAGTTTAAATGGACGAACGCCGACCGAATCGTGGAATTTGCCAAGGAGAACAACATGCAAGTCCGTTTCCATACCCTGGTCTGGCATACCCAAGTTGGTGCATGGTTTTTCCAAGATGCGGAAGGCAAGCCGATGGTGGATGAGACAGACCCCAAGCGCCAGGAAGCGAACAAAAAATTGCTGCTGGAACGCCTGGATACCCACGTAAGGACGATCGTCGGCCGATATAAGGGCGAGATTACGTCATGGGACGTGGTGAATGAAGTCATTGAACCCGGGGATCCGGATGGGATGCGCGCGAGCGATTGGTATAAAATTGCCGGTACCGATTACATCGCAACGGCTTTTCGAGCGGCTCGGGAAGCCGGAGGACCTGAAGCGAAGCTCTATATTAACGATTACGGAACGGATAACCCTGTGAAAAGGGACCGTTTGTTTCAGCTGGTGAAAGATTTGCTGGAGCAAGGTGTTCCGATCGACGGTGTCGGACATCAGACGCATATTGACATGTATGGTCCATCGGTGGATTCCATCATCGCGTCGATGCGGAAATTCGCGGAGCTTGGCCTCGACAATCTCGTCACCGAGCTCGACATGAGCATTTATGCCTGGAACGACCGCAGCGATTACGGCCAAAATCTCCCGCAAGAAATCCTAAACCTGCAAGCCGAACGATATGGCGAGTTGTTTAAGGCATTCCGCCAAAACAAGGACATTCTTAGCGGCGTCGTATTTTGGGGCATCGCCGACGATCATACCTGGCTTCACGGTTTTCCGGTCGCACGTACCAATGCGCCTTTGCTGTTCGATCAACGACATCAGCCCAAACCGGCATTTTGGGCCGTTGTTGAGGCAGCGAAGACCGAGTTATAAACAGACGTTACCGCAGTGTCGAGCAAGAATTATGGATAAACAATTGTATAGCTCGATGCCGATTACCCAAATAAACGTGATAAGGAGAAAGCCGAATGATGAGAATGAATGTGGAGAAGCTGCCCAAGCTTCATGAAGCCTTTGGAAATAGCTTCAACATCGGAGCTGCCGTGAATCCGATCACGATGGTGACCCAAAAGGAATTGTTGACGCACCATTTCAACAGCGTTACGGCGGAAAATGAAATGAAATTCGAGCGATTGCACCCATCGGAAGAGGTATATACATTCGAGCAAGCCGACCAGATTATATCGTTTGCCAAATCGAACGGAATGGCGGTGCGAGGACATACCCTCGTATGGCATAATCAGACGCCGGAATGGGTGTTTCAAAACAGCTCCGGCGGAAAAGCCGGCCGCGAGCTGCTGCTTGCGCGGATGAAAGCGCACATCGATGAGGTGGTTGGCCGTTATCGCGGAGATATCCATGCTTGGGATGTCGTGAACGAAGCCATTGCCGACAGCGGAAGCGAACTTCTTCGTTCTTCCCCGTGGCTTGCGTCAATCGGGGAGGATTTTATCGCCAAGGCATTCGAATACGCGCATGAAGCGGATCCGCAAGCGCTGCTGTTTTATAACGATTACAACGAATCCGTACCGGAGAAGAGGGAGAAGATTTACGCGCTCCTTAAATCGTTAAAGGAGCAGGATGTGCCGATTCACGGCGTCGGGCTTCAAGCTCATTGGAATCTGGAGTTCCCTTCGCTTGACGATATCCGCAGGGCCATCGAAAGATATGCAAGCCTTGACCTGATGCTCCATATAACGGAGCTTGACGTATCCGTTTTCACGCATGAGGATAAGCGGACCGATCTGGCGGCGCCGACGGAAGAAATGCTTGAGCGCCAGGCGGAGCGTTACGGACAATTGTTCCGGCTGCTTAAAGAGTACAGCGGCAGCATTACTTCCGTAACCTTCTGGGGCGCGGCGGACGATTATACCTGGCTGGATCATTTTCCGGTAAGGGGCCGCAAAAATTGGCCGTTTGTCTTCGATGAGAATCATCATCCGAAGGAATCTTACTGGAACCTGTTGAAGGAAGCCAAGGCAGATCAGACATTTCAGGATGTTTGATCGCGCACCGTTCCCAGCAGTCTCCAATAGTTGAAGGGAGAAACCATCTATGAACAAGACATTGATCACGAATCCGATCATATGGGCGGACGTGCCGGATGTGGATGTCATCCGCGCAGAGGATGCTTATTATATGGTCAGCACCAGCATGCATTCGATGCCGGGTTGTCCGATCATGAGATCCGAGGATTTGATGCATTGGGAAATCGTTAGTTACGTATACGATACGCTCGAAGATAACGAGGCCCATCGTTTGGAAGACGGCCAAAATATATACGGGCAAGGATCCTGGGCGGCCAGCCTACGCTATCATCAGGGCAAATTCTATGTTTGTTTCTCCAGCAACGATACCAGGAAATTTTACTTGTACTGCACGGACAATATCGTTCAGGGGCCGTGGCAGCGTTCGGTCATCGACGGACTTCGGCATGATCCGGGCCTGCTCTTCGATGATGACCGCGTCTTCGTAATCTACGGCAACGGGGATATTTACATCACCGAGTTGACCGCGGATACCACGGCTCTTAAATCGGACGGAATCCACCAGCTGCTGTTCAAAACGGAAGCGGAGGGTATCGGACTTCGCTGCGAAGGCTGCCATGCCTATCGAATCAACGGTTATTATTATTTGCTGTTCATTGAATGGCCGAAAGCAGGCTTCGGCAACGGCCGGCGCAGACAAATCTGTTACCGGTCACGGGAATTGCTCGGCCCCTATGAACGAAGAATCGTATTGGATGACGATCTCGGATACCGTAACAAGGGAATTGCCCAGGGAGGAATATTCGACACGCCGGATGGCAAGTGGTACGCGATGCTGTTCCAGGATCATGATGCCGTCGGCAGAATCCCGTGCTTGGTGCCGGTGGCCTGGGAGGAGGATTGGCCGGTGTTCGGCATGGAAGGCAAGGTGCCGGAACGGTTTGATGTCGACTTGCCGCAAGGCGCGGCGAAGCCGCTCGTGATCAGCGACGAATTCGAATACGAATCGGATAAACTGGCGCTGAATTGGCAGTGGAACCACAACCCGGATCATCGGTCGTGGTCGGTGACCGAACGCCCCGGTTTTCTAAGACTGACGACGGGCAGCTTGGCTGCAGGCGTGCTTCAGGCGCGCAATACGTTAACGCAGCGTACGGAAGGGCCTGCTTGCATGGGATTGGCCTTGCTGGATACGGATCGTATGAAGCCGGGCGATCGAGCTGGGCTTGTTGCCCTGCAAAGCCATTTCGGCACCGTAGGCGTTAAGGTGGCAGAAAACGGCGACAAGTTCATCGGGATGAGCGTGAACGATGGGAATGGCCTAGAGAAGGAGCTGGAAACCGTACGTTTTCACGGCAGGGATGTGCATTTGAAAATCCATTTTGATTTTGAAAACAGCAAAGATGTGGCTTCCTTTCATTATTCTGTCGACGGGTCGGAGTGGATGCCGATCGGCGGAGAGCTGAACATGCGGTATACGTTGGATCACTTTATGGGTTATCGGATCGGGTTATTTTATTATGCCACCACGCAAATCGGCGGCCATGCCGACTTCGATTATTTCCGCTACGAAAAAGCCGAACGGTAGAGCAGGAGGATGACGAGCCATGTCAGACCATGGGACGACAGCGGCAAATGAAACGGAAGGCCCGGCCGCACCGCAGGATCCGGCAGTCGGACGCCGCGGACTGTACATCCTGTATGAGACGATAATCGAAGCGACGATTCGTCCCGATGGGAAGTATACGCAAGAGATTTACCTGGACGGGAGCCAACTCGTCGATAGAGCCCGATTTACGGGGGGTGTGACGGATGAAACCATTCTTGAGCTGCTAAAGAGCAGCAGCGGTCTCCGCCGGCTGGTGGACAGTATCGGGATCTCCGTTCATGCTCATGAACGAGACGTATCGAGCGCCCTATTCACATTTTGGAACCAGGGAAAAGCGAATCCATACGAAACGGGATTCCGGCAGAGTATAACCTGTCCAGCCAACGGAACGGAAACGCTCTTGGTTCTGGGCGACGACGAGGGTCGATATTCGGATGACCATGTTCCGGGCAAATTCGTCTTGGAGTTTGAGCGAGGGGGCGTGTTGGCAACGGCAAGCATCGTATTCTATCTTCGTGACGGTTACCAAGTTCCCGAGGTTGCAGCCGACCCGCCGGTCGATGTGGAATCACAAGCCTATCAAGACATGATTAAGAAATCGCTCATAAGCCCGGGCCATAACAAACGACTAAAAGCGGCGATCGAAAAAGCGAAGCGAGGCGAGCCCGTAACCATCGCCTACATCGGTGGTTCCATCACCCAAGGGGCCGGTGCTGTCCCGCTCCATTCCCAATGCTACGCATACCAATCCTATGACCTGTTCAAGCGAAGGTTTGCACCAGCCGCCGACAGCCCGATTCGTCTGATCAAAGCCGGCGTAGGCGGCACACCGTCGGAGCTGGGCATCGTCCGCTATGATCGGGATGTGCTTCGAGAAGGGGAGGTACAGCCGGATATCGTGATCGTCGAGTTTGCCGTCAACGACGCCGGCGACGAAACGAAAGGAAACTGTTACGAGAGCCTGGTCCTCAAGGCTCTTCGTGCCGATCACAAGCCGGCGGTGATTTTGCTGTTCAGCGTATTCGTGAACGACTGGAATCTTCAAGACCGGCTAGCCCCCGTAGGCTGGCATTACAACCTTCCGATGGTCAGCGTGAAGGATGCGGTCACGGAACAGTTTCGATACAGCAAGGAGCAAGTCAACGTGATTACGAAAAGGCAGTTTTTCTACGACATATATCATCCGACCAATGCAGGACATCGGGTGATGGCCGATTGTTTGGGCTGGTTATTCGAGGTAACCGATCGTTCCTCCATCGACGAGGAGGACCTGACGGATGTACAGCCTCCGCTGATCGGAAACGACTTCGCCTTAACGCAGCTGCTTGATCGCAGGAATGGCGACCGCATCGCCCGCATTGATCCTGGCGGTTTTTCGGACACCGACACGGATCTGCAAATGGCGGAGCTGGACGATCATGCATACGGCACGCCGCAATTCCCGCACAACTGGATGCACACGGCCGATTCCGGCAAGCACAGCTTCAAGATGACCTTCCGGAGCAAGAGTCTCATCCTTGTTTATAAAGACTCCGGCAGCCGGGAATTCGGGACCGCGAAGATATGGGTGGACGGGAAGCTGAAGAAGACCGCCGATCCGCTTGAAGTGAACTGGACCCACTGCAATGCTGTGATTTTATACAATGAGTCCAAGTCAGAAGAACATGTGGTAGAGATCCAAATGGCGGAAGGGCACGAGGATAAGCGATTCACGATTTTGGGCTTCGGTTACGTCCCGTAGGATTGCGATAGCTTAAAGTTCCAAGGGTAGGCTTGATTGGGCATTAACTGGCGCTAAATCAATAAGATGAAGGGGAGAGGAATATGAAGGAGACGGCACCGGCATTGGCTGGATACGATCGGCCGCGGGAACATATCGACAGGGGAATAATCGAAACGGTGGAATATGCATCCGAAACGGTAGGCAACTTTCGAAAGGCGACGATCTATACGCCACCAGGGTATGGCGATGATAAAACGTACAACGTGCTTTATTTATTGCATGGGATCGGTGGTGATGAGTCGGAATGGCACCGCCATGCGGATCCGCAGACGATTCTGGATAATCTATGCGCGGATGGGAAGCTCGCGCCGATGATCGTCGTTTTTCCTAATGGCCGTGCGATGCCGAACGATCGGGCTGAAGGGGACCTGTTTGATCCGGACAAAGTGAAAGCATTCGAGACGTTCGAATTTCGATTTGCTAAACGACCTGATTCCCTTTGTCGAGTCGCGTTATTCGGTATCGACAGGTCGGGAAAACCGTGCGATTGCGGGGTTGTCCATGGGCGGGGGGCAATCCTTGAATATCGGCTTGAAGCACCTCGACCGTTTCGCATGGATCGGCGCTTTTTCCCCGGCTCCCAATACGAAATCTCCTGAACAGCTCGTCCCGCATCCGGAAGAAGCGTCGGCCAGGCTCAAATTGCTGTGGCTTTCATGCGGCGACGAAGACAGTCTTAAGCCGATTAGCGACCGGACGCATGCGTATTTGGCGGAGCACCAGGTTCCACATATTTGGTTTGAGGAACCTGGCGGACATGATTGGTCCGTATGGAAGAGCGATTTGTATCATTTTTCTCAGCACCTTTTTAAAGATAGCTAATGTGCAAGGAAGCCTTGTCCGTTTATGGCCGGGCTTTTTACTTTCAGCCAAAATGACCGAAAGGCGAAAAGATCATGACGCTACTGCCGAAGGAAATCATGTCCATGTTGGACAGAAAAGGTACAAAAGCCGCTGATCTGGTGCACTGGATGGAGTGTGACCGGTTGCCGGACGGCGGCTATACGGACGGATATCTCGTCTTGTCCCGGGAATATCTTCACATCTTGCGTGGCAGCGTCACTTCGAAGGAGAAGACGTTTTCGAGTGATGCAGCCCGCCGGAGCAAGGACGCTGGCAAGCCGGGGAGAGACCGTTCCATCGATTGGGCATGGGAACGCATTCCCGTCGAACGATTGGAATCCCTGGTCATCGTTAATCTGGTCGCTTCCGGCATGGTCGTGGCCAAGGAGCGGGAAGAGCGAGTGATCGGCGCATTCACGAGCGGTCAAATGAAACAGGCCGTCCGATTTGCGGGAGCCTTCGACAAAATGAAGAAAAACGAGCGGTTGGAGGCCTTCGAACAAAACGAGGAATCGGAAGGGGCTTCCTGTCCGACATGCGGATTGATGTACCCTGAAGAAGGCAGGCCATTCTGCCCGAAATGCATGAAGAGGCATGCCGTCTTCGCACGTTTGCTGTCGTTTGCGGGCAAGTATAAGCTGTCCATCTTCTTTATCGTGTTGTTTATGCTGCTCAATTCGGCGACCGGTCTCGTCATTCCTTATTTTCAAGGCACGGTGCTTTTTGATCAGGCGCTTGCCGGAAGTGGCGCTTTCGCGGGGAAGATCGGTCTTGTCATTGTGATCATTCTCGCATTCCGAACGCTATCGCTGTTATTCGGGGTCTTGTTCGGCACCATTATCGCAAAACTGGCGGCAAAGGTCGCATTCGATTTGAAATCGGCCGTATTTACCGCGTTGCAGCGGTTGTCGCTCGATTTTTTCATGCGTAGGCAGACCGGTCATCTCATGACCCGAGTGAATAACGACGCACAGGAACTGCAATATTTCTTCGTAGACGGGCTTTCTTATTTCATCGTAAATGCGTTGAACATCATCGGCATCACCGCCGTGCTTCTTTGGATGGATTGGCGGCTTACGCTGATTTGCCTGCTGCCGATGCCGCTGGTCCTTTGGCTTGTCCGGAGCGCGTTTCCGAAGCTGTGGCGCTTGTCCTGGCGAAGGCACCGCAGGGTGAGCGCCCTGAATTCAATCATCAGCGATTCGGTTCGCGGCTCGCGGGTCGTCAAGGCATTCGGTAAAGAAAAGGTGGAGATCCGCCGCTTTCAGCGGGCGAACGATGCATTCTCCGGGGCCGAACAGCGTTTCAACAAATTGAGCGGAACCGTGTTCCCGGTGCTCAATTTTCTGACGCAGACGGGCGGGATCTTGATCTGGGCGTTCGGCGGTTGGTACGTGATGCAAGGCCGGATGTCGTTCGGCGCCGTGCTGACGTTCGTCAACTATATGATGATGCTGTACGGGCCGATTCAGTTCATGAACAATATCGTCGGCTGGTGGTCCAATTGCATGGCGGCGGCGCAGCGTATCTTCGAGATCCAGGATGCCGTGCCGGATGTAGCCGAGCGTCCTGGCGCCGTTCATTTGCCGGCGATGAAAGGCGATATCGTGGTCGATAACGTTTCGTTCGGCTACGAGCCGAACAAACCGATTTTGAAGCAGGTGTCCTTGTGCGCGAGACCGGGGCAGATGATCGGCGTCGTCGGCCATTCGGGTGCGGGGAAATCGACGCTTGTCAATCTGGTGTCGCGATTGTACGACGTAACCGAGGGGGAAATCCGGATCGACGGCGTCAATGTCAAGGATCTTTCGACAGCTTCACTACGGCGTCATATCGGGATCGTATCCCAGGATGTCTATGTGTTCTCGGGCAGCATCGCCGAAAATATCGCGTACGCCGATCCCGATTGCCAGGCGGAGGACATTCTGCATGCGGCCAAAATCGCGAATGCGCACGATTTCATCGAAAAGCTGCCGGACGGCTATGATACCCAGGTCGGATCGGGCGGTTACAGCTTGTCCGGCGGGGAGAAGCAGAGGCTGTCGATCGCCAGGGCTGTGCTGCACAACCCAAAGGTGCTCATTCTAGACGAGGCGACCGCCTCGCTCGATACGGAGACGGAGCTGCAAATTCAGCAGGCGCTCGATTCGCTTGTCAAAGGACGGACGACGATCGCGATCGCCCACCGGCTGTCCACGTTAAGGCAAGCCGATTTCTTGGTTGTGATGGATAAAGGCGTCATCGTCGAAGAGGGCACGCACGACGAGCTGATGGCGATGGAGGGCGTCTATAGGGAACTGGTCCGCAAACATGACGAAGCGCTCAGAATGAAGGGGGAGATCATCGCATGACGACGATGGACGAACATCGGGGGACAGAGCTGGCGGATGCGGCAGGCATCCGATATTTGACCCCGGGCAATACGGATTTTACGGAGACGAACGGACGTATGCTATCGGTCTGTACCGGGGGCGAAGTGCATTCGCCGGTTTACGTGCATTGTTCCTTTCCGCATACGAACCAGCGCTCATTCTTGTCGATTCGTACGGCGGATAACAAGGAGATCGGCATGATCCGCCATCTTGACGATTTTCCCCAAGGCACGGCCTCCCTGATTGAAAGGCAGATGATAATCCGTTATTTCACGCCGGCAATAACGAAGGTTATTGCCGTAACCGAGGAGTTCGGCTATTCCTATTGGGAAGTTGCAACGACTGCCGGACTGTGCAGGTTTACGGTGCGAAACGGCAGCGGCAACGTCAAGTTCGCGGCGGAGAACCGCCTGCTGATTATCGACGTCGACGGAAACCGATTCGTCATCCCTCAGGTGGACCGTCTGAGCGAAAAGGAATACCGAATGGTCGAAATGAGATTGTAAACGGCGGTAACGGAGGACAATCGATGAATTTGAATTTCACGCTTTCAGAGCAGGATCTAGCGGCGGTGCGGCAAGTCGTCGGAGCGGAGATCGCTTATTGCGTCCCGGCCGACCTGTCGCTGGAAGGGCGGCGGGTGGAAGGCTATCTTGCGATCGGCGGTGGCAGGTGGGCCTATGTGCAAGACGGCCAGGTGCGAGATGAGGGAAACATCGCGGACGCCAGCGATTATAAGCTGGTGCCGTTCGTTGGCAATGCAGTGCTCGAAGCCACGGAGAACGAGACGAAGCGAATCGTCGTCCGGGTGACGATGCAGCATGCGGCCAGGTACGGCTATATCGCCCAAATCTTGAATGACATGGCTGCCACTCGCCCCATCCGTATTTATCATGATGAAGCGGATCCGGTTTGTGCAGCTTGCGGACGATCGCTTGTCCCGGGTACGCGGGTGTGTCCCCGATGCATGAGCAGAACAGCCGCTTTCAAACGACTGCTTCTCGTGTCGAGAAGGCACTGGCGAGGCTTAATGCTTGGGCTTGGCGTTCTGATCGTCGCTTCGGGACTGGCGATGGCTGGACCCTATTTCCAGAAGCTACTCGTCAACGCTGCGCTGCTGCCCCCCGCCGGGCAAGAAGCGAACGTTAGGGTGTTCTTCCTTGCCCTCGCCGGGATGCTGTTCGCCCTGGCCTTCGGCGAGCTGCTCGGCATCGCCAAAAACCGGATCATGGCCAGCGTCAGTACGGGCATTGCGGCCGATTTGCGCAAAACGGTATTCGATCGGATTCAGAACATGTCGCTCGGATTTTTGACGTCCCAGCGGGCAGGAGACCTGATGAACAGGGTGACGGCCGATACGGACCGCATCCGTCATTTGATTCAGGAGATGTGCACAACGGCCATCTACCAACTGATCATCCTGGTCGCGTCAGCGGCGCTGCTCTTTACCGCCGATTGGCGGCTAGCGCTGGTCGTGCTCCTTCCCGCTCCGTTCGTTGCTTATCTGCACTACTATATTTGGAGACGCGTGCTGCACAAGCTGTTTCACAAGCAGTGGCGAATCTCCGATAAGGCGAACTCATTCCTTCACGACGTTTTAAGCGGCATCCGGGTCGTGAAGGCGTTCGGCCAGGAAGAGCGGGAAATCCGCAAATTCCGGAAATACAACGGCGAATTTGCCGCAGCCGCGATCAAGAGCGAGAAATTGTACAGCGTTTTATCGCCGATCTCGAATTATTTGATTCAGATCGGCCAATATCTCGTCCTCATGATCGGCTGCTACATGATTATCGGCCGGGAAATGAACGTTGGCGAACTGATTCAGTTCAGCGCTTACGCCGCAATGATATTCGGGCCGATCTCCTGGTTGATGTTCATGCCGCGCTGGATCGCGAATGCCGTCATATCTATGCATCGTGTATTCTCGGTGATCGACGAGCAGCCGGAAGTCATCGATGCAAAGAACGCGGTGGGCCACCGGATTCGGGGCTCGATCGAGTTCCGCGACGTTTTTTTCGGTTACCGATCGTATGAGCCTGTTCTGAAGGAAATCAACCTCACCGTGAAGCCGGGGGAGATGATCGGACTCGTCGGCCATTCTGGATCGGGCAAATCAACGACGATCAATCTGATTTCCCGTTTTTATGATGTGAACGAAGGGGAGATTCGGATCGACGATATCGATATCCGGATGATCCGGCAGGAAGATTTGCGCTCGCAGATCGGAGTCGTGCTGCAGGAGACGTTCCTGTTCAGCGGGACGATTGCGGAGAACATTCAGTATTCGAAGCCGGGCGCGAAACCGGAAGAAGTAATCGAGGCGGCCAAAATCGCGAACGCGCATGATTTTATCATCAATTTGCCCGACGGTTACGATACGAGGCTCGAAGAGAACGGGAACAATTTGTCTGGTGGCGAGCGTCAACGCATAGCGATCGCACGGGCCGTGCTGAACGATCCCCGAATCCTCATTCTGGACGAGGCAACGGCTTCGCTTGACATCGAGACGGAAGCGACCATCCAGGAAGCGCTGAAACGGGTGACGAAGAATCGCACGACGATCGCTATCGCGCATCGTCTATCCACGCTGCGAAATGCCGACCGGCTTATCGTCCTTGATAAGGGGCGGATCGCCGAAATCGGCACGCATCGAGAATTGATGAAAAAGCAGGGGATCTACTACAATCTGATCTCCGCCCAGCGCGGCATGTCCCGCAAGAGCGACCCTTCCGTGGTGGTATGACGCCGCCAGAAGCTTACTGTGAAATAGACGATATGGAAAACACAAAGATGGATCTTTATGAACGTTGGAGAAATTGAGCCAAGTTTCCTATTCTGAGCTGCTGCCCGACATAGTAAAGATTACACTGAACTGTTCATCCGGGTGACCCTTAGTCTGCAAGATAGCTGTGAAAAAACACGCTGTCGACCGGAGACAGGCTGAAACGGTTTAAGGGAGGGCTGAGAGGATAAGGGGCTGATCGAACCTATTTTCAATTCGGCCGATATTTACTTATTACCTCCAGCCAGCCGGGAGTGGATGGATGATTATGAGAAAGCGGTGCCGGGTCATCGCATAGAACGATCCCCAAATCACTTGACGAAGCAGCTCTTGTTGACGGAGAAGGTTATTTTTACATTCTCACGCATGTTATTTTTCCTTTATCCAAATCGGCCGTCATTGTGGTTGGGCTGTTTCAGTTTCTGGGTGTGTGGAACGATTTTTTGGGCCCGCTTGTTTACATCAACAAGGAATCTAAGTTCACGCTGGCGCTTGGCCTGCAGCAATTTATTGGCTATTACACAGCTCAATGGGAGTTGTTGATGGCGGCGGCCACGATGGTTCTCGTTCGGCCTATTATGCTGTTTATGTCAGGACAAAAGTACTTTATTAAAGGCATTGCGGTATCCGGGCTGAAAGATTAAAAGCTCGTTCTGCCGACATATCGAAGGGAGGAACTCAATGAAAGCATTGAGAGGCAAACAGGTCATTTTGAAAGAGCAAGAACTGATTCGCAGGGAACGAGCGAACAGAAGCTATCTGATGAAGCTGGACAGCGGTCATCTGTTGTTTAATTATCATTTGGAGGCCGGAAGATTTCATGGAAGAACGATTCCCGAAGGTGCGCACGGCGGTTGGGAAACGCCGGTCTGCCAATTGCGCGGCCATTTTCTTGGTCATTGGTTGTCTGGTGCGGCGTTGCATTATGAAGAAAGCGGCGACATCGAATTAAAGGCCAAACTGGATGCTATTGTGCATGAGTTGCATGAATGCCAACGCGATAACGGCGGTCAGTGGGTCGGTCCGATTCCCGAAAAATATCTGCACTGGATTGCAAGCGGAAAAAGCATCTGGGCGCCCCAATACAATTTGCACAAAATATTAATGGGGTTGGTCGATGCCTGGCAATATGCCGGTAATCGGCAGGCCCTGGATATCGTGGATCGGTTCGCGGACTGGTTTGTCGAATGGAGCGGCACATTCACAAGAGAGCAATTCGACGATATTCTCGATGTGGAGACAGGCGGAATGCTTGAGGTTTGGGCCGATCTGTTGCACATAACCGGAGCGGACAAATATCGTGTGCTGTTAGACCGGTATTATCGCAGTCGGCTCTTTCAACCCTTGCTGGAGGGCAAGGATCCGCTTACGAATATGCATGCTAACACTACGATACCGGAAGTGCTCGGCTGTGCGAGAGCTTATGAGGTTACCGGAGATGACAGGTGGCTGTCCATCGTCCAAGCGTATTGGAATTGCGCTGTAACGGAAAGGGGAAGCCTGGCGACAGGCGGTCAAACCGCTGGAGAGGTCTGGATGCCGAAGATGAAGATGAAGGCCCGCCTAGGTGACAAAAATCAGGAGCATTGTACTGTCTATAACATGATCCGACTAGCAGATTTCTTATTTCGTCAATCTGGCGACCCTACCTACGCGCAATATATCGAGTACAATCTATACAATGGCATTATGGCGCAAGCCTATTATCAGGAATATGGTTTGACTGGTAGTCAGCATAACTATCCTAGAACCGGCCTGCTGACCTATTTCCTCCCCATGAAGGCCGGTCTGCGCAAGGAGTGGAGCACGGAAACCGACAGCTTCTTCTGCTGCCACGGCACGATGGTTCAGGCGAATGCGGCCTGGAACATGGGGATTTATTATCAGGACGGGGATATCGTCTATATCAATCAATATTTCGATTCCGAGTTGGACACAAGTATCGCTGGAACCCTCATACGGATCGTACAGACGCAGGACAAAATGAGCGGGAGCCTCCTATCCTCGTCTAACACGGCCGGGTACCAAGCTATTAATGATACAGCGTCGATAAATGAAAATATACCTACTTTTCGCAAATACGATTTCATTGTATCTGCTGCCGCACCGACAACGTTCACGCTCCGCTTCCGCATACCTGAGTGGATCATGGCGGGAGCATCCGTGTACGTCAATGACGTTCTGCAGGGGACGACTCTGGACAGCGAGAACTTCTATGACATTCACAGAGCATGGAAGGAAGGCGATACCGTCTCGATTATGCTGCCAATCGGCATTCGGTTTGTTCCGCTACCGGACGACGAACGAACAGGTGCCTTCCGATACGGGCCAGAAGTGTTGGCAGGCTTGTGCGAATCAGAACAGCAGCTCTATATGTGGGATGAGGATATTGCGTCCGCTATCGAGAACGAAAATGAACGTGAATGGGGGAGTTGGCGGTATTTCTTCAAGACAGTCAACCAGGAACCTGCCATCACGTTCAAACGAATTCGGGATATCGGGTACGAACCTTATCAAATTTACTTCAAAGTAACGCGTACAAAATTATAGTGAAGAGAGAAAAATAAAAATATTCTGTGTGTCCAGCCGATCAACATCCATTCCTGCGATAGATCTAGGCTGAGGACCAGTACGATCAAACAGGAGGATACTGAGATCGGTAAAATTGCCATTTCCGTAATGGAGATTTGAGAGATGTAAGTTGTCGGAGGTTTCATATAACGTTCCTGTTCGGCGGGACGATCGGAGTGAATATTCATTACTCGAAGCCGGACTGCAAAGCTGGAAGAGATTATTCTTGAAAAGCCTTATCCGTTAGGAGGGAAGGAGCAGCGTATGGAAAATGAAATTCACAGCGTTCTCTGCTATACGAGAGAACCGCTTGAACCGGAAATCTATTCCCCGAAGCTTGCATATAGCATGCATCTCGCTTACACCGATGACGGAATGAGTTATCGGGAGCTTAATCACAACTCGGGGGTGCTGTTCGCTAAAGCCGCCGAGCGCTCAAACGCCACGCTGTCCGCCAAGAGTTTGAAGAATCCGTACCTGTTCCACATGGCTGACGGAAACTTTGGCGTACTGGCCATTCGGACGGAAGCGGACGGTTCTCCCGATCAGCAGAGCAAGGGCTCGGTGCTTTTGTTCACTTCCCCGGACTTGCTGCAGTATCGGGAGCTCGGTCTGTTGAACCTAACGAACGGGCTTCATGTACAAGATATCATGTGCGAATATGAACATGCTTCCCGAAGGTATATCCTTCGTTGGCGTGAAGAAGACGGTAGGTATTATCAAAGGGAAATGGCGGACGTGACATGCCCGGACGACGCTGCCAAGCCGAAGCCGTGCGAAGCTTTCACGCTAAGCCCGAGACGCGTCGACATTGAAGGAGCAGTGCCCCGCAATGCGATTCGTGTATCGCGAGGCGTGGCTCAGAGGCTGATTCATAAGCTTACGGTACCGGTTCATGTGCGTAATGAACTGCCGGAGCGTGTGGCCGTTACGTCCAAAGAACAGTTACAAGCCGTTAAAGTGACGGCGATATACAGTGATGGCACAACCGCGATCAAGCCGATTGAGTGGGATGCGTCCGAGATCGATTGGAGCCGTCCCGGAACTTATCGCATTTCTGGAAGCATTCGGCAGGATCGCTATACGTTTCCTATGGCGATGAACCGTGCCGACCCTTGCATTGCGCAGTGGGACGGAAGGTATTATTTTGTCGCGACCAATGATGCCGACGGCAACCATACGATATCGATCCGGGAGGCGGATTCCATATTCGGTCTGGTCTCGGCAGAAGAAACCAAAATCCTGGATTCAGGCATGCATGATCATCTGAAGCGATTTCTGTGGGCGCCTGAGCTTCATGGCATCGGCGGCGATCTGTATATTTTTCTTGCCGGCAGCAGCGGCGAGTTCAAAGACATTCAATCGCATGTTATGCGGTTAAAGAATGGCGGCAATCCGAGAATGGCTGCGGATTGGGGGACCCCGATCCGGGTCGCCAGGCATGACGGAAGCCCGCTGTTTCAAGCCGGCATAACGCTGGACATGACCGTATTAGAGCGGAAAGGCCGTTTATATGTGCTCTGGGCGCAAAGGGAATTGGTACCGCATGACCTGGGCTCGTGGATCTATATCGCCGAGACGGATCAGAGGGAACCGTGGAGACTGATATCGGAGCCTGTCCTGCTGTCCAAGCCCGATTACGGCTGGGCGAACAATCAAACGTTCGTGGAGGAAGGGCCCTTTGCACTCATGACAGACCGGAAGATCTTCGTGACGATATCCGGTGCTCTGGTCGATGCCACGTATTGCGTCGGCATGCTCACCGTCAATTCTGACGCTGATTTGCTTGACCCGAACCAATGGACGAAGCGAAATTACCCGCTGCTAACCTCCAGAAGCGTGCCGGGCGAATACGGGCCAGGACACAATTCTTATGTGAAGGACGAGGAAGGAACGATCTGGAGCGTATATCACGCTCGTCCAGGCATCGGAGAGCCCCGCTGCTCGGGTCTCCGTCGCGTGCATTTCGACGTTGACGGTGAACCGATGCTGGGCTTGACGGAAGAGAAGGACCTGAATCCAGCGCTTGCGTCCGTATACCTGGATGTGCAGGTGGAAGCATTGGTGGAAGGCTGACGGAACAACAACTTTTCTGGGTTTGTGCGAATTGTTGAACATGAAGAACAAAAGAAGCGCCGTGTTCCCGTGTGCGGGTACGCAGCGCTTCTTTTGCGTTTTGACGATGTGAACCCGAGGTTAATCCTTTGCCAATGATGAATTCAGATTGGGCACACCGTCTAGCCGATGCTCATGCGCTTTCCACTTTCCGGCCCTTTGCGTTGCCCAGAGCATCAACACTTTTAGAATTTACAAATCATGTTTAGTTTCTCTCTGGTCCGTTAAAGCAAGCAGTTATATGATCTTGGTAGCTACAAAATGTAAGCGCTGCAACATGAATGCAGCCATGACCAAGGGAGGGGAATAACGCATGTGGATGCGTAAGATCAGTCTGCTGTTCTGCAGCCTGATTCTGGTGATCATGACGGCATGCAGCAGCGGTTCGGGCGGTGATCTGAAGTCGAGCGAACCCGGCATAGCGAATGAGGCCGTCAACGAGCCTGGAGTGAAAGACGAGGAACGGGCAGACGAACCAAGCGCCCAAGAAGACATAACCGGTACGCCGGAAATGGATTTTGATATGGGCGGCAGCACCATCAAATGGGTGTCCTGGTATGACGAGTCCATTCAGGAAGACAACCCTGACAACATTAATCGGAAACGAAATTTGGAAGAGTTAATGGAAAAGCATAATTTTAAAATGGAATACGTAACCGTGGATTTCGGCGAATATCAGGACAAGGTGACAGCTTCGCTGGTAGCGGGCGAACCGATCGGCGATATCATCCGGGTTGCAAGGCCATGGATGATTCCGACGCTGGTCAATCAAGGTTTGTTCGCGCCAGTGGATGAATACACCAAGAATGAGAAGGTATTCATACAGCAGTACACGAACGAGTACTCCCAATACGAAGGAAGAGGCTACGGATTTCGGACCGGCATCAACGGCGCATCATCCGGCATTTTCTATAATCGCACGCTAATGAATCAATTGGGCATAAAGCCGTTGCAGGAATACGTCAACGAAGACAACTGGAACTGGGACACATTCATTCAAGTCGCGAAAGAAGCGAACAAAGATTCAAATAACGACGGCAAGTTGGATATTTGGGGGCTTGCAACCGCTTCCCTGCTGGTTCCTGCCATGGCTTCGAACGAGGCGAATCTGGTCATTCTCGATCAGCAAGGACTCGAGGATCCAAAAACCTTGGAAGTATTGAACTTCTTATCGCGACTTGCAACCGAGGCGGTTGGCAGGCCTACGGAAGGAGGGGACTGGACTGAGGCGGGCCAATTTTTCCGCCAAGGCAACACATTGATGCTTGCCGGCAGCGACTATGAAATGGAGAACTTCAAGCAGGACATGCCGGATTACGATATCGGCTTTCTTCCATTCCCGAAAGGGCCAAGCGCCACAGGGTATCATTCGCATAATACGATCCCAAACTACTTGACGATTCCAAGCGCGGTGGAGCATCCCGAACGACTGGTCTACATTTATGAGAAAATCAACGATATCGACTCGATCTACGACTATCCGAAACAATCTACGCTGGAGACTTTATTCAGCAACGAGGACGATATTGAAAATGCCAAGATGGCCGGTGAGAGCATTAAAGTGATCGATACCGAGAGCGGATATCCATCGATGCCTTATTACGATTTTATAGGGGAGATCATGGAAGGCATCCCGGTTTCGACGGTCGTCGAGAAATACAAAGCGCCGTTCCAGGCCGCGATTGATACAGTTTGGAAAAAGTGAGCAGGGATCGTCAAGCATAACAGCTGCCCTCGCATCCTCTTTCGATTAGGAGGGCGGCTTCAGGTAAAGCCATTCGTGTTGGAAAGCGATTTCGATTAATGCCTCTTAATGGCAGAGGGAGGATAGCCTTTCGATTCCTTGAACACTTTGCTGAAATAGGAAAGGTCATAAAAACCGCAGCATTCCGCGGCTTCCGTTACAGTACAATTGCCGGTCGCCAGCATGATTTCAGCATTATTTACGCGAACGCGCTGCAGGTATTCCTTGTAGGTCGAACCGGTGTTTATTTTGAATAGTTTTCCTAAATAAACGGGGTGAAGATTGAACTGCTCGGCAAAATCGTTTATTGACAAGTCCTCGGCATAGTGTTCTTCGATGAATGCGGTCAGTTTCTTGATCCGCGGATCCATATGCAGGATCGTTTGGCGATGCATGGCGTGAAGCAGCCGGTGGAGAATGAGTTCGAACAATGCACGTGCATGAATCATATAAAACGGTTGTTTATTCATCCACACGTGGTTGAACTCCCGGATGTAGGCAAGAATCTCCTTGGTGATCAATTTCTTTGTGACCACGCCAAACGGAAGCCGGATATAATTATGCGGATCGGCCCAGAAAAAATTGAACGGATACGCATGCATGGGCGATTCCTTACATGTATGGGCTTCTCGTACGCTTCCTCCGGGAACGTATACCAGGTCGCCTGCTTCGACTGCAAATTTTTTGCCGTTAATGTAGTAGTTTGCCCGGCCCTCAACAACGAACGTCAAATCATGAAATCCGATTCGGGACTTCTGAATTTTCCAATCCGGATAACATTTACGGTCTACGAACAGAAAGATATTCGGTACGAGATGAGGGTGATATTCAAGCTCCATGCGAAAATCGCCTCCTTTTAAAAAATTGTAACGTCTTAATGAACTTTTACAACCTGTGATTGGATTGTAATTTTACTATGGAATCGCCGCTTGCGATTATCGAAATTTTCAGCTAAGAAAGGGAATGGTCGAATGATCACGTTAACCGGGTTTGCGGATGAGATCTCCCCGGATTTGGAGGAACAGCTGGATGTCCTTGAATCCGAAAGCATCCGTTATCTTGAGCTTCGAGGCGTATGGGGGAAAAACGTGCTGCAGTTGACGGAAGAAGAGTTGTCTGGCATAAAAGAACGATTATCGCAGCGGGGGGTCGGAGTCTCCTCAATCGGATCGCCGATCGGGAAAATCCAAATCACCGACGACTTTGAACCTCATCTCGAACATGCCAAGCATGCCGTTCGTTTGGCTAAGTATTTCCAAGCGCCTTATGTCCGCGTGTTTTCCTTTTACATTCCCGACGGAGACCACGAGAAATATCGGCCAGAGGTAATACGGCGCATGCTTCGGCTCGCTCAGTTGGCACAGCAGGAAGGCATTGTACTGCTTCATGAAAACGAAAGCCATATTTACGGAGACACCGGCGAGCGATGCTTGGAGTTGCTTCAATCAGTTTCGTCCCCCCATTTGCGGGCGGCATTCGATCCGGCGAATTTCGTGCAGTGCGGCGTGAAACCCGTAGGCGAGGCCTACCCATTGGTCGGCGAATATACGGCGTATATCCATGTCAAAGACGCCATGATGGGGAAGGGGATGGTCGTGCCCGCAGGCGATGGAGACGGCGAGCTACGTCTGCTCCTTCAAGAGCTTAGCCGCAGGCGGTATTCCGGCTTTCTGTCCTTGGAGCCGCATCTGCGGGCCGACGGAAGGTTCGAGGGATTCACGAATCCCCAACTATTCGTCGAGGCTTCCAAAGCGATAAAGCGATTGCTAGCTGAGGAAGGGATGGAGTGGAATTGAAAGGCCAGATATGAATTTAACCCGAGTGCATCCTGTCACGAATCCAATAAAAATTATGGGAGGAGCAGAGTCTCATGAATCGTTTCTTGATTTCACGTTATAAGAAAGCCATAAGTGCATGTTTGGCCCTTGTCCTTGCGTTGTCCCTTTTGCCGGCACCTGGCGATGTTGCCGCAGCCAGCGACGCCGTTGTGAATGTATCGTCTGAGAAACAAGTGATTCGCGGTTTCGGGGGCATCAACCACCCGGCATGGATCGGAGATTTGACGGCAGCACAGAGAGAAACCGCATTCGGAAACGGAAACAACCAGTTAGGATTCTCGATATTAAGAATCTACGTGCACGAAGACCGAAATCAGTGGTACCGTGAACTGGATACGGCCAAACGGGCGATTGCCCTTGGAGCTATCGTATTCGCTTCGCCATGGAATCCGCCCGCCGACATGGTCGAGACCTTCAACCGCAACGGCGATACGTCGGCAAAGCGACTTCGTTACGACAAGTATGCCGCGTATGCCCAGCATCTTAACGATTTCGTAACCTACATGAGAAACAATGGCGTGAATCTCTACGCGATTTCCGTCCAGAACGAGCCCGATTATGCGCATGACTGGACGTGGTGGACGCCGCAGGAAATGCTTCGCTTTATGAAAGAAAATGCCGGATCGATCAACAGCAGAGTGATCGCACCGGAATCGTTCCAATATCTGAAAAATATGTCGGACCCGATTCTAAATGATCCCCAGGCGCTTGCCAATATGGATATTCTTGCCGCTCATCTGTACGGTACCCAAGTTAGCAATTTTGCGTATCCATTATTCAAACAAAAAGGAGCGGGAAAAGACCTCTGGATGACCGAGGTGTATTACCCGAATAGCGACAACAACTCGGCGGATCGCTGGCCTGAAGCCTTGGATGTGTCTTACCATATCCACAATGCGATGGTAGAGGGAGATTTTCAAGCTTACGTTTGGTGGTATATCCGCAGATCCTACGGTCCGATGAAAGAGGACGGCACGATCAGCAAACGCGGCTACAATATGGCTCATTTCTCCAAGTTTGTCCGTCCCGGCTATGTCAGGGTGGATGCTTCGAAAAATCCAGAAACGAACGTTTACGTATCCGCCTATAAAGGCGACAACAAAATCGTTATCGTTGCCATAAACCGGAACAACTCCGGGGTCAATCAGAACTTTGTCCTTCAGAATGGATCCGTTGCGCAGGTATCGAGGTGGATCACGAGCAGCAGCAGCAATCTTCAACCCGGAACGTCTCTCAATGTAACAGGGAACAATTTCTGGGCTCATCTTCCCGCGCAAAGCGTTACGACTTTTGTAGGTGAACTCCGGTAACACATCGTCTACGGTACAGTTAACAAAGCGTATGATAAGGGCTGTCTTCAAGTCACAAGGGTGACTTGGAAGGGCAGCTCTTTGTTCTGGGCTGGTAATCAATAAGGAAATCCACGAAGTGCCGACACTCAGCTCGCAGTGGTTCCTGCTTAATGTTTATATTAACTCCGATTGATCATATTGCCTCGTAAAGGAATTTGCGTCCTTTCGCTCCTAACCTATTGCCATATCGTTTGCAATTGTACTCCGAGGAAGGAATTGTACCTTTTTCTTGCGAACAGTCAAGTGTATCATCGAATTGCTTCATATTTGAAAACGCTTTCTATAGAGGAGGGTACATATGCAGCGTTTATGGTCCAAGTTCTCCCCGGTGTTCCGCAGATTTCTGATTTCCTACCTGATTGTGCTGTTAATCCCCCAAATCGCAGGTTATGCATCGTACAGGGCTTCGATTGAAGTAGCAAAATCAAGCTCGATCGAAAACAGTCTGAGTTCATTGAATCTGGGAAAAGAGATCATCGAGCGGCATCTGGTGGAGGTGGAAGCCTTCACGAAGCAGCTTGCGATCAATCAGGATTTATATCGTCTGATCGCCGATCCCAAGCCGCTCGACAGCAACAACGTTTACGGGTTGGGGAGGATGCAGCGCAGTCTGTCCATGTACAGCAGCACGAACGATTACCTGTCCAATTTCTTCATCTACATACGCAATTATAACGCCATTATTACGCCGAGCACCGTCTATTACCGGCCTGAGCATTATTACGAGGCGAATCGGCTTGAAGGAATGACGTTCGAGGAATGGGAAGAGGCCGTAATAAAGAAACCTCATCTAAATGAGTTGATTCCGCTTAAGAAATATAGGCGGGAAATCCGCGATACGGTGTTTGTCGAAAAGCCGGCAGTCACGTTTCTGCAGTCGATACCGCTTAACAGCTTCAACAATCCACAGGCGATGATCGGCGTTATGATCGATGAAGATCATATGGGCAGCCTGCTGCAAAACATCGTGGACCAATACGGCGGCTGGGCGGTGGTTGCGGACCGGGAAGGCAGCTTGATCCTGTCCCGCGGCATCGGCGAAGAGGAAGCCAAGCGCTTCACTGAAGCTCCGGGAGACGAAAACGGCGAAATCAGCCCCGCGGGCGACGGCAGACTGTTGATTTCCATCCGGTCCGACCTGAACGGGTGGACCTATATGGCCGGAATACCCGAGCAGGTGCTGTTGACGAAGGCCGACAAAATCCAGCGGGTCACGACGACGTTTACGCTGGCTGCGCTGGTCATCGGTTTGCTGATCGGACTTGTGCTCGCGTACCGGCACAGTGTTAAGCTCCATTCGCTCCTGTCCGTGTTTCGCGAGCAAAACCACATTTCTCGGGAGAAGATCGGTAACGAGTATGATTTCCTGGCCGGCAATATCGCGGCGCTGATCGCAAACAATAAATTGCTGGAGTCTTCACTGAACGATCAGCTCCCGCTGCTTAGGGATGCGTTTATCAAGCGGCTGCTGACAGGCGACTTCTATACGCTGCGCGAGATCGAGGCGGTCTCCGGTCAAACCGGAGTCCGCCTCCGCGGCGAGCATGGACGTGCAGGCATTCTAAAAGTTGCCGGATATGGCAGCGCTGACAGTGAGGAAATCATCCAGGAACTCAGCGTCGCACGGTTGATCGTCCGGCAGGCCTTGAGTCGGCTGGAACCCGATGTGCTGGTTACGGACTGGGGTTCGGACCAGATCGCTTTCGTGCATGCGCTTGCCGGAGAGCCGCTGGACGATTTACATCGTCGCCTGGAAGCCGGTCTGCTCGAACTGGTCGATACCGTATATCGGCAGCATCGATTGTCGATCACGATCGGGCTGGGTTCGGTGTTCGACGCGTGGAACGGCGTAGCTGACTCTTTCAACGAAGCGCAGCAAGCGTTGGAATATGCCGTCCATACTGGGGCAGTCGGCATCACCCGGTTCGAGGATGCGATGAAAGCAACGGAGCTGTACTATTATCCGATTGAATCCGAACAGCGTATGCTCAATACGCTTAAGGCGGGTGAACTGGAGGAAACAAGCCGCCTTCTTGACCAGCTGCTCAGCCGGAACTTTGAAGAAAGGGAGCTGTCGTACGATATGACGCAGCAGTTTGTGACGGAGCTCAAGGGAACCTTTTTGAAGCTGGCCGAACAAAAAATATTCCACGACGAGCCGTTGACCGACCATATCAAGGAACAGATCGCTGCCGTTTCGACGACGGACGGGGTCGATCAGCTCAGGGGCAGATTCGGGAAGCTCATTCATGATATCTGCATGGACGTCCGGAAGAAAAAATGCGACATGCATGCCGAGACCGTGGGTGAGATCAGCCGCTATATCCACGAGCGTTACTCCGACGCAGAGTTGACGCTTTATCGTATCGCGGAGCATATTGGCAAGCCCGAAAAGTATATCTCCCAAATGTTCAAGGAACATACGGGAACGAACCCTTCGGACTACGTTGAGCTGGTGAGGATCGGCAAGGCGGCCGAGCTGCTGCAGGAGAACCTATTGACGATTGACGAGATCGCCGCGCAGGTGGGGTATAACAGCGCCCATTCATTTCGGAGGGCCTTCAAGCGGGTTCGCGGCGTGTCGCCGAGCACATTCCGGCAAATGGCCGATTAAGGAGACGGCGATCTCGCCAATCTTTTGCGTAAAAGGGAGGTCAGCCGTCTGCTTAATCGATGGGGATCGAACGTCTTGGCGGACGTTTTTTAATCGAATCCGCCTAATGAAAAACCTAGTAAAATCAAGGCTTGGAAAGCATCCGTTTCCGAAATTGTACGGCAAGGGAGAAAGTGTGCCTTTACGAAGCCGAGCGTGCAATTTTATGATTACGCACAAGAAAGCGCTGCCAAATAAGTTCTGGCTTCATTGGCAGCTACTCATCGAAGGAGGGATGGAACTGAGTACTCTATTTTCCAAGTCCAAAACGGTCAGAGCCCCGAGCGGCAAGCGCTCGGAAATCGGAAGAGCCGCCTATCGAAGCTTCAGAAGACATTGGCAGCTGTATCTGCTGGTCATTCCGCCGGTCTTGTACTTCATCATCTTCAAGTACTTGCCTATGGCAAACGCCGTGCTAGCATTCAAGAATTATAACGTAATGAAAGGGATTTGGGGGAGTCCATGGGTCGGCACACAGTATTTCGAGATGTTTTTTCGCAACCCTGCGTTCGTGACACTGATCAAAAATACGCTGTACATTTCGTTCTATCAATTGATCGTCGGGTTTCCGATCCCGATTCTGCTGGCGTTGGCCTTGAACGAGGTGAAGAGCGCAAGGTTCAAAAAAACCGTGCAGATGGTCACCTATGCGCCATATTTCATCTCCACGGTGGTCATGGTGTCCATCATCATGCTGTTCCTGTCCCCGCGTCTTGGGATCGTGAATACCATTGCTGGCGCGCTTGGCTTTGAAGCGGTCAATTATCTTGGAGAGCCTGGCATGTTCCGTACGATCTACGTGCTGTCCGACGTATGGCAAACCATGGGCTATTCCGCGGTGATTTATCTTGCTGCTCTGGCGGGAGTGGACCCGTCATTATATGAAGCGGCCAAAGTGGATGGCGCCAATCGGTTCCAGAAAATCCTGAACGTCGATCTTCCCGGCATTCTGCCGGCCGCGGTCATCATTCTGATTCTCAGTGTAGGCAACATCATGGCACTCGGCTTCGAGAAAATGTACTTATTGCAGAATCCGCTGAACTTGTCCTCGTCCGAGATCATTTCCACGTATGTGTACAAAATCGGATTGCTGAACGCAAACTACAGCTTCGCCACGGCGGTAGGATTGTTCAATTCCTTGATCAATCTGGTGCTGCTCCTAGTCGTCAACGCCATTGCCAAGCGGGCATCCAATACCAGCCTCTGGTAAATTTCACAAAAAGGAGTGAGTGACATGAACGCATTGCGGGCCCATTCCGGAAGCCGACGGAGCGTGAGGATCAAGGAGTCGCTGGGGGACCGTTTTTTTTTGAGCGTGACCTACATCTTGCTGATCTTGGTTTTAATTGCCGTCCTGTATCCGCTTATTTACATCGTAAGCTCGTCCCTGAGCAGTCCAAGCGCCGTCTCTGCAGGCAAGGTGTGGCTGTGGCCGGTCGACGTATCGCTGGCAGGGTACGAGGCGGTGTTCCGAAACGGCCAGGTGCTGACAGGCTATGCCAATTCGCTGTTTTATACCGTTGCCGGTACGTTCATCAGCGTATCCCTGACCATCATGGTCGCTTACCCGCTGTCGAAAAAGTCATTCTTCGGCCGCACGCCGCTTATGGTTTTCATTACTTTCACCATGCTGTTCTCCGGCGGGTTGATCCCGACCTATCTGGTCGTCAAATCGATGGGCATGATCGATACCCGCTGGGCGCTGCTCATTCCGAATGCCGTTTGGGTATGGCAGGTCATTATCGCCAGAACCTTCTTCCAGACCTCGATCCCGGATGAGCTTTCCGAGGCGGCAGACATCGACGGGTGCAGCGACATCCGCTACATTTTCAGCGTCGTTCTTCCGCTTGCCAAACCGATTATCGCCGTGCTCTCGCTAATGTACGCGGTGGGGCAGTGGAACGCCTATTTCGATGCCTTGATCTACTTGAAATCGCAATCGCTCTATCCGCTTCAGCTCATTCTCCGCAGCATTCTCATCCTGGGAAGCGGAACGGGCAATATGGACGCCGGGGAGATGGTGAAGCAGCAGCAAATGGCCGAGCTCATGAAATACTCGCTTATTGTGGTGGCAAGCCTCCCGGTGCTGGTGATCTATCCGTTCGTGCAGCGCTATTTCGTGCAAGGCATGCTGATTGGCTCCGTGAAGGGCTGATCGTGGGCAGAGCCCGTTATGTTGCATTACCAATTCATGAGGGGGAGATTGATTTGAGAAAAACAGCAACTCGTCTGCTTGTTCTCATACTGATACTTAGTTTCGTGCTTGCCGGATGCTCCGGCGGAAATGACAACCCGGGAAGCGCAGGGAAGGAAGGCGGCATGCCGGACTCCGGCGAGAAGGTAACGATCAACGTTTTTGCCCATCAAGGATCGGATATGGATCTGAAAACCAACAAGTTTACGAAAAAAATGGAAGAGCAATTCGGCATCCAATTCAATTGGACAACCGTTCCGTTTGACGGCGCGGCCGAAAAACGGCAAATCTCGCTCGCGTCCGGCGACTATCCGGATTTGTATATGCTTATTCCATGGGTAGACCGTTTCTCGCAGACGGACTTATTGAAGTTCGGACAGCAGGGGGTGATCATCCCGCTGAACGAACTGATCGATGAGCATGCTCCGCACATTAAGGAAGTGCTGGAGAACAACGAATATTATAAAGCGATGAACACCGCGCCGGATGGCAACATTTACGGATTGACCGGCTTAAACGAATGCTTCCACTGCTCCTACCCGAATAAAATGTGGATCAATACGAAGTGGCTTGATCAGCTGGGGCTTGCGCAGCCGACGACGCCGGAAGAATTCAAAGCGGTTCTCGAGGCTTTCAAGACACAGGATCCGAACGGCAACGGCAAGGCGGACGAAGTGCCGCTCAGCGGATCCGTCGAAAATTTCGGCGTTCACGTAATCCCGTACCTTATGAACGGCTTTATATACAACGACGACAGAACGTATCTCATCATGAAGGAGGGCCAGGTAGACACCGCCGCGAACAAACCGGAATGGCGGGAAGCGCTGGCCTACATCAAATCGCTTTATGATGGGGGGCTCATTGACCCTGGAGCCTTTACGCAAAATGCAGGCGCGTACAAAAAAATCGGGGATAACGCGGACGCACAGCTGTTGGGCGCCGGGGCCGGCATGCATCCCGCCTTGTTCCTGACGACGGGAGAAGACGCGCCGTACAGCAAGGACTATAACCCGCTTCCGCCTTTGCGAGGACCGCATGCCGATTATGCAACATTCAACTATCCGATTGATCCGGGCGCATCCTTCGTCCTGACGAATAAAGCGAGCAAAGAGGCCCAAATCGCCGCCATTCAAATGCTGGACTATTTCTACACGCAAGAAGGCGCGATGCTTTCCTACCTCGGTGAAGAAGGCAAAAGCTGGCGCAAGCCGCAGGATGGAGAAATCGCGCTGAACGATAAAGTGGAGCCGCTCTATAAAGCGATCCCGCTTGAACCCGGGGAGCAGCCCCGCAATGACAATTGGGGAGCATTAACCCAATATAACCATCACCGGGCATACCGCGATGCCGAGGTTCAGGGCACGGATATTTACGCCGATGACGGTTACGAACGCCGCCTGTACGAGGCAACGCTATTGATGGAAGGCAAGGAGCCGCAAGATATCTTTCCGCACTGGGCGCTATGGGTCGACCCGCTGGTTGCCGACGAAGCCAGCATGATGCAGACGAACATCAAGGACTATATTGACCAGAACGCCCTGCTCTTCATCACCGGTGCCAAGAGCCTGGATAAGGATTGGGATGATTATGTAAAAGGGCTGGAGGGTCTGAACATGCCGCGTTATATTGAAATCATGCAGGCTGCTTACGATTCATCGACAATATCGAAATAAACCGTGGCCCGATAAGCCCGGCTTCTTGGAGGCAGGAGTCTTCGCTCAGGACGCGGGGGCTCTTGTCTTCATTATTTTTAAAGTTCGGCGTGTAAGTGATCTTCGATTTGGGACCGTGACATCAAAAAAAGGTACAAATATGCGGGATTCGGCAATTTCTATTCTGTTATCGGATGTTACACTAAGGTGGAATGGAGGTAGTGTTCGATGCGCATTGACGCCCATCAGCATTTTTGGAAAATCGAACGCAACGATTACGGATGGATTACGCCCGAAATTCCGGTGCTTTACCGCGACTATTTGCCTTCCGATCTCAAACCGCAATTGCAGAGGCACGGCATCGGCCAGGTTCGACAGCTGGCTCTTGCCGGAATCGAAGGTGATCAAGGCGTTGGTGGAGCTGAACTAGTTCAAATAGCGATAGCGGATTGGAGGAGAAGCATGACAAGTTTGAATGGCATGGAACTGAAGCATCGCTTGTGGTATAGGAAACCGGCGACCGAATGGAATGAGGCGCTGCCGATCGGAAACGGCCGGCTGGGCGCGATGATCTTCGGCGGCACGGCCGAGGAGAAGCTGCAGCTTAACGAGGATTCGGTATGGTACGGGGGCCCGCGCGACCGCAACAACGAAGATGCGCTGCCCCATTTGCCCGAGATCCGCAAGCTGATTATGGAAGGCAGGCTGCAGGAAGCGGAGGAGCTGGCGGCGATGACGATGGCGGGGCTGCCCGAAGCGCAGCGGCACTATGTGCCGCTCGGCGATCTGCTGCTGTCGTTCGGTCAGCATGGCCAGGTTGCCGAGGATTACATGCGGGAGCTTGATTTGGAGCGCGGTGTATCCCGGGTCAGCTATCGGATCGGCGGGATCAGGTATACGCGCGAGTTGTTTGCAAGTTATCCGGATCAGGCGATCGTCATCCGCATCACCGCCGACAAGCAGGAGGCGGTCACGTTTAAAGCCCGGTTCAACCGCCGGAACTGGAGGTACGTGGAGAAGACGAACAAATGGGAGGCGAGCGGGCTGGTCATGCGCGGGGATTGCGGCGGCGAAGGAGGCAGCTCCTTCAGCGCCGTCTTGAAGGCGGTCCCGGAAGGCGGCGTCTGCCGCACGCTTGGCGAGTATTTGCTGGTGGACGGCGCAAGCTCGGTCACATTGCTGCTTGCCGCCGGAACGACGTTCCGGCATCCCCACCCGGAGCTTGACGGCAAACGGCGGCTGGAGGAGTTGAGTCGAGTTCCGTATGCCGAGCTGTTAGCCCGGCATGTCGCCGATTACCGCGAGCTGTACGGACGGGTCGAACTGAAGCTGCCCGAGAATCCGGACAAAGCCGCGCTCCCGACCGACGAACGGTTGAAGCGGTTCCAACACGGCGAGGAAGATCACGGCCTGATCACGACCTATTTTCAATACGGGCGCTACCTGCTCATTGCCTCCAGCCGGCCGGGCTCTTTGCCCGCGAATCTTCAAGGCATCTGGAACGACAGCTTTACCCCGCCGTGGGACAGCAAATTCACGATCAATATCAATGCGCAGATGAATTATTGGCATGCGGAAAACTGTAATTTGGCCGAATGCCACGAGCCGTTGTTCGATTTAATCGAAAGGATGCGTGAGCCCGGGCGGGTTACGGCCGGCGTCATGTACGGCTGCCGGGGCTTCACCGCGCATCACAATACGGATATTTGGGCGGACACGGCCCCGCAGGATACGTACCTTCCTGCTTCCTTCTGGCCGATGGGCGCCGCCTGGCTGTGCCTGCATCTGTGGGAGCATTACCGATTCGGTCAGGATCGATATTTTCTGGCGCGGGCATACGAGACGATGAAGGAGGCGGCGTTGTTCCTGCTCGATTATTTAATCGAGGACAACGAAGGTGGTCTGGTGACATGTCCGTCCGTCTCCCCCGAGAACAGCTACAGGCTGCCCAATGGCGAAACAGGTGTTCTCTGCGCCGGGGCCACGATGGATTTTCAGATTATCGAAGCGCTGTTTGAGGCTTGCATCCGCAGCGGAGAAATCATCGAGGAAGATGAGGCGTTCCGCGAGGAGCTCGCTGCCGCCTTGAAGCGGCTGCCCAAACCGCAGATCGGCAAACATGGGCAAATTCAGGAGTGGATGGAGGATTACGAGGAAGTGGAACCGGGACATCGCCACATCTCCCATCTGTTTTCGCTTTATCCGGGCGAAGGCATTAACGTGGATTCCACGCCGGAGCTCGCCGCAGCCGCTCGGACGACTTTGGAACGAAGGTTGGCTAACGGCGGCGGACATACCGGCTGGAGCCGGGCGTGGATCATCAACTTCTGGGCACGACTGTTGGATGCCGACAAAGCTTACGAAAACGTAAGAGCGATGCTTCACCACTCTACGCTGCCTAACCTTTTCGACAACCATCCGCCGTTTCAAATCGATGGTAATTTCGGCGGCACGGCGGGCATTGCCGAGATGCTGCTGCAAAGCCACGCTGGTTTGATCCGTTTGCTGCCCGCTTTGCCTAACAGCTGGAGCGATGGGGAAGTCAGAGGGCTGCGGGCACGTGGCGGCTTCACATTGAATTTCACCTGGACGAAGGGACAGGTTACTGAAGTGGTCGTGTCCTGCGCACTTTCCGGTCCATGCCGTTTACAAGCACCTGGACTTGACCCTGTTTCCTTTACGGGGGAAGCCGGCCGCTCCTACACGTTCACCAAGAAAAGGGAGGAGTGAACATCAATTAACTTTATTGCTCGTGATACGCATTCTTAATGAGGCTGCGGATCCGGCTCATAATCTAATGACTGCTGCTGGACTCGGTTTCTGTATTCACTGGGCGCCATCCCCGTCCACCGCTTGAACTGGCGGCTGAAATGCGCATTGGTCTTATATCCTAGCATCATCGCGATATGGTCCATGCTTAAATCCGTTTGCTTTAACAGCCGCTGAGCTTCGCCCAAAAGGGTTTCTGACAAGAACTTGCGAGGTGCTTTGCCGTACACTTCACGAAAGATCCGATTCACCTGCGACGGACTAAGGTTCAGCTCCTTGGCGATGTCTTGGATCCAGGTTCGCTCGGTCTCCTGAATTTCACCGTGAAGATGGATATATTTTACGGAGTCTTCAATATGCTCGGCGATCTGTCGGGCGATAGCTTCTTTTTTCGATAAGGTGACGGATGGGGTCTGAGACAGCTGTCCGACCAGGGAGCCGAGCAGTTCAAAGACGGCGGCATGCACTTTCATCTGTTTGAAGGCCGGCGGTGGGCTGGATAAGTGCTCTGTGGCCAGACTGTAGAGTGTAGAGAGAGAAGAAGACAGTCCCTGGGCTAAAACCGAATCAGCCGGATAATAAATGTCCTTGCAGCGGTTGAGTTCTCTGCAAAAGGATGTATCGTGAACGCTGAAATGGACGGAAAAGTAAGTGAAACCTTGCGGACCGGCGCCAGTGCAGGAATGCGTCATACCGGGGCGGATGAACAACAAGTCTCCAACGGACTGTTTGTACAGCTGTCCATTTACCACCATATTCATCTCTCCGTCCATCATCCAATGAATTTCGTACATGGAATGCTCGTGGGACGGATAAGTCCAGCGGGAACCCACTTTTCTTGCATGCAGCCCCAATAATTGAAAAGACATGCGAACATCGGGCAGACGGCCTAAATATACGGCTTCGGAAAACTTGTTCACAGCAAACCTCCTCGGTATGTCCTGTTTTCCAGTAACGGTTAGACTCATCTTAACAGAAAAATCATGCGTGAAAAGGGTAAATCGTCGTAGAGATTAGCGCATCGTCATAGACGATCGGTGGTGCTATCGTAGTAATATCAACCCGAAGGGGAAGAAATGGGGGCAAGCCTGAATGAGAATTATTCGATTTCTAGACAGGCAACAGAAGCGGCTGGCAGCCGTTACGGATGATGAAGCAGCCTATCGTCTGCCGCAGCCGGATTTTATGACTTTGATCCATCAAGCCAGGGAGCGCGGGATCTCTCCTGTCCAACTGGTTGAAAGCGCTTTTAGTCCTGCGAATGAGTTGGCTGGTGACTGGACTTCTCTGCACCTTGTCACGCCAGTGGAAGCACCGGAGGTATGGGCGGCAGGCGTTACGTATCAACGAAGCCGCGAAGCACGAAATTATGAAGCTACGGATGGAAAACTGGATGCGGAGACATTTTACGACAAAGTTTATGAGGCTGAGAGGCCTGAAATCTTTTTCAAATCCACGGCCGCCCGCACCATCGGACCGAACGAGGCCGTCACGCTGCGCAGTGATTCCACATGGCAGATCCCTGAGCCTGAGCTGGGATTGGTGCTTGGCGCAGATGGCAGCATTGTGGGATATATCGTCGGCAATGACATGAGCTGCCGCGATATTGAAGGGGAGAACCCGCTGTATTTGCCGCAAGCCAAAATATGGCGCAAATCCTGCTCCATCGGACCGGCCATCCGGCTTGCGGAAACGGTGCAGAATCCATATGCATTCAGCATCGTCTGCGAGATTTACCGCGAAGGGCGCATGGTCGTTAAGAGCGAGGCCAGTACGAGTGAATTAAACCGAAAGCTGGATGAACTGGTCTCCTTCCTGGCAAAAGACAATGATTTGTTTGACGGTACGGTGCTTTTGACAGGCACAAGCATTGTGCCGCCTAATGAGTTCACGCTTGAGCCCGGGGACCGGATTGAAATTTCGATCAGCAGTATCGGTACGCTGGTGAACCCTGTTTTATCAAACTAGTTTTGAATAAGGAGGACGTACTTCCATGACGGCATTTCAAGGAGAGCAAGTATACAGGAACTATATCAACGGAGAATGGATGAAGGCTGCGTCCGGAGAAACCGAACCCAGCATCAATCCGGCAAACCGGAATGAGGTAGTCGGGTATGTACCGGTTTCCGGTATAGAGGATCTGAACCGTGCTGTCGCAGCGGCCAAAGCAGCAGGCCGAGCCTGGCGGCGATTAACCGGCGCGGAACGCGGCAATGTTCTGTACAAGGCGGCGAACGTGCTGGAACGCCGGGCCGACGAGGTCGCCGAGGCGATGACGAGGGAAATGGGAAAAACGCTCGCAGAAGCTAAGGGAGAGACGATGCGCGGCGTCGCGATCCTAAGGTATTACGCCGGCGAAGGGATGCGAAAAATCGGCGATGTCATTCCTTCCACGGACAGCGAAGCGCTGATGTTTACGACTCGAGTACCGCTTGGCGTCGTGGGCGTCATTGCCCCATGGAATTTTCCCGTAGCGATTCCGATTTGGAAGACGGCCCCGGCATTGATATACGGCAATACGGTTGTGTTAAAGCCCGCACAGGAAACGGCGGTCACAGCAGCCAAAATCATCGAATGCTTTGAGGAAGCGGGAATTCCGGCAGGTGTTCTCAATCTTGTATGCGGCAGAGGATCGGTGATCGGATCTGCGCTTTCCGAGCATCCGGATGTCAACGGGATTACGTTCACAGGTTCCAACGAAGTCGGAAAACGGGTCGGCGCCGCCGCTTTGGGGCGGGGGGCCAAGTATCAGCTTGAAATGGGCGGCAAAAATCCGATCATTATCGCGGCAGATGCGGACCTGGACTTGGCAGTCGAGGCGACCATCAGCGGCGGCTTGAAATCCACCGGCCAAAAATGCACCGCCACCAGCCGGGTTATTGTTGAACGAAAAATATATGAAGACTTTAAAGAAAAGCTCCTTTCGCAAATCCGGGAAATCCGGCTGGGCGATGGCATGTCATCCGAAAGCTGGATGGGACCGTGCGCGAACGAAGGACAGCTCGAAACGGTGCTGAACTATATTCAAAAAGGGCAGGATGAAGGTGCCGTACTGCTGACCGGCGGAAAAAGAGCGGACGCTCCAGGGCTTGAAGAGGGATTCTATGTCCAGCCGACTGTATTTGAGGGTGTAGCATCGCATATGTCCATAGCACGGGAAGAAATCTTCGGCCCCGTGCTTGCGTTGATCGCGGTGGATTCCTTGGAGGAAGCCATAGAGGCGGCCAATGACAGCGACTTTGGGCTGAGTGCTTCCATCTATACGCAAAATGTCGGCGCAATGCTGTCTTTCATCCGGGATATGGATGCCGGATTGGTCAGGATCAACGCGGAAACGGCCGGCGTAGAGCTGCAGGCACCGTTCGGCGGGATGAAGATGTCAAGCTCGCATTCCAGGGAACAGGGTCAAGCGGCGATCGAGTTTTTCACTTCCATCAAAACGGTCTTCGTGAAGTCATAAGTTGCGGGAGGGTGCCATGCACGAACAGATTATGTCGATTATGGGGGAGAAAGACTCAAGCGGTTTCGATATTATAGCGCATGCTCCCGGGGCGGCGGGACGTCTGCCTTTAACGGATGATTTGCTGCGGAACGCTCCGAGCGGCGACTTGTTCGGCATGTCCCAGAATGTCGGAATGGGCTGGAAGCCCGGGGAATTGAACGGAAAACAGTTTCTGATACTGAGCACCCAGGGCGGAATTCGCAATGAGGACGGCAGTCCTGCAGCCCTCGGCTATCATACGGGCCATTGGGAGGTCGGCCTGCTGATGAAGGCTGCGGCGGAAGAGATATCAAGCCGCGGAGGGATCCCGTTTGCCGGATATGTCAGCGACCCTTGTGACGGCAGATCACAGGGAACGACAGGCATGTTTGACTCGCTGCCGTACCGAAACGATGCCGCTCTCGTGTTCCGCAGATTGATTCGCTCCCTGCCGACGCGCAAAGGCGTGATCGGCGTCGCCACTTGTGACAAAGGTCTGCCGGCGATGATGCTTGCGCTTGCAGGCATGCCGCAGCTGCCAGGTGTTATCGTTCCCGGGGGCGTCACCCTTCCGCCTGTCGATGGAGAGGACGCCGGCAAAATTCAGACGATCGGCGCACGGTACGTCAGCGGCGAGCTCTCCCTGGAAGCGGCGGCGGAGCTCGGCTGCCGGGCATGTGCTACACCGGGGGGAGGCTGCCAGTTCCTGGGCACGGCGGCAACGGCCCAGGTCGTCGCCGAGGCGATGGGCATGACGGTGCCGCATGCCGCACTTGCACCTTCCGGGCAGCCGATCTGGATCGAAATGGCGCGCCAATCCTCACGCGCACTGATGGCGATGGAGTCCGATGGGCTGAGAATGGCGGACGTTGTCACCGATGCGGCGATTCGCAATGCGATGGCTGTTCATGCCGCATTCGGCGGCTCTACCAACCTGCTGCTGCACATTCCCGCCATTGCCCATGCAGCCGGTTTAACCGTGCCTGCGGTGCAGGACTGGATCCAGGTCAACAAACATGTGCCGAGACTGGTCAGCGCCCTGCCGAACGGCCCGATCTTCCACCCGACCATTCGGGTGTTTCAGGCTGGAGGCGTGCCCGAAGTGATGCTTCACCTCAGGCAGCTTGGCGTACTGGATGAGTCCGTGCTTACCGTAACAGGTACGACACTGAGCGAGGTTCTCGACTGGTGGGAATCGTCGGAACGCCGTCATCTGCTGCGGAAGCAGCTGAAGGAGAAGGACGGGATAGATCCGGACAGTGTCATTATGAGCGTTGAGTACTCGCAGCGTCTTGGCATTACCTCTACTGTGACATTTCCAACAGGGAATATCGCTCCGGAGGGCTCTGTGATCAAATCCACATCGATCGACCCTACGGTACTGGATAACCATGGCGTGTATCGTCACAAAGGAAGAGCAAAAGTGTTTACAACCGAACGCGAAGCGATCCGTGCAATTAAGAACGGCGGTGTTCTGGCAGGCGACGTCGTCGTACTTCTCGGGCGGGGGCCGTCAGGGACCGGGATGGAGGAGACTTACCAACTTACGTCTGCGCTGAAGCATTTGTCTTTCGGCAAATACGTATCGCTCATTACCGATGCCCGGTTTTCCGGTGTTTCCACCGGGGCGTGCATTGGCCACGTTGGCCCCGAAGCACTGGCAGGCGGGCCGATCGGCAAGCTTCGGAACGGTGACTTGATCGATATCGTCGTGGATCGCAACACGCTGGAAGGCAGCATGAACTTTGTCGGCGAAGGGGAAATCGAGGTTTCGCCGGAGGAGGGAGCTCTCATCCTTGCACAGAGGCCCTTCCATCCGGATATGCGGCCGGATGAAGCTCTGCCGGATGACACCAGGCTGTGGGCTGCACTGCAGTCCGTCAGCGGAGGGACATGGAGAGGGAATGTGTACGACGTGGAACGGATCATAACCGCTCTGGAAGCCGGCAAAAAAGCACTGGGCTGGCACTGAAATCAACCATTTTGTACAATCATCATTTTCATACCGGAGGGAACTTAAATGAATATGATCACAAACCCCGTTCTTCGCGGTTTTCATCCCGATCCGTCCATATGCCGGGCGGGGGAAGATTATTATATCGCCACGTCCACCTTCGAATGGTTCCCGGGCGTACGGATTCACCATTCCCGGGACCTGGTTCATTGGAAGACGATACAATCTCCGCTGACCCGGATATCGCAGCTGCATATGGAAGGCAACATCGATTCCGGAGGAGTATGGGCTCCCTGCCTTAGCTATGACAACGGCGTGTTTTACCTGATTTACACGGATGTCAAAAGCCGGGTCGGCGCTTTTAAAGATACCCATAATTACCTTGTGACGGCAACGGATATCGAAGGCCCGTGGTCCGAGCCGGTGTATTTGAACAGCAGCGGATTCGATCCATCCTTATTCCATGATGAGGACGGACGCAAGTGGCTGGTCAATATGATTTGGGATCACCGTAAGGGAAAAAACCGGTTCTCGGGCATCGTGCTCCAGGAATTTTCCGTTCAGGAACAAAAACTGATCGGGCCAGCCGTCAACATATTCAAAGGCACGGAATTAGGGCTGACGGAAGCGCCGCATCTGTACAAATATAAGGATTTTTTTTATTTAATAACGGCTGAAGGGGGAACCGGTTACGAGCATGCGGTGACGGTAGCACGCTCCCGCATGTTACAGGGACCTTATGAGGTCGATCCTGCCAATCCGATCCTTACTTCATACGGCAGGCCGGATTTAATGCTCCAGAAGGCCGGTCACGGCAGTCTCGTCGAGACGCACACCGGCGAATGGTACTTGGCCCACCTGGTCGGCCGGCCCGTCAAAGGACAATTTTGCACGCTTGGCCGTGAGACGGCGCTGCAGCAGTGCACTTGGAGCGAGGACGGCTGGCTGCGGCTTGCGAGCGGTCACCGATATCCCGAGGTTCAGGTGCCTGCACCGAAAATCAAACCGCATCCTTTTGAACCGGCACCGGAGATGGACCACTTTGATCAACCCATGCTCCGGAGCGATTGGGATACGCTTCGTATTCCGCCGGATCCGACGTGGCTGAGCCTTACGGAACGTCCCGGTTACTTGCGCCTGCGCGGCATGGAGTCGATGAGCTCGACGCACAGGCAGAGCATGGTCGCCCGAAGACTGCAGGCTTTTGCGTGCGAAGCCGAGACTTGTCTGGAGTTTGCACCGGACCATCCGCAGCAAATGGCAGGGCTGATTCTGTATTACGATACGAAAGACTATCTTTATTTACGGGTAACTTATCATGAAGAAAAAGGATTGTGCCTGGGAATCATTCAGTCCAGATACGGGGTTTACGATGAGCTGCTGGAGGATATTCCGCTGAAATCGGTGAACGGAATCCGGTTAAAGGTTGTGGTTGATCATGACCGTGCCTGCTTCTACTATGCGTTTCAGGATGATCCGTCCTGGCACCCGGCAGGCGGATGGTTCGATATCACGCATCTGTCGGATGAATCTCCTGAATATATCCGGTTTACGGGAACCTACATCGGTCTTTGCGTGCAGGATCTTGGCGGGACCCGCAAACACGCTGATTTTGATTATTTTGTATATAAAGAAATGTGAATGGCAAAGGCGGTATCAGACCATTAAGTGCACCCCTTAGAATAGACATTGGAATTCCCTGGCTATTCCGATGATTTCTAGGGGTGCTTTTTATGATGCAAATAAAGAGCAAAATTCAAGCTTTTCAGAAGACTCAAGCAAAAAGCCGTCCGGCTTCATCTGTAGGGAAAGTGAAGCTATCGACAAATTAACGAACTCGGCCACTAGCTAGCCTGGGTGCATTAAGACAACACGATTTCAGCAACGCAGCAGGCGGGAAGGTGCATATCCAAACGGTTGTCCTTAATTGGAATAACCGGCATCTTTTTTATTTCGACTTGCGGGGGACGTCCGAACGCGTTGTGGCTCGTCATGGTCCCAGAAATGTAACGAACTTCGGCAGAGGAAAACGCTTGGCCATCTAACACGCAAAGGAGCTGCTGGGACTCATCTGCGGACAAGTTCACTACTGTCGCGTGAACGCGGCCGTCCGCCCGTTTCGATGCGCTGACGTGCAGAGCCGGCACCTCGGCTTCGGTTGTCCCCGTCAGCTGCGGTTGTATATAGCTTTCGATCCGTGTCGAATCTTGGTGCCCTTTATAGAGATCGAACACATGGTACGTCGGTGTGAGCACCATATCCTCGCCTTCCGTCAGGATGACCGATTGGAGCACATTGACCAGCTGTGCCAGATTGGCCATCTGAACCCGGTCGCTGTGGGCGTTAAATATATTCAGGGACACTCCGGCGACAATGGCGTCTCGCATCGCATTTTGCTGAAACAAGAATGCCGAGTGAGTCCCAGGCTCCGCCTCGTGCCAGGTTCCCCACTCGTCGATAATGATCGACACCTTCCCTTTGGGGTCGTAGCGATCCATGACATGTTTATGCCGGGTAATTAATTCATCCATATACAACGCTCGGCGCAGGGTGCGATAATAGGTCGCCTTGTCGAACTCCAGAGCCGGACCTTTGCGCTCCTCGGGATATTCGTCAGATTTGTAATATCCCGGCATGGTGTAATAATGCAGAGACAATCCATCCATATTGGTGCCCGCTTCGCGCATCAAGGTTTCCGTCCAGGCATAATCGTTGCCGTCGGCACCGCAAGCAACCCTGAAAATCCGATGATTGTCGTAATTGCGAACATAAGTGTTGAATTGCTTGTACACATCGGCATAATATTCCGGCCGCATGTGCCCGCCGCATCCCCAATTCTCATTTCCGATGCCGACATATTCAACCTTCCACGGCTCGTGCCTGCCGTTCTGGCGCCTCCAGTTCGCCATTGGCGAGTCTCCGTCAAAGGTCATGTATTCAATCCATTCGCTCATTTCTCTAGGGGTACCGGAGCCGACGTTGGCGGCGATATAAGCCGAGCAGCCGATCTGCTCGCATAGATCCAAAAACTCGTGGGTGCCGAATGAATTGTCCTCCACGACGCCGCCCCAGCCTGCATTCACGATGCGCTTGCGCTCAGCACCTACGCCGTCTTTCCAATTGTAATATTCAGCGAAGCATCCGCCGGGCCAGCGCAGCACCGGCACCCGGATATGCCGCAATGCCTCGACAACGTCGGTGCGTATCCCGCGGATATTGGGAATGGGGCTGTTTTCGTCGACATAAATGCTGCCATAAATACCTCGTCCCAAATGCTCTGAAAAATGCCCGTAGACATTTTTGTTGATTTTTCCGTACTTCCGCCCTGAATCGATGAACAGTAACGCCATAGCCTTCCTCTCCATTCGGAAAAATTATAATTGCTAGACCTGTGAACTTCCTTGCGATGTTCCATTATAGCGCTTTCATTTTAACGGTTCAACCCGATTTCATGCTCCCGAACGAGGTCGTAAAGAAATGATAAACTTGTTGAAAACTGCGAGCATGGGGTGAGACAAAAGAGTAAACAAATGTTAGAAATGTAACAGCTCGCCTGTATTCATTCCTAATTTTCAGGGTTAAAATGAAACGTGATTCAAGGCAAAAACGATTTCAAGGGGGTTATTAGCATGAAACGAAGGGTTTACCCGAAAGTCGTCCTCATCTTAGCGACAATACTTTTAACAGGATTGATCACCGCATGTAGTTCCGACTCAAACAATCAACAGTCAGCCAATCCTTCAGGAAGCAGTTCAGGCAAATCATCTGAAGGGGGAGCCGTCGCAGCGGAAGGACCGTTCGGCAAATATGAAGAACCGCTTACGATTCGATTTGCCCGCGATGTAGACAACGATATGCAGGATAACATCATACCCAAAACACCTGGCGAAACAGTGGAAGACAACCGCTGGTTGAAAGCGTTCTCGGAAAAACTGGGAATCAACGTAAAATACGATTGGACGGTCAGCGGCGGGGATGCTTATACCCAAAAGGTTAACGTAACGTTAACATCTGGGGATATTCCGGACATGATCCGAGTCACAGCGGCACAAATGAAACAGATGGCTGAAGCAGATATGATCGAGGATATCACACCGTACTGGGACGAATATGCTTCTGACCAAATGAAGGAGCTGTACGCGGTGCAAGGGCCTGCGGTCCTCCAGGCCGCTACGGTTGATGGTAAGATGATGGGCCTTGGTCCGCCGGAGGTATACGGAGACGGCGTATTTATCTGGCTTCGTGCCGACTGGTTAGAGAAACTCGGGCTTTCAGAGCCCAAAACGATGGATGATGTGATTGCAATCAGTAAAGCGTTTACCACGCAGGACCCGGACGGGAACGGGGTCAACGACACCTACGGTCTAGCAATTACGAAGGATCTGTACGGCGGAGCCATGGGGCTGGAAGGTTTTTTTGCCGGCTACCACGCGTACCCGAACATGTGGATCGATGACGGATCGGGAAATCTGGTTTGGGGCAGTACGCTTCCTGAAGTAAAGGAGGGATTGAAAGCGCTGTCTTCAATGTATAAAGCCGGTGAAATCGACAAGGAATTCGGAGTTAAGGACGGCGGCAAGGTGGCTGAGACGATAGCAGCCGGCAAGGTGGGCATGGAGTTCGGGCAACAATGGAATCCGATGTACCCGCTCATCAGCAACTATCAGAACGATCCGGGTGCAGATTGGAAAGGCTACGCCTTGGTTTCGGTGGACGGGGAACCGGTGCTGTCACCGCAGAAATTTGCCGCATCGGAGTTCTGGGTCGTCAGAAAAGGATTTTCCAATCCGGAAGCCCTGGTGAAAATGTTTAATTTGCACATTGAGTTGAACTGGGGAGAAAGCGGAGATTTCGATTATTATTATATGCCCTCCGCCAATGACAGCGTAGGCGTGTGGAAATATTCGCCGGTACAACCCTACCCGCCATTTAAAAACGTGAATGCGTTCCAGGAAATCGAGGAGGCGCGTAAGAATAAAACCTTGGATCAGCTAACCGGCGAGGCACTGTCGATTCAGAAAAATATGGAAGCCTTCAACAATGGAGAAACCACTTTATGGGGATGGCCTAAAATTTATGGGGAAGACGGCGTGTTCCAGCATAGCGTGAAGTACCTGGAGAACGACCATTTCATGCTTGAGGCGTTTGCCGGACCGCCTACCCAAACGATGGCGGAAAAGCAGTCTACACTAAAAGCACTGGAAACCGAGGTATTTGTCAAAATCATTATGGGCGCCACTTCGATTGATGAGTTCGACAAGTTCGTAGAAAACTGGAATACGCTTGGGGGAGCCGATATGACCAAAGAAGTCAATGAGTGGTACGCATCTGTAAAATAAGTACCTAGGACCATGAGAAAGGATGCTGCATTGATCAAGGGCATCCTTTCCCTTCCTCATTCTCATCTTAAGAAACGGGTGATTTATTATGCAAAAAAGAAGCTGGAAAAGGGAATTGCCTCTGCATGTTATGATTTTGCCGGGTTTTCTTTTTTTGCTGGTATTCAATTACCTTCCCATTGGCGGAATCATTATTGCGTTCCAAAAGTTTATACCGGCGAAAGGTTTGTTCGGCGATCAGGACTGGATTGGTCTGCGCAACTTCGAATATGTAATGAGCCTGCCCAACTTCGATAACATCATGTGGAATACGTTTTATATCGCGATGATGAAAGTCATTCTAGGACTGCTTGTGCCCATTGTGATTGCGATTCTATTAAACGAGGTCCGGCATATGGCATTGAAGAGAGGAGTGCAGACGGCGATTTACTTGCCCCATTTTTTATCCTGGGTAGTATTGGGCGGAATCTTTATCGAAATTCTGTCACCGAATGACGGCTTGGTCAACCGGGCGCTTCAATCGTTCGGGATTGAACCGATCTTTTTCCTTGGGGACAATCGGTGGTTCCCAAACACCATGATTTTGACAGACGTATGGAAAGAGTTTGGATACGGAACCATCATCTACCTGGCCGCGCTTACAAGCATCAACCCGAACCTGTACGAAGCGGCGCAAATCGACGGAGCGAGCCGTTGGAGGCAGACGCTTCACGTGACGCTGCCGGGGATGCAGATGGTTATCGTATTGCTTATGGTTCTTAATTTGGGGAATTTGCTGAATGCCGGATTTGACCAGATTTTTAACATGTACAGCCCGATGGTATATGAAAGCGGGGATATTCTCGATACCTTCGTGTACCGCATCGGACTGCTGGATGCGCAATTCGGGGTTGCAACCGCAGTAGGATTATTCAAGTCCGTTATCGCGCTTGTTCTCGTGTCCGTTTCCTATTACATCGCGTATAAAGTTGCGGACTACAGGATTTTCTAAGGAGGGACCGATATGCCTGTAAAAAAGAGGCTGGATTGGTTTGTTGTGTGCAATAGTATATTCTTGATCGCAGTCGGAATGCTGTGTTTGATTCCGATGATACACATCCTGGCCGTGTCATTAAGCTCCAGCGCTGTCGCTGCAACAGGAACCGTAACCTTGTGGCCGAAGGAATTTACGTTGAAATCCTATGAATTTGTCGCACATCGTTCAGCCTTTTGGCAATCGATGCTCGTTTCCTTGGAACGCATCGCATTGGGAGGGACGCTGAATCTCGTTTTGATCGCTACAGTCGCATATCCGCTTTCGAAAGAAAAGGGAGAATTCCGGCTGCGCACCTTTTATTCATGGGCCTTTTTTATTACAATGATATTTGGGGCCGGATTAATTCCGACGTATATGGTTGTCAAGCAGCTCGGGTTGATCGACACGATCTGGGCGCTGGTCTTCCCAACTGCAATTCCTGTATTCAGTGTCATTTTGCTGTTGAATTTTTTTCGAGCAGTGCCAAAGGAACTGAGTGAGGCCGCGTTTATCGATGGTGCCGGACATTGGCGAACGCTGTGGCAGATTTACGTTCCGGTATCCTTGCCGGCTCTTGCGACCATTCTGCTATTTTCACTGGTCACGCACTGGAACAGCTGGTTCGATGGGTTAATCTATATGAACGATCCCAGCCATTACCCGATCCAGAGCTACATTCAGACGATCGTCGTTCAGCGCTCGTTAGCCACGATGACGCCGGAAGAGGCCAAGCTCATGGCGGATATTTCGGATAAGACGCTGCGTTCGGCCCAGATTTTCCTTGGAGCTCTGCCGATCATCTGCGTGTATCCGTTCCTGCAGCGTTTCTTTGTCAAAGGAATTGTACTCGGGAGCGTGAAAGGATAAACACGAAAGGCCGACCTCGTTTCCCGCAATAATAATCGTGAATAAGGGAGGGAGGGCAGATCAAGAACAGCATTTTCGCACGATTGATCGCGTCCTTCTTATTGGCGATCGTCCTAATTATTTTCTTGGGCATCTATTTGTACAATTGGAGCTTGAACACCGTAAAAAATGAAATTATTAATTCTTCGACCGCACAGGTTTCGTTCTACCTTACCAGCCTGGAGGAGGAGATCGAACGCATTAAAATTTTGCAACACGAAAGCTTGACTGATGAATACCTGGGCAAACTCGCGGTACGTTATTCCATCATGGACGAGTATGAAATCATGGAAAGCATGCGAAAGCTCCATCAGCGTCTCGTCACTATTCATAACAGCAGCTCCTACACCTCGAATGTAAGCGCACACATTTTACCGATTCAAAAAACCATTTCCTCCACGGCTACCGTAAGTCCGATCGATATGGACAAATTCGATCAGATTCGCGTTCCGGCGGGGGAAACTGGGGCGCAGCTGGTACAATACAAGAATAATCTTTACATAACCACTCTTCATACCGGAAATGCCGGCTTGCCTCAAAAGTACATGATCGAGATTGAACTGGATACGGCGGCGTTTCAAGAGGCGTTGGGCCAGTTTCATACCTACGACAACAGCGGATCCTTTTTAATTGATCTCACGCACGACATCGTCATTAGCGGCAAAGGTAACGATGCAAATGTACGCTTACAAGATTTGGCGGGAAACTACCATGAACTGAAGAACGGGAACGTCACATACAGCAACATAAACGGTCAGAAAATGTATGTGGTGTCTGTCAAATCGGAATATTTGAATATGCTCTTACTGCGTTATATTCCCCAAGAGCTCATCTTTGTGCCGTTACAGGATTTTTATATCTGGCTGTGGGTATTCACCGGTGCAGGCGCAATGATTATGTTGTTTTACTCTATCTACACCTATAACTTAATTCACAAGCCCATGCGTAAGCTTGTCGGATCGTTCCGACACGTCGAGAGCGGAAATTTTAACGTTTCGATCCACGTAAACAGCAAAAACGAGTTCGGTTATCTTTATCAAGGATTTAATTCCATGGTACAGAACGTATCTGCTTTGATCGAGCAGGTATACAAGCAGAAAATTCTAAACCAGAGAGCGGAGCTAAAGCAATTGCAATCGCAAATTAGTCCTCATTTTTTATATAACAGCTTGTTTTTGATTAACACGATGGCCAAACTAGGGGACGATAATTTAATCCCGTTTACTAAGCTGCTGGGCGATTATTTTCAGTTTATTACAAGAAATGCTTCGGATTTTTTGCCGCTGCGTGAGGAAGTGGAGCACGCACGGACCTATAGCGAGATCCAGTTCATGCGTTTTCCAAGCCGGCTGACGATCCAATTTGAAGATCTTCCGGATGAGGTCAAGGAAATTCAGGTGCCTAGATTGATTCTTCAACCGATTCTTGAAAATGCATTCAAATATGCTGTGGAACAAACCAAAGTCAAAGGCTTGATCACAATGCGCTTTCAGCAGGACGACCACGCATTGCGTATAATCGTAGAGGACAACGGAACGGATCTGTCGGAGTCCAAATTATCCGCGCTCCAAAAGCTCCTTTACGATACGTCCAATATCGAGACCTCAGGTCTGATTAACATTCATCGCCGGCTTCGCTTGATATATGGTGACGAACACGGCCTGATTTTGGAACGAAGCGCAATGGGCGGCTTGAAGGTGACGCTGCAACTTGACCCGAAAGCGAGTGTGTAAGGGATGTACAGACTCCTGATTGTCGATAACGAAGAGATTATAGTGAATCATCTTTATGAAATTTTTCGAGGATTTGACCATTTGGATCTCGATGTCTATAAAGCATATGGGGGAGAAGAAGCCATCGAGTGGCTCAACCGTACAAGAATTGATATCGTGTTGACCGATATCGACATGCCCCACATTGACGGTCTGCAGCTCATGGAGGAGATTTTTCGAAGCTGGCCTCAGTGCAGAGTGATTTTTTTGACAGGGCACAGTGAATTCAGATATGTATACAAAGCGATTCAGTATCAGGATGTCAGCTATATTCTGAAGACCGAGAATATCGACAAAGTGATTCAGGTGGTTGAAGAGACCGTATCAAAAATTCGCCAGGAAATCAAAACGGAAGATCTGATCCGGGAGGCCAAAGAGCAAATAAACATAGCGCTTAATTTGTTTCAAGAAGATTATCTTCTAGGCATGTTAAAAGGCAGTCGCGGGTTACAAGCCAGCCAATCACAGTTCGAAGAATTGTCGATCCCGCTGAATGTTAAGTGGCCGGTTGCCCTGGTCGTGGGCAAGATCGATAAATTCCCCGACTCTACCGGTTATATGCAGAAGATACAGCAAATCTATGCCGTACGTCAAATCATGCATAGGTACTTAGCGACCCGTGTCAATTTTGTGATTGTGCTGGATGATAGTCGCAGATTCGTGATTTTTATTCAGCCTAAGGAGTCGTTGTCCGCTACCGGTACTGAGAATGCGGAGACGATCCTACAGACGTTCAATAAAACTGTGTCGTTCCTTAAAGGAATATTGGAGGTCATCCAGTCGGCATGCCAGGAAAATATCGGACTTCCGATCAGCTTTACAATCGGCAGCCAAGCGGATGGGTGGGAATCGGTTTCCAATAAGTATCACTCGCTTCACCACTTGCTCAATTACCGGATCGGACTCGAAAATACAGTTCTTCTGATCGACGATGTGGTTAGTCATGATGAACCCGATGAGGCAGGCAATGTTCAGGGTTTGAAGGAAGAGGATCTCGAAGGAGAAAGGCTTGCGCGGGTGCTTAAGTCCAACGATCTTTCGCTTATCGAGCAATATCTGGAGGCAGGACAAAGGAGTAAGTATTTTGAAGCCTTGGAGCTGCTTCTTGGTCCTATCAGAGACGTTCGCACAAAAAATAATGCTTTTGCCCAGGAAATTTATTACACTGTCTCCCTGTATTTGATGTCCTATATCAATCGATGGGCACTCAATGAGAAGATTGAAGCTCAGTTGGGTCAAAACAGACTGATGCGGATCGATTTTTTTGACAGTTGGAGCGAAGCTTCCTTATATTTGACGGAGTTATCGTCTGTGTTGTTCGACTTGCAAAAAGTAGAGCAGAAAAAACGCGCGGATCATATCATCGATTTTTTGCAGGAATTCATTCGGAATCATTTGGATGAAGACCTGTCGTTGGTGCGATTGGCGGAACAAGTATATTTGAATCCGTCATATTTATCCCGTATCTACAAACAGGAAACCGGAAACAATCTGACGGAGTTTATCGACTCCTCCCGTCTTATGCAAGCGAAGCGTTTACTTCATAGCGAGAATCTCCGAATCGGTGAAGTTGCCCGCCGTGTGGGCTACGAAACCGCAACCTCTTTTACTCGTTTTTTCAAAAAGGCTACCGGCTGTTCACCGCAGGAATACAAGGAAAAGCATATGATCCAAAAGCCATAGCCGGCATGCCAGCGCTGATTCGAAACATGCCGATTCTTATTCTTGACGAGGGCACCTCGGCTGTGGATGCAGACTGCTATCAAATTGAAACGACATAATGCCCTACATGCTTTCAACTACAAGATCAGAGTTCCCGGATACTATCGATGTGGCTCGCTGAATGAATCGTCACAATACCCCTGAAATGTCATCGAGAAATCAGGATCATAAGAATAATTTTGAGATGATAGAAGAGGGAACAGAAGCTAGCTTACTCGACAACCATGAGAAATTACTATTTTGTCGGGCACAAGAACATAATCCCATTAAAAGTCGCTAATTTAGCGACTTTTTTTTCGGTACAAGTTCTTGGCCCAAGCCAAAGACAAGAACATTGTCCGGTTGCCGATTAGATAAGTTTCTAACTACGGATTCCATGCAAATTCATTATGCTAATGGGCAGGAAAGCGGGGCGCTATGCCGAATACCTAGTTTTAAGTTGATTTTCCTGTAAGGTAATGGTAAATCAACACAAAGGTGCGATAGCCTCTGTTTGTGAAAGTTTATGAGTACCGTTTGGACGGAAGTGAGGAGTATTTGGATAATCAGGTAAACCAATGATCAAATAGATTCAGGACAAAAACCAGCATATGAAATAGGAGCGTACATATGGGAGATAAACTGAACTGGGCCGGGAATTATCGCTACTGTTCGATGGAGTTGCTTGAGCCTAAAAGTCTAGATGAAGTTAAGGACCTAGTTGTTAGCCGCACAAGCATACGCGTGCTTGGCTCGCGCCACTCTTTTAACGGGATTGCCGACACCGGGGGCAGCCATCTTTCGCTTCGAAAGATGAATCGGGTAATCGATCTCGACCGTGTACAGGGAACTGTAACCGTCGAGGGTGGCATTCGGTATGGCGATCTGTGCCGCTATTTAAATGATCATGGCTATGCGTTGCATAATTTAGCATCGCTGCCGCACATAAGCGTGGCTGGCGCCGTGGCGACAGCCACGCACGGCTCGGGTGATCTGAATGCAAGCCTGGCGTCTTCTGTACGTGCTATCGAGCTAATGAAATCGGATGGAGAAGTTACGGTACTCACGCGCGGGATAGACCCCGACTTCGATGGGGCGGTTGTCGGACTCGGCGGACTTGGAGTCGTCACAAAGCTTAAACTGGATTTAGTACCCTCGTTCCAGGTAAGTCAGATCGTATATGATCGTCTTCCTTTTTCTGCACTGGATCACGGCATAGACGAAATTTTTTCTTCCGCATACAGTGTCAGCTTGTTTACGGATTGGGCAGAGCCCATATTCAATCAAGTGTGGGTAAAACGAAAGGTGGGAATAAACGGGGAGGATGAGATATCTCCCGATTTCTTCGGGGCTTTGCCAGCTCCGGAAAAACGGCATATGGTAACTGGCCAATCTGTGGTGAACTGTAGCGAGCAGATGGGCGCTCCTGGACCATGGTATGAACGGTTGCCTCATTTCCGCATGGAATTTACCCCCAGCGCGGGCAACGAACTGCAAAGTGAATATTTCGTTCCGAGGCGTCATGCGGTCGAGGCAATGCGTGCGCTAGGAAAACTGCGTGATAGAATTGCGCCTCTGCTCTTTATCTCCGAGATTCGAACAATTGCATCGGATACCTTCTGGATGAGCCCATGCTACCGGCAAGACAGTGTTGGTTTTCATTTTACATGGAAGCCGGACTGGGAGCGCGTGCGCCAATTACTTCCGCTTGTAGAACGTGAACTCGAACCGTTTGGAGCACGCCCACATTGGGCGAAACTGTTTACGATGGAGTCGGAAATGATACAAGCTCGGTATGAGCGGTTAGCGGATTTCCGTCAGCTGCTACTTCGATACGATCCAATAGGGAAGTTTCGAAATACGTTTCTGGATCATTACATTATGCATAGATGTTAAGGATTAATCACCATTTTAGAAAAAGTGATGTAATGGAATGAAACAAAAATGTTAATTTGTTGCATTCGCTAAGACCTCCAACACTGAAATATAGGGTTGGGGGTTTTTAGATGGTAACATAATATATATTCCGTTAACTTCTTCAATAGTTAAGGAAAGAGGAAACGTATGGATATACAAAGTATCTCAGAAATGATAGATACAGATTGGCTTCGTACCCTATCAAACAACGATCTTCACTCTGAAAAAGGAATCACTTTTAAGATAGTAAAGTATACGAACTAACTTGGGACTGTCTCGTTGAAGTTTATCTGATATTGGGAATCAAAGAGGGGGATGAAAATTTGTTTTGATGAACTAGAAGTAGACTTGGAAAATAGACTGGAACGTAACAGAAATCCTCAATGACTAACACACAAACCTACTTAATAAGTTAACGGGCAAAATTGTTTAATTTACTATCCTCCATTTTACTATCCTCCATTTTACTAAAGTTGTATTCGGTCTGGCCCAGACTGTTCATATCAGCAATCTATGAGAAACATGGCCTGCTTTTGGATGATAAAATGTAGGCATAAGGAGGTTGCATATGGGACGTATAATCCTGATGATGAATGTGACACTGGACGGTTGCTGTGACCACAAGCAGGTAATTGCGGATGAGGATCTCCACCAGTATACGATGGACTTGATGGACGAGTCTGATGGTCTGCTTTTCGGACGTAAAATCTACCAGTTGATGGAAAGTGCTTGGCCATCCATTGCCAGCAGCGGCGACGGACCTCAGTTCTTGGTCGACTTCGCGCGGAAGCTCGATCGGAAACCCAAGTACGTCTTTTCGCGGACGCTGGATCACGTGTCGTGGCAGAACTCTTTCTTGTTGAAGGGGCCTGTTTCCGAGGAGATGCCGCGACTTATGGCAGAAGGGAAGAACCTAGTCGTTAACGGCGGTCCCGGACTCGGGTCCACCCTGGCACAACTAGGCTTAGTGGATGAGTATCACTTTCTGGTGCAGCCCATCGTTGCCGGACATGGCCCCCAATTATTGGGGGGAGTTCGTGATCGACTGAATCTGAAGCTGACCGAGACCAAGCCTTTCGGCTCCGGCGTCGTCGTGCTCCACTACACGCCCGTTCGATAATACTGCCTGGCTGATCACCGCGGCTTGGCACTGCTATACGAGCCATAATACATTTGTCGGCTGCTTCGTTTATATCACAAGGATTGCAAATTCAGAAGTCATACTTGGTCTGGCTGGAAACTGAAAATTGGAGGGCGTTATGGAAATGGCTAAACTGATCTATGCAGCCAACGTTTCTTTGGACGGTTACATTGAGGACGAACACGGCAATATCGAGTGGACGATCTCCGATGACGAGGTATTTGCGTTCTGGACTGACTTCGAGCGGCCGATTGGCACCTACCTATACGGGCGCCGATTGTACGAGTCGATGGTGTACTGGGAGACGGCGAGCGCCAAGCCCAGTGATCAACCAGAGGTAATACGGGAATTCGCACAGATTTGGCGAGCAGCTAAGAAGATCGTGTTCTCCCGGACACTTCTGGCGGTTTCAAGCGCCAGGACCAGGATCGAGCGCGAATTCGATCCTGAAGCGATCCGGAGGCTGAAGGAGTCTTCAGGAGCCGATATCACGATTGGCGGCCCCGAGCTTGCTGGGGAGGCGATGAGAGCGGGACTGATCGAAGAGTGTCATCTGCTTCTTAATCCGATCGTCTTGGGTGGAGGTAAACGAGCATTGCCGGACAACCTCAGCATGCGGCTCGAGCTGCTCGGTGTGCGCCACTTCCCAAGCGGCGTTGTTCATCTTCACTACCGCATGATTGTCTGACAATGGCGCTAGATTGAATACAAGAGATGTCATGTTATCAGATACCGGTATGGCGATAGGCTGATATAAACAAAGTCGCACAATGTGCGGCTTTTTATTGTGCATAAAATAATCAATAAGCATCACGTTGGCAGGAACGATCACAAACCCACGATGACCTTGTTACTCGTAATCATGCCTATCGTGCACGATGTCACGCATGACGAAGACCCTGCCTTCATAATTCAGGTGGGGTCTCTTCATATGGTCTCTTCATATGAATTAATATATAGGCGTACCCCCACTGAGCTTATTGATCAATGGTCTCCAAAACAACAGCCTTATCAAATCTTCTCTTTCGCAAGTTTAGCGTAATAAAATAAATGGTATCCGTGGGCTGCTGTACGTATCGCGTTTCTCCGATGCGGCATTAGACTATATCAGGACTTCAGGGCGAATGCCTTGAACTTACAAATGTCTAGTCTTCAGTAGGAGGATATATCTGTGCCGCTCAAAAAATATGTTACCCCGTTGGCCATTCCCCCGATTCTAATGCCGAAGCTCAGCCGAGCCAAGGGTACTTATTACGAAGTGAAAATGAAGCAGGTCAAGCAAAAGCAGTTCCGGAATCTGCTACGCTTTTAAGGAGGAATTCGGTTGAGCATGAGTAGAAATGAACGTATTTGCGGAAGGTTTGCCAAAATCATTGGAGGAACCCCCGGATTTGCAGGCGGAAAATGCGTCGCAACCATTTCGCGCAATCGAGTAAAGGCAACGATTTTAAAGAAAAGGTTTATGTTAACCTCATCATTCTCGTTTGAATCGTTAAATGCTGTGACTAGTAGAGCGTTGTGTTTGGGAAGAGTTGCCCTGTTGCAAAAGGAAACGGATCGGTTTATCGCAAGCCTTCTTAAACAGGGCATCATCGTTTCGTCCATTCATAACGAATGGCTGTTCGAGCGCCCCAGATTGATCTATGTCAACATCGAAGCGGTACAAAAGCCGCTCATTTTCGCCAGAAAAGTCAGAAGAGCGCTTGACTTGCTGTAACCACTAGGCTCGCCTCCGCTTGGTCAGTTTAGCCGTGGTGGCTACTAGATATAACAAAAATCCAACTACACCGAAGCGCGTGGTACCGCTTTTTAGTTGTTCTAGAAGGGGGAAGAGCAAGTAAAGCCACCTGCAATGCAAGCGGCTTCGCTCTACCAGTTCAGGACAGAAGACCGAAAGTTGAAGGATCATCTGTCCCAGTTTTGTACCCGTCTCACATACACTGCCTCATGTGGCCTTGCAAGCAATAAAAATGATTTGAAACGTTGATGAACAAAGGGATGAAACGGATATACAGGCAAATGAGGAATTTAAAATGGAAGAAGGACTGGAAGACATTACTCAATAAAATCGTACAGCCCCTTCATCCGAATCGGCCGCTAAGCATCCCCGTCTCCCTAAGCGAAAGAGACGATGCGTGGTGTCTGACAACGGTCAAGGCATACCACTGCCGCAACAGGAAGAATATCTTCGAGCGGTTCATCCGCGGCGAGAACAAGAAGCATGCCGTTCGCGGCCAGGCCTTGGCCATACGTTCGCAGGCAGTTGGCTCAAGCTCAAGGCAGGCTGCTAACGGTTAGGGAAAGCTCGGAACAATGAAGTGTATTTGTCCTGTCGCTTCCTACTATTGAATAGAGGGGATTGTTGCAGGCATTAGACCCGGTTCGTTTTCCGGTATGCGGAAGGACTGACTTTCATCAGCTTCGTGAACACGCGGCTGAGGTAGAAGCCATTGTTGAAGCCGCAAGCTAATGCGATCTGCTCTAAATTCAGATGGGTATCGACGAGCAAGGACTTTGCTTGCTCCAGCCTAATATGGCTTAAATAGCGCGAAGGAGTCATCCCCACGCTTCGTGTGAATCTGCGGGTGAGCTGAACGGGACTGATGCCCAGCTCGTCCGCTAGCAGCAGCATGCTCATGTCCTTATAGGCGTTTTGCTGGATATAGAGCCGCGCCTGCTCCATCAGAGGATCGGCAGGTTCTTTGTCTACGCCAACCACGCCGGCCGCTATCGACTGCAAACAAAAGAGCCAAATATCGTTCAGCGCATGGTTTTGCCAATAGCTACGCTGATCGATCTCCGCGGCAGCTTCGTCCTGCCTCTTGAAATATTTCAAATTATCGGCAAACCTCTCCTTATGCGCGACTGTGGGCTTGTAGGCAGAAGCCGCTAAACGATGATGGACGTCCTGCTCTGCCTCTTGCCCTGCAACCGCCTCTCCCGATATAGAGCCTAACGAAAATCCGATGAAATGAAAGGACGGCGCATGGATAACGTCGCGATGAAAATCGACGCCCGGAGGGCAAACGATGACGTCGCCCATCTGCGCCACTCCCTCGCTGTCGCCGATCCCATAACGGAAGCTGCCGCCCTCCACAGCAAATAGAACCCAATGTCTGTAGGTGTCCACGCTGTATTGAAATTTCTTCTTATGATTCCAAAAGACATGATGCATTAGGCTAGGATATAGGATGGGGCTTCGATTCAACATCATCACCGCAATCAGCTCCAGAATGAAATAAAGTATATGCCAATATGATAGCGCAGTGCATGTTAAATAACGACCCCCTCGATTAAGATGATAGTAATTCTAGACTTGGGGGGATTCGATTGAAGTTTGAATTCGTAAAATCCGACATTACCGTTATTGGCGGAGGATTGGCCGGCGTATGCGCTGCCGTTGCAGCCGCACGTCTCGGCCAAACCGTGTCGCTCGTGAACAACAGACCCGTACTCGGAGGTAATTCAAGCAGCGAGGTACGGGTGTGGGTATGCGGCGCTACGGCGCATGGCACGCAGCGTTACGCGAGAGAAACCGGCATCATGGGAGAAATGTTCGTCGAGAATCAATACCGGAACCCGGATGGAAATCCGTATTTATGGGATCTCGTAGTACTCGAGACGGTCCGAGCTGAGCCGAACATTGCTTTGTTTCTCAATACGGATGTGCACGAGGTCGAAGCGGAGGGCGCGGAGGAGGAGCGCACCATTAAGTCGGTCACGGGCTGGATGATGGGCTCCGAGCGGAAAATCCGGTTTGAAAGCGATATGTACATAGATTGTACAGGAGATGGCCTTGCGGGTTTCCTGGCAGGCGCTAAATACCGGATCGGCCGCGAGGCAGCAGAGGAATACAACGAGGACTGGGCTCCGGAGACGGCGGACGATATTACGCTTGGCAGCACGCTCCTGTTCTATACGAAGGAGGCCGATCGGCCGGTCAAATACATTCCGCCGAGCTTTGCGAAGGACATTACCCAAACGGCGATCCCGATGAAGCGGGTCATTCGCAGCGGCGACTCAGGCTGCCACTATTGGTGGATCGAATGGGGCGGCGAGCTGGATACGGTGCATGATAATGAACGAATACGCGATGAGCTCTGGTCGGTCATTTACGGGGTATGGGATTATATCAAAAACTCCGGCAATTTCGATGCCGATCGCATGACGCTGGAATGGGTCGGATCGCTCCCTGGCAAACGGGAGTATCGCCGATTCACGGGAGATTATATGTTGAACCAAAACGATATTATCGCGCAGGAGCCCTTCACTGATCGCATCGCCTTCGGAGGCTGGTCGATAGATCTTCATCCGCCGCAAGGCATGTATTCGACAGAGAGCGGTTCAAAGCATTTATTTTCGGACGGCATCTATCATATTCCATTTCGGTGTCTGTACTCCAGCAACGTCAGCAATCTGATGTTCGCAGGCCGCGATATCAGCGCAACTCACGTCGCATTCGGTACCACGAGGGTAATGGCAACCTGTGCGGTCATCGGCGAAGCAGCCGGAAGCGGTGCCGCACTGTGCGTGCAGAAAGGGATATCGCCGCGTGCGCTGCACCGTGACCATATGAACGACCTGCAGCAGACGATGCTCAGGCAGGATGCGTCGATTATCGGGATCGCGGCAGACGACCCTAACGATCACGCCAAGTCGGCCCGTATTACGGCATCCAGCACAATGACCAAAGTTTCGCTGACGGACTCAACCTATACGCACCCGTTGGATAAAGAACTGGGCATCCTGTTTCCAGTGAATCCCTCGCTTGAATCGGTGAAGCTGCTGATCGATGCGGCAAAGGCTGCTACTCTTGAAGTGGAGCTGTGGCATACGGATAAAGGTGAAAACTACGTGCCAAAGCAGATGGTAGCTGAAGCATCGGTGTCAGTAGCCGAAGGTACCAGGCAATGGGTTAAGCTGGACTTATTTTGGCAGCCCGATGCAGCCTGTAATGCATTCCTTATTATTAAGGCGAACGAAGCGATTCAGCTGCACGGATCGGATTGTCCGATGACCGGCGTGCTGTGCTTTGAGAAGGGGCCAAAGCCGATCGTCTCTACGCTTTTAGAGGATCGTCAACCGGATCAGCCGGTCGTACAGTGGAGCATGCGCCGTTGGAACCGCAAGCCGCTGTGTCTGCAGGTTACGCCTAATACGGAAGCGTACGCTGCCGCAGCGGTGACGGACGGGTATATTCGGCCGTTTGCCGGTCCGCATTTATGGATGTCCGAGCCGATGTCTCCAGGCAAACCGGAATGGCTGCAGCTGGAGTGGGCTGAAGTGCAATCGATCGCCGAGATCCACGTCACCTTTAACGACGACGTTAATGAAGATTTAATCAATTTGCACCATCATCGCACGGCTTTCGAAGCGATTCCCGAGCTCGTCCGAGCTTATCGGATAGAGGCGCTCATCGGTGAGGAGTGGGTTACACTGGCTGAAGAGAAGCACAACCATAAGCGCAAAAAAGTGCATAAGCTCAGCCGTTCCATCTCGTCACATACGATTAGACTATGGATCGACGAAACGAACGGAGGACCACGCGCGGAGGTTGCCGAAATAAGAGTTTATGCTCTATAATGGAATAAAATAAATGACAGCGCTTACATTTTGAGGCGTAAAGGAGAGGATATCATGGTCATAAAGCCGCTTGGCGTATTGATCGTTGAAGATGAAATTCCTCTGCGGCAAGAGCTTCGGCTATTTCCATGGGAGGCGTGCGGAGCCGAATGGATAGGGGAAGCGAGCAACGGCTCGGAAGCGATGCAGCTATGTGCTGAACGCACGCCAGATGTCGTGATAACGGATATTACGATGCCGGTTATGGACGGCATTGCTCTCATTCGGGAACTCCGGAAGCGGCACCCGCACGTTCAGATCATATTGTTAACCTGTCACAGCGATTTTCATTACGTACAAGAAGCGCTCCGTCTTGGAGCGCTTGAATATATTTTGAAGGTGTCATTGGAGGAAGAAGAGCTTAAGCAGGCGATGGACAAAGTGAGAGCTGCGGTCGTCAAGGAGCGCATGGTGCAGGAGCATGCGAGAAGGGAACAGAGGCAGCTGCAAGCCGCCTTATTCGGCAAGCTGCTTCATGGGCAAGAGCCAGCCGGCTCCGATTGGCAATCGATGACGTTAAGCGTAGATCGTCCGATTCGGCTGGTACGACTTCAGCTAGACATTCCTCCATTAGCCTATCTACCCGTGAAGGAAACGGTTCGGCAGAGACTGACCGAGCAGGAAAAAAGGGATCCAACTTGGCTGACTTGGCTGACGGTACGGGAGCGGGAATATTTTGTTCTGCTTGAAGGCAGAACTTCTGCCAATGCTGTTCTTGAGTCACTCCGCACGGTCGTTCAGCATTTGACGGAGCTGTTGAATAGGGAAGAGACCAAGCAGGGACGGTGGGCGACAGTATGTGCCCTATTTAGCAAACCGGTCGCATCGAAGGAAGAAATTGCATCGGCGCTCGCCTATTCGAACGAGTGGAAAGATGCGCTGTTTTACGACCGATGTCCCGAGGAAAGCGCTGTGTACGCGCAGCATTCGCTGCCTCTATCGGATCTGACGGAAAAGAAAACGAAGGAATTAAACGAGATGCTGAGAAAAGCATCATTGTCTCTTGCGAGCTTGAAGGAATGCTTGCTTGGCGAGTTCAGGGATTGGTGCATCGCTGAGCGAGTGAAGCCAAGTCAACTGAAGGAACGGATACTCCATTGGCAGGTTGACTGGCACAGGCAGCAAGAGGGCGCTGAGCTAAGCGCAGTCCGTATGGGGCTATTAATGGACGCAGGAACGTTAGCCGAGATGATTGCCAATATTGTTCAGGTTATGGAAGCTGTAGAGCTAGGGAAGTCGCGTTCGCGCTTTGAGATTCGGTTGGCCGTGCAATGGATCAAAGACCATCTCAAGGAGCCGATCTCGCTGCCCGTTATTGCAGAGCAGGTAGGATTGAGCCCACACTATATCAGCAAATTGTTTCGCGAGGAAACGGGGAGTACGGTCAATCAGTATATTACCCGTCTTCGTATGGAGAAGGCGATTGAGCTTCTTAGGCATTCGAATATGAAGGTATATGAGATCGCGGAAGAGGTCGGCATTCCGAGCTACCGCTATTTTACCGTTACGTTTCGAAATTGGACTGGGGTATCGCCGACGGACTATAAACGGAATGGCTGAAAGCACAGGTGAGAGAGAACGAGCGCGAAGGAAGGGTGGAAATGAGGAAACTGTTTCATTGGTATGCCAGCCTTGGTCTCGCTTCCAAGCAGTTTATTTATTTGTTCATCGTGACGCTGCTGCTCGTTCAAGTGCTTGCATGGCGAAACCTCCACGAGGCGGAAAGTGTGCTTCAGAATCAAGTCATTCGCGATGCCATGCTGCTCGTCAGCCGGACGAATCAATATATTGATGCAAGTTTGGATAATGTGGAGAATATGCTGCTGCTACTCTCGACCCGCGCCGATTTGCTGGAGGAAGGGAATGAGGAGGCAGCCGTCGAGACGCTTCGCAAGTTCGCTGGGATTAACAATTCCATTGCCAGAACTTTGTACATGATTCGAGCTGACGGCCAAGTATTTGCAAGCTCGCAGGTCGTTTATGACATCATCGGCAATCCAAAGCTGGACCAGCTCTATGAGCTAGCGCTGATTAACTATGGGGCTATTAACGTGAGCGAACCTTATGATTCGCCGATGTCGGGGCGAACGCTTGCTTACGTATTGCCTATTGCGGATGCAGACAATAAGGTGAAGGGTGTCGTTGTCGCCGAACTTAATCTCGATTTGCTCACGGAGCGTATTGCGCCAATGATCTATCAATCTTACATACTGTTCACGAAGGAAGGCAGCGTCATTAATCGGCTGGATTCCCGCGATAAGCTGCTCCCCTTCCAATCGGCCTCGTATCCGCCGAAGCTGGAGGAGAGCTTTCGAGGGCAGCTCGCCTTGCTCAAAGTCGGCGTCAGCGGCATAGAAGGGGATTCCTTGAATCCGCTCGTTGCCGTGAAGTCGACCAAAAACCGTCTAGGCTGGTCGCTTGCGGCGTTCATCGAAGAGGATTATTTCTATCAGGACCTGCAGAAGCTGAACAGCAACTACCGGACCGCGAGTATCGTATGGATCATGATGCTACTGATCAGCGCGTATCTGCTCAGCCGATCGTTCACGCATCCGATTCGCCGATTTGTCGAGAAGATGGACCGTCTTAACAACTTTCAGGTCGTGGCGAAGCTGCCTGTCACGAGAATGGACGAAATCGGCAGGCTAACGCAGAGCTATAACGCTATGCTCGAGAGGATTCAGAACCTGCTCCAGAAGACGAAACATGCGGAGGAGCAGAAGAAGGAATACGAGCTGAAGATGCTGCGAAGCCAGATTGCGCCCCATTTTCTGTATAATACCCTCGCCTGCATAAGCAGCTTGGCAAAGCAGCAGCGTATCGACGAGCTGCGCGATACGATTCGTTCGCTGGTCAAGCTGTTAAGCTTCAGCTTCGACAAGCAATCGGAATACGTATCGCTTGAGGAGGAGCTGGAAGGGCTGCGAATGTACATGCATATTCAGCAGGTGCGCTTTGGGGAACAATATCAGTTTATGATTGATATCAATCCTGACCTTTTGCAGTATCGCATACTTAAGCTTACGCTGCAGCCGCTTGTAGAAAATGCACTCTTCCATGGATTAACGCCGAATCACGGCGGGCTTATCGTCGTGAAAGGCGGGCTGAGGAAGGGTGTTCTGAGACTCTATGTGCGCGATAACGGAATAGGCATCATGCGGGAGAAGCGAAGCAGGCTGCTGTTGGAAAATCAGGACGGTGGGCAGGGCTCCATGTACCGGTTTACGGGCATCGGGCTGCGGAACGTGCATGAGCGAATTCGGATCCATCACGGCGGGACGTACGGCTTGCGGATCGGAAGCGCGGAAGGGGCAGGAACTGTGGTCCGCGTCGATATGCCCGTCCTGACGGAAAGCGACGAACGATTAGGTATTTGGCGTTAACCAAAAACGATACCAAGGCTGTCACGTGGTTTCTTCAGGCCATTCGTGACAGCCTTTACTCATTTATCGTTGATATTGATGCAGATGGATCCATATTCGATGTTAATGATGATGAAGGAAATGCTTACATTTTTTACGTTTTTGTGTATATCGAGGAGACTTCAGGACCTTTATACTTACCTTATTGGAAGCGCATTCAAACTAGGGAGGGATACGATGGAAACCAATCATAGCCTAACGCCAGCCCCTCGGATACGGTTTTCTCTGCGGACAAGGCTGCTCATGATTTTAAAGTTAGCATGGCGGTTTAAAGCCTTTTACATCATGCTGCTGCCCGGCATTATTTATTTTGTCATATTTCGGTACTTCCCGATGTACGGAGTCATTATCGCTTTCAAAGATTTTGCAATACTGGACGGCATAACGGGCAGCTCGTGGGTTGATCCGTGGTATAAGCATTTTCAGAGCTTTTACGAGTCGCCTTATTTCAGCCAGCTGCTGACCAATACGCTGTTGATCAGCCTCTACAAGCTGTTATGGGGGACGCTGCCGCCGATCATGCTGGCCGTACTGCTGAACGAATGCCGCATTCGCTGGCTGAAGTCGATTGTACAAACGCTGACCTACATGCCGCACTTCTTGTCTTGGGTCATTATTTTCGGCATTCTTTTGACGCTCTTCTCCCAGAACGGCGGTCTCATCAACCGCTGGATTGTGGAAGCGGGGGGAAGCTCGATCCCGTTTCTGACCTCGACGGAATATTTCCCCAGCATACTGGTTGGATCGGAGGTATGGCAAAATCTCGGCTGGGGTGCGATTATCTATTTGGCCGCGATGGCGGGCATCGATCCGACGCTTTACGAGGCGGCGAAGGTGGATGGTGCGAGCCGAATGCGAATGATTTGGCATATTACGCTTCCTGGCATTAGAAGCATTATCGTCCTGCTGTTCGTTCTGAAGCTTGGCCATCTGCTTGATGCAGGCTTTGATCAAATTTACATTCTGTACAATATTCAGGTATACCCGGTTGCGGACATCATCGACACATGGGTTTACCGAACCGGTCTGCAGCAGCTTAATTTCAGTTTGGCGTCGGCAGTCGGATTGTTCAAATCGGTCATCGGACTTATCCTTGTGCTAGGAGCTAACCGTGTGGCGAAGAAATGGGGTGAGGGCATATGGTAAGGGGCCTCGATGATAAAATTTTTAACGCAATTATATACGTCATTCTCGGAATATGCGGACTTGTCGCCATTCTGCCGATCCTTTATGTCGTATCCGTATCCATCACTCCGTTCGGAGAAGTGCTGCGTAACGGCGGATTCATATTGTTCCCGAAGGAAATTACGTTTTCCGCTTACCGCACGCTGCTGACGGAGTCCAATATTCCGAAGGCGTTCCAAATAACCGTTCTCATTACGGTGATCGGAACAGCGGTCAATCTCGTCTTGACGGCACTGATGGCGTACCCGCTTAGTCGCCGGAATTTGCCGGGAAGAAACTTTTTTCTTCTCATGATCGTGTTCACCTTGTTGTTCAGCGGAGGGCTTATTCCGACCTATCTGGTCGTTAAGTCGATGGGGCTGCTCGATTCTATCTGGTCGATGATTTTGCCGAATGCAATCTGGAGCTTTAACGTTCTTATTATGAAAAGCTTTTTTGAAGGGCTGCCGGAGGAGCTGTTCGAGTCGGCCCGAATGGATGGAGCCAAAGAGTTCCGCATCCTGCTGCAAATCGTTACGCCGCTTTCCGTTCCTGTCTTGTTGACGGTTGGATTGTTTTACCTGGTCGGCCATTGGAACGAGTTTTTTCAAGCGATTTTTTATGTGACCGATCGCACGCTGTATCCGCTGCAGGTCGTCGTCCGGGAGATTCTGATGCAAAGCCAGCAGCCGCTGGAGAACGCGGAAAATATGATGCCGACGCAGACGATGCAAATGGCATCCGTCATGATTGCGAGCTTGCCGGTCATTGTGATCTATCCGTTTCTTCAAAAGCATTTTACAAAAGGGATGCTGCTTGGTTCGATTAAAGGTTAACCGATGAAACCATTCAGAGAGGGGTTAAGATCATGAAGAAATTAGGGACTTTGCTCGTAGCCGTTTCATTAGCGGGGGCCATGCTTACGGCGTGTTCGGGTGGAAACAGCAGCGGTAATCCGGGAAATCCTTCGGGCGCTACCGCCAAGCCCGGAACGGAAACGACGGAGCAGTCTAGCGGCAAACCGGTTAAGCTCGACATTATCGAGACGGGGAACAATCTTCCGTCACCCGATAAAGACATCATTAAGCAGGAATTGGATAAGGCGCTGAATATCGACCTGAACCTGACGGTATATCCAGCAGCGGACGATTACAACAATCAACTAAACGTTCGGATGTCCTCGGGGAACTTTCCCGACTTGTTCATGGTCGACCGGCAGCAGTTAATTCAATTTTCCAAGCAAGGGCTGCTGCTCGATCTGACGCCGTATATGGATAAATTGGAGCAAACGGTGGCGTTCATCGGGGAGGACAGCGTCAAGAAGGGGATGGTCGACGGGAAAGTATATGGCATCTCCAAATCTCCGCAAATCCCATACAATACCTTATGGATCCGCAAGGATTGGCTCGACAAGCTGAAGCTGGAAGTGCCGACGACCGTGGAACAGTTGGCTTCCGTAGCGGATGCGTTCACTAAGAACGATCCGGATGGAAATGGCAAGCCGGATACCTTTGGTCTAACGGGCAGCAAGCTGAGTGCATTCTCGACCGTTTTCGGAGCCTTCGGCGTCGGAATGCCAGGCAACTTCTACGAGAAGGACGGCAAAGTCGTCAATGCGCTTCATGAGCCGGCAATGAAAGATGCTTTGGCCTTTATTAAGGACATGATTGGTTCCGGATCGGTTGATCCGGAGCTGCTGGCCAACAGCGGTTTGCAGCATCAGGAGAAGGCGATCAAAGGGCAGGCGGGCATCGTCTATATCGATTGGCCGAACATGACGAAGGAGCAGTTCGTGGAACAGATCAAAACCGTTAATCCGAATGCGGAATGGCTGCAAATCGCCGCTCCTTCGGGTACAGGAGGACAATTCGACGGTTCGTGGGATATCGGCGCGGCGCCTGGGAGATATGCCATTCCGAAAGCGCTTGAGAAAGACCCGGAGAAACTGCAGCGGGTGTTCGATCTGCTCAACTATATTTCGAATCCGGACGAAGGCTCGCTGCTCGTGCAGTTCGGGGTGAAGGATACGCACTTCACACTTGAGGACGGCAAGCCGATGATGACGGACAAGGCGGGCGAAGTCGGCCATTCTTGGCTGTACCAATTCACCGGCAGACCGGAAATGGAGTATTTGCAAGCGAAGTTCGCCGCACAATCGGCTGCAATCGAATTCGCGAACGATCAACCCCGTATTGAAGCGTTGAACGGATTTGTTGACAATCCGGAGGGGTATAACCCTGCCGATGCGAATCGGTACATGGAAGAGGAGATCGCGAAGTTTATTTACGATAAACGTCCATTGACCGAATACGATGACTTTATCAAGACGCTGGAAACGTCCATGAACTACAAAGCGTTAGTGGACAGCGCCATGGAACAGCTCAAGGCGCTTGGTTACGGTGACTAAATAACGGGAACGAAAGGCCGACCTCATTCGATGCAGGTCGGCCTGTTCTATTATACGCTATGCGTTTTTCGGTAAGACGAAGGATTGACGCCGCACAGTTTTTTGAAGCTTTTGCTTAAATGATGTTCGTCGGTAAATCCGCAATGCTCGGCGATTTGGGCAAGGGTAAGCGAAGAGTATACAAGGAGTTGCTTGACCTTGTCCATTCTAAGATTAGTCGCGTAGGCGCTTGGCGTTATGCGGAACTCGCGTGTAAACAGTCTTGTCAGCTGCACCTGGGTTAGACCAAGCTCCACAGCGATCGACTTCAACGATAGGCCGAATTCTGCTTGCTGCTGAAGCAAATGCAGGGCTCGCCCAAGGGTCGGATCCTCGCTGAACAAGGTCATCGTATGCTGCTCGGATTGCTCGATCTGAAGCAAATAGAGCAGATCCCTGAGAAGATGTTTCTTGTACGTATGACCAATCCCTGCATGCAAGTATTGGGCTTCGCGAAATTGAGAGAGGGTGGATTGGAAGCGTTTGTGGTTCAATAGCCGAAGCTTGCCGAAAGTCGGGAAATCCGCCGCACGCGGCGGCCCCTCTAGGGAATTGATCCATTGAAACCCCATGAGATGGAATGATAAACCGTCCGTTTGCCGGTAGAAGGTTAGATCGGGCGGGCATAATACGATGTCATCCTTGACCGCCCTTCCGCTTTGGCTGCCCATTCTGTAATTAAAAGCACCTTCTTCGACGATGAACAACGCCCAATGATCATATGTATCATGCGTTTTCTGAAATTGAGGGGTATCCTTCACGTAGACATGGTATTGCAAATCGGGATCCAGAAATCCGCTGAACTCCATTGCATGACAACACCCTTTCGCAAATTGAAATTATTTACAAGGAAAATCGATTTTTCTTACATTATAACATGATGGTTCGCCAAATATAATTAAATTAAATACAAGTAGGAGGTATAAAGGATGAAGACAGCCCATTTGGAAATACCGAAATTAATGGAGCAATTTCATGAACAGGGGTATTTGGTTATACCAGATATTTTGTCGCAGGAAGAGGTAAGCCGGCTGAATGCCGCGATCGACGAAATTGTCTCGATTGAACCGGAAGCGCTTTCGCGTAATATTTATAACAGCGTAGAACGCCATGCCGAGATTGCTGCATTAATCGATCAGCCTGCCATTCTTCCGTTAATCGTTAATTTGCTTGGCCACAACATCCAGCTTCATATCTCCCACCTCACGATCAGACAACCGAATCCAAGCGAAACCCAAACGGACACGCACAGCTTTATCGATTGGCATCAAGACGGTCCGCATCCGCAGTTTCCTGTCATTAACGGCTTGACGGCAACCTATTATATTAAGGTTTGTTATATTTTGAGCGATATGTCGGAGCCGGATCGCGGCAATACGAAAGTGATTCCGGGCAGTCACAAGCAGCCGTACAATCCGAATCACAAGGATGTGCGCCAGCAGCTTGACGGAGAGGTACAAGTGTGCGGAAAACCAGGTGACGTCTTCGTGTTCGCCCAAAACTTGTGGCATGCTGGCTCGCCGAATCGCTCCACATTCACAAGGAGGCAGCTGTTCCTGGGCTACAGCCCGATCTGGATGCGTCCTATTGACTATCACTCGGCGTCTGTGAGTCTGCTGAAGGACGCCGATCCGATACGCCGCCAGCTTCTTGGACAGATCAGCGACAACAAATTCAATTATTACGTCCCAGAGGAATCGATGGTGCCTCTCAAATCCATGCTGATCAAATGAAGAATGTCAGGGTTTGTTATGTTGATACCACGGTGCCCTGACGATAGCTCAAACGCACCAGGAAGCAGCTTGCCGCCGGCAGCAGCTTCAAAGTCCATTAAATATAGGGCAGGATAGATTGAGATCATGTGCGGTGAACCGTAATTACAAATCATGGCAAGTTTTTTTCGATTGACGGCAATAAGAATACGTGATACCTTGATGGCAGGATAATAAAGGCAATGCAACCTTCGGGTTCAACCTCGCTGAAAAGTGGGTTGGACCCTTTTTGCATTCCAAAACTAGGGGAGGGTTCGTAATGTTGAGAACGGAATTGCTGTTACAGCGGCTGGGCGAGATCGGCAAGTCGCTCGAACGCAAGGGGGGAGCTCTTTTATTATTAGGCGTTGGTTCCGTTGGGGTCGAAACTGAACGGTTGGATGAATATTCGGATTTAGATTTCTTTGTCATTGTAGAGCCAAGGGAGAAAAACCGATATATAGACCGATTGGATTGGCTCGAGGACGTACACCCTCTTGCCTATGCGTTTAAGAATTCGGATGTTGGCTACAAAGTATTGTTCGAGGATGGTATTTTCGGGGAATATGCTGTATTCGAGGAGTGGGAGCTGGCGAATGCGACCTATACTGAAGGCAGAGTCATATGGAAGAAGAACCCCCTGTATTCCAATACGGCCATCGCCAAACCTTCCAACCCGGTCCCCAACCTAAAAGTGGATTCCTTGGACTTTCCTTTGAATGAAGCGCTAACCAATCTATACGTGGGGCTCGGTCGCTATGCAAGGGGAGAGCGTCTCTCCGCGACAAGGTTTGTTCAAGGTTACGCAGTGGATCGGATTCTATCGGTGCTCCATCTGCTGGAGCAAGAGGTGGACTACTTTCCCGATCCGTTCGGCAATGAGAGGCGGCTAGAGAGGAGATACCCGCGTTTTGCTGGAATCATAGGAGATATGATACAGGGATACGATCATGTTCCAGAATCGGCACTTCGTATTTTAAATTTCATAGAAGAGGTGTATCCAGTCAATCGAAAGTTAAGCGATGAGATACGGCGATTGGCTAACCTGACTTGCCGATAGAATTCTGTCGAGGGACAAGAATTGGGGCAATTGCCGTAAGGGACAAATTGCTGACCAATTCTTTGAAGGTACACTAGAAAAATGACCCTATTGCTTTGTGCAATCAGGGTCATTATTACAAGATTAATGAGTGGCGAACCGAACCTCCATTATGCTGCGCTCCTGACGGACATATCCAGATTTATATTGATCATGCCGGCATCCCAACATGCGTTTGTTTTGTCGAATGTGCGTTTATGACCGTCTGGCGAACGAGCTTATAGACGCTGCTGCAATACCTATTTAGTAATGTGGATCCCCTGAGCGGGCAATCGTTTAGGGGGGGCGATAGGATTTAAAGGACTTTAAGCGCTATCTAAAATTTTTGGCAAAGCAGCACACTACAGGGCCCCGCCATGTCCCAAGCCCATTCGCAAACTGTGTTGGAAAAGACCAGAAATAAAAGGATCGACCTCTACTCCCTCTGGGCTGCCTCCCCTACAATAAGAGACAAGACAGAGAAAAGTAGGTGGAGATCGTGAGCAAACGCAGCGGAAGAGAAGGCACTCTCCTGTACGCCGGCGGACGGCGTTGGAAGCTGATTAGAGGCAACTTGGATATGTATTTGCTGCTTATACCGGGCCTTGTGTTCTTGTTATTGTTCAAATACACGCCGATGTACGGCATCGTTATCGCCTTCCAGGATTTCAACATCTTCGGCGGCATATCCGGCAGCGAGTGGGTAGGGATGGCGCAGTTCGAGAGGTTGCTGCAATCGGATGAATTTCTGCAAGTATTAGCAAATACGCTGCTCATCAGCTTGTACAAAATAACGATTTTATTCCCGATTCCGATCGTCATCGCGCTTATGCTAAATGAAGTGAGGCGCATGTTCTTCAAGCGGACGATCCAGACGATCATTTATTTGCCGCATTTCCTTTCCTGGGTCATTATCTCGGGGTTGTTCCTTAACATTCTGTCACCTACCGGCGGTATCGTGAACGAAATCATCCGTTCGTTCGGCGGAGAGCCGATCTCGTTTTTTACCGACAACAGCCTGTTCCGCAGCTTGGTTGTCTTCACGGCCGGGTGGAAGGAAATCGGCTGGAACGCTATCGTGTTTATCGCCGCGATTGCGGGTATCGAGCAGGAGCAATACGAAGCCGCAGCCATCGACGGGGCGGGGCGGATCAGACAGATGTGGTCGATCTCGCTTCCGGGCATGCTGCCTACCATCGTGTTGATGTTCATCCTGCGGATCGGCAGCCTGCTGGAGGCGGGGACGGAACAAATTTTAACCATGTATAATCCGCTCGTGTACGAGACCGGGGACGTCATCGGCACCTATGTATACCGGATGGGACTCGGCCAGCAGGATTACAGCTTCAGTACGGCGGTTGGCCTATTCAACTCAGCGGTCGGATTCCTGCTTATCGTCATCGGCAACATGCTCAGCCGCAAATTTCTGAATCGCAGCATCTGGTAAAGGAGGAACGACCATGTATAGGAAAACTGTCAAAGATTTCATGCTCGATGGCTCTATCTACGTTCTGCTCATCGCAATGGGGCTTATTACACTGCTTCCGTTTGTAAACGTATTTTCCAAGTCGATCAGTGAAGAGTGGGCCATCCTGTCGGGCCAAGTCGGAATTTTCCCGGTCGGCTTTCAGCTCGAAACGATGAAATTCGTCGTCACGAACAGCCAGTTTCTAAACTCGCTCTGGATATCGGTGCTGATTACAGTCATCGGTACTCTCGCATCGCTGCTCATTACGGCGCTGACCGCTTATCCGCTCTCGAAGCGCGAACTGCCGGGGATGGGCATCATCATCATTTTGTTCATCTTCACGATGATGTTTAACGGGGGCATCATCCCCAACTATCTGCTCATCCGCGAGTTGGGCCTCATTAACCACCTAGGCTCACTCATTTTGCCGGCGCTCATCAGCGTGTTCAACATGCTGGTCATCAAGAGCTACTTTGAAAGCTTGCCGGCCAGCCTGGAGGAATCCGCCAAAATCGAGGGCGCGAGCAATTTAACGGTTCTGTTCCGTATTATTTTGCCGCTAAGTGGTCCCGTGCTTGCGACGATTGGTCTGTTTTACGCCGTTTATTATTGGAATGACTACTTCAACCCGATGCTGTACATCAACAGCTCGTCGCTGAAGCCGTTGCAATTGTACCTACAGGACATCGTCATGAATGCCGATACATCTTCGGCGCTTGACAAGACGGCCGACGATCTCATGAACGTGCCTGCGGAAGGCGTCCGTTCAGCAACGGTCATCGCATCCACGATTCCGATTCTGCTCGTTTATCCGTTCCTGCAGAAATATTTTATCAAAGGCGTGCTCATCGGTTCCGTAAAAGGTTGATGGAGGCATGTAAAGCAGCTTTCCAAAGGCATTAACTTTTCCAGCAATGGCGATGAACGTCAAGGCATGACTTCAGGTACCGGAGAATTGCCCCTTCATCTGGACGTTGCGGGAAAATTAATGATATAGATTATATTAATTGCAGGAGGGTCTCATTATGAAAAAAGCATTCAAATGGATGTCTGTCATGGCCATGTCTGCGCTTCTGGTAATGACTATGGCTGCTTGTTCCGGCAACGGAACGAACACAGGCAACGGAACGAACACGGACAACGAAGCGACGGCCAAATCGGATGCGGAAAAGCCAGCCTTAAAGCGACTGAACGTATGGCAGAACGAAGAATACAATGCATACCCGGTAGCCAAGCTGCTCGAAGATAAAACGGGCTACAAAGTACAATACGATATGCTGCCTCAAGACAAGTGGGCGGAGAAGCTGAACCTAATCATGTCTTCCGGCGAAGCGTATGACATCGTCACTTCCTATAACGACATGGCTTTATATTCGGATTATGCGCAAAAGGGTGCGCTCGTCGACCTGACGCCGCTTATCGACGAATTTGGCCCAAATATTAAGGCGGCTATAAAGCCCGAATCGATGGAAGCGCTTAAGGTAAATGGCAAGCTATACGCAATCCCGGTAACCGTTACGTATGATATCAACAGTTCCATACTCATCCGTACGGACTGGCTCGATAAGCTGGGTCTGTCCATGCCGACGACGACCGAAGAGCTGACAAACGTTCTCACGCAATTCAAGGAGAAGGACCCAGGCGGCAACGGCGACCGCAACGTACCACTTACGATCAAGGGTGACCAATCGATGATTGACAACCTCGTAGGCGCGTTCGGCATCGCCAATGCTTGGAACGACGTAGACGGCAAGCTTGTGCCGCGTGTCATGGACCCGGCATTTAAGGACTATGTCGCTTACGTAGGCAACTTGTACGAGAAAGGATTGATCGACCGAGAATTCGTAGCCAACAAAGACGCTACAGCGAAGGAGAAATTCGCAAGCGGCGTAGCTGGCGCCATCGTTGTTCACTGGGCGGACATTCCGGCCATCTCGGATTCCCTTGCGAAGACCAAGCCGGAGGCCAAATTCGCTTTTGTGCCGGCGCTCAAGGGGCCTAACGGAGAAGCCGGCTTCGCGGCAAACGCCGGATTTGACCGTCTGACGTTCATTCCGAAAGCATCAAAGCATCCGGAAGATGCGATCAAATGGATCAATGAAAGCCTGGAGCCGGAAACGTTCAAAAATATGGCGATCGGCGTGGAAGGCACGCATTATAAAGTAGTAGACGGAGCATACGAGCCTATCCAGCCGATCTTCACCGACGAGCGCAACTTGGCGAATAACTACATGGCGGGAACGGATGAAGAAAACTATCCGCAATATTGGCAAGCGCGCGTTCGCAAAAACCCGGTAATGTTTGATGCGTTTAACTTCCTGAACAACGAGCAGCCAGCCGAAGTAAAAATCAAAAACGTTCTGGGTCTTGCTCCGTACATGCAGCAATATTCGAAGACGAATCAGCAATTGAGCACCATGGTTGGCGACTACACGGTCAAACTGATCGCCGGCGCGGAGTCCATCGATAGCCTTGCCGACTTTCAATCCAAGTTTATGTCAGCGGGCGGGGAAGCGGCTTCAAAGGAAATTAACGATTGGTACGCAACGACTAAATAAAAAACAGGATAAGCGGTGGTGATCCTTTGTTGCTCACACCGCTACTTCGATCTAAGGGAGAGATCATCATGAAACATGCAGTGTATTCGTTCGAACGTCAAGTGAAAACCCATGCCAAGGCCGACGTTGTCGTCATCGGAGGCGGACCTGCGGGGACGGCCGCTGCCATTGGCGCGGCCAGACGCGGCAAACAGGTGATCTTGCTGGAGAAGTCCGCTCAACTCGGGGGGATGGGGACGCTTGCCAACGTAAGCGTTTTTATGCCTGTCGGCAATGTGACCGGCATCTACCGCGAGATCATCAAGGAGATGCTGGCCGACTATCTGCCCGCAGGCCATGACGAATCGGTCGCGCCGCAATATTCGCCATTTTTGCTTCGCCAATACTTGAATGACAAAATGAAAAAAGAAGGGGTATCGGTCTACTTCCATTGTGAATTCGTGGGCACGATCCGCAGCGGCAGCGGGATCGGTTCGGTTATCGTTTCGACGCGCGAAGGCCTAAGGGCGATAGAAGGCGATGTCATCATCGATTGCACGGGCGATGCGCGAGTAGCCATCGATGCGGGTGTACCTTACCGCACGGGCCGCGAGTCTGATGGACTCACGCAGCCGATGACACTTATGTTTACGATGCAGGATACGGGAAAGCCAGTAGAGAAGATACTTCCGGAAGGCTGTTATTATTACGAGGAGGTATCCGATCTGCCGCAGGGGCGCAGGTTATATTGGAAGCAGCGCGAAGACGGCGTGTTGCTCATTAATATGTCGCGCGTCAAGGCGAACGGAGCCGATATGGAGCAAGTCAATTACGCGGAGACCGAAGCGCTTAAGCAGGTGTTCTCGATCGCGCATTATTTGCAGAGAACGGGCTTCGAGACATACGCCATCGCCCACATCGCTCCGCAGACAGGTGTTAGGGAGACCAATCAAATTGAAGGGCTGTACACGTTGACCGAACAAGATGTTGTAAGCGGTACGCGTTTCCCGGACGTGGTCGCCCAAACAAATTACGAGATCGATATTCATAGCCCGGATGCGGGCAAGACAACCGACGAGCGCCGCGTAGACGGCTACGATATTCCGTATCGCACGATGGTGCCTGTTGGCGATATCGACAACCTGCTCGTTGCGGGCAGATCGATTTCCGCAACGCATGTCGCGATGTCTTCGATGCGCGTCCAAGCGACTTGTTATGCGCTGGGTCAAGCAGCAGGCATTGCGGCCGCGATCTCGCTCGAAGACGGCGTGCCCGTTCGCGAAGTAGACATTGACAAGGTGCAGGCCGAGCTTGCCAATCAAGACGCTATACTGTTAGGCCGTTAAATTAGGAGAAGGGAGATGGCGGGCGATGTATCGATTGCTTATCGTGGATGACGAACCGGCGGTCCGAGCGGGCTTGCGCGCTTATTTCGATTGGGCCGCTTACGGAATTGAAGTGGCAGGCGAAGCGGATGATGGAGACGTGGCTCTTGAGATGATCGCCCGCGATCAGCCCGACCTTATACTAACGGACGTCCGAATGCCGAACATGGACGGTATTACGATGTCGCAGTGTATCTCGTCCGAATATCCGGCCATGAAGATCATATTCGTGAGCGGGCACGACGACGCCGATTATCTTAAATCAGCGATGAAGGTCAGCGCGGTCGACTATATATTTAAGCCGGTTAATTTGCAGGAGCTGAGTACGGTCATCAAGCGCGTCGTTGCCGATCTGGACGCGGAGAGCTCCGAACGGATTTATAAGCAGGAGCTGCTCGTTAAACTAAAGGAAGGTATGCCGCTCCTGCGTGAGAAGTTCCTGCTCTCCATGATCAGAGAGGGTGCGCCGAAGTCGGAATTGGCGGAGCGGGTATCGTTTCTGGGATTGGACTTGCCCGTGAATGCTTCCTATTGGGTGATGGTCGTCTGCGTGGATGATCTTGCCGATGTGATGGCCAGCCGTTCCGAGCGCGACCGCCAGCTGCTGTGGTATTCGGTGCTGAACATCTACGAGGAGCTGCTGGATGCGCATCTGCGAGGGTATGCCTTCGAGCAACGTACCGGCGAATTTGTAGGCGTGCTGAAGGTGTCGGAGCCCGGCGGCGATTCGGTATCCGAAGCGGCGGAGGCACTGTTTGCGCTGGCCGGCGACCTTCGCTCCAATCTGGAACGCTGGCTCAAGATCGGCGTGACGATCGGCATTAGCGATATGGCAGGCGGCTTATCCGGACTGGCGCCAGCTTACAAGCAAGCTCGCGAAGCGGTCGATTACAAGTGGTACCTCGGCAAAAACCGTATCATCACTATGGACAGTCTGGAGAGCGCAGAGCCGGAGGAAGGCGCCATGCGGAAATACGATTACGAGCTCAATGAGAAGCTGATTTCCGCACTCAAGGCGGACGATGAGGACAAGATTAGCGAAGCCGTGGAGATGATTTTTGCCAGCTTGTCCTACACCCGCCCGAACGGCCTGAAGTACGGCCGCAATCTGTGCATGCAGCTCGTGCTCGCGATCGGACAGCTGCTCATGGAGCTTGGCGCGGGGGACCCCGAACTGGAAGTTATGGAGGGAGAGCTGACAGAGGCGTTGTACGCGAAGGAGACGTTAAAAGATATGCGGGGGCTGATCGAATCGTATCTGGCGACTGTCGGGGAACACATTCGGGAGAAGCGGACTGGCAGGGTGGCAAACGTCATTGAGCGAGTACGCGGGTATATCGATCAGAACTACGCCAACGGCGGGCTTACCGTAGCCGATATCGGCAAGGCGGTCTATTTGTCTTCCACGTACGTCAGTCTCCTGTTTAAGCAAGAGACGGGGCAGACGGTGGGCGAATATTTGACTAAAGTGCGCGTGGATAAGGCGAAGGAGCTGCTGCGCGATCCGCAGTACAAGTTTTATGATATTTGTTACGCGATCGGATATACCGACCCTAGTTACTTCTCAAAGCTGTTCAAAAAGGTAACGGGTGTTACACCTAGCGCATACCGGGGGTCTCATGCGTAGAGCCTGGGTCGCCGTAACCGGCTTGCTTTCGCCGCTGCTCCAGCCAGCGGCGATTCGCCGTTTCTCGATCCCCCGTTCTTGGTTAATCGCGTATCTGCTGCTCATTGTGCTTCCGGCGGGCATTTTCTTGTATGGTTATTACGCGCGTTCCGCGGATATTCTGAGGAGCGAGGTCATCCGGACGATGCAGCAAGCGCTAAAGCAGGCCGGGAGCAATCTCTCCTACCGGCTGGAGCGCATCGAGGATATTAGTGACGCTGCATTCATGAACGCAAACCTGCATTCGTACTTATCCATTAATTCGGATGATCAGTCCATCGGCACACAGATCAAGGTGATTGAGGATTTGCGGTATTTGGTCGAGACCGTACAGTCTAACTCCGACGTGTTTCATGTTCGGGTGTTCGTGGACAAATCTAAGCTGTATGCAGAAGAGAGAATCAATTTCTTTACGCTGGATAGCTTGATGGTTAGACCGTGGTTTCATTCCATCATCGATGGAAACGGTGGGATCGTATGGACGGGTGTCTACGAGGAGTCGTATCTCGGCGGCTCCAATGAGACGATATTATCTGCTGCCCGAATGCTGCGGGATCCCGATAATTATGACAAAGTGTCCGGTGTGCTCATGATCGACGTTCGTCAAGACATCGTCTCCAATATTTTATCCGATCTTCAGTTCGCCCCGGGCACAGCAGTGTACCTTGTTGCTCAGGATGGCTCAATCGTTTATCATCCCGATGAGGCACTTATCGGCAAGGCGGTTGAACCTCACCTGTTGGATGCGCTGAACGAGGGGGCGGAAGGAACAAAGTCGCTTCTGCTGAACAATGAACAAAGCGACGTGCTGTATACGACGCTTGCGCCGACGGGCTGGAAGCTTGTCGCTCAGGGAACGGAATCCCAGCTGTCGCCCGCTACGCAGCGACAGACGAAGCAGTCAGAGTGGCGCTCGCTGATTGAATATGTCGCGTTGTTTCTGATCCTTCCGTTTGTCCTTCTGGCGATTATCGTGCGGGGGATGAACCGGCGAGTCAACCACGTGATCACCGTCATCCGAAAGGAAGGGAAGGAGGGCAAGGAAGCGATCGACGGTCTGCATGAGTTACCGGCGGTTAATGGTGACTTCCATATGCTGGAGCGAAGCGTCGACCATCTGATCCTAAGGGTGCGTACGCTCGTCGAAGAAAACTACAGAGCTGAGATTCGCGAACGGGAAGCCCAGCTGTCAGCGTTGCAGGCGCAGATCAATCCGCACTTCCTTTACAACACGCTGGATACGATCAACTGGATTGCCATCGGTAAGGGTGCGACTGACATCAGTATGATGATTGACAGTCTCGCGAAGTATTTCCGTCTCAGTCTCAATAAAGGAAATACCATCGTAAGCGTTACGGACGAGCTGAGGCTGGCAGAGGTGTATCTCGAAATTCAGCAGAGCCGATTTTTCGGCTCGTTCGATTTCAAGGTGGCTGCGGGGGATGAGTTGAAGGCATATCGCATGCCTAAGCTTATCTTGCAGCCGATCGTCGAGAACGCGTTGCTGCATGGCATACGCAAGGCGAAGGACCGGAAAGGGCTTATCGATATTACGGTGGAGTTGGATCAAAGCGATCTCGTTTTCGTGATTTCGGACAACGGCATTGGCATGGACGAGGAGATGTCCCGCAGTCTGCTGACGGAGGAGCGAGTCAGCCCTGGTGATCACACGGGCAACGGAAGCTCCTACGGCTTGTTTAACGTGAACGAGCGGATCAAGCTGCACTCTGGTGAGGGGTATGGCTTGAGCGTCTCGTCGAAACTCTGTGCGGGTACCTCTGTCACCGTCCGGATGAAAGCAGAGTTTATGACCTCCCGAGATTCTGAAGAAAATAAAGCTTAGCTGCATGCGATAGGGGATCGGGGTTATCCTGGCATCGTCTACGAGCCGTAATCGCAGAAGACATTCGTTGAGTCAGCCTCATAGAAGGGTGGAGACACAGAATCGGAACCTGTTAGAAAGTCGCTATTATAGCGGCTTTTTTGTTATATCGATACAAGTTCATGTCTCGAGGACGAGAACTTGCATCGATTGCCGCAAAGGAAAAGAACATGAGCTGACTATTGATTAGTTAAGTTTCTAGTTAAGTCTACATGCTCATTCATCCATAGCTTGCGAGCACAGCTCCTGAAGATGGCGGCTGACGATCTGCTCAATTGTCTCCGGCGTGTAGAGCTCAGGGCGGAGCAAAGCGAGTATCGTCAAGCCTTCGACAATCGCGGCCAATCTTAATGTTTCAAGTTGAATGTCTACCGAAGGGAGGAGAAGCTTCGCCTCAGCTAGGATTTCGAGGACGACTTTTGTCAGGTAGTGGAGTCCGTCCGTGAGCTCGTCTTTTTTAGCTTGTAATGCCAGACTCGTGAGGGAGCGGATGGCGAAGACCCACCAGACGCCGCCGGCCGTTCGTTTTTCTGCATCCAAAGGGAGCAGTTGTAACAGAATTTCCCTCGCAGCCTTCATCGGAATAGGGCTTATTTCGAGGCGCTCTTCTGCTCTGGCAACTCCTCTTGTCAAATAATAATCCACGATAAATAGCAACAGCTCGTCCTGTGTTGAAAAATAATGCCGCAATGCGCCGGGTGATAACCCTGCCGCAGCTGCAATGGCACGGATTGACGCGAATTCGATCCCTTTTTCTTTAATAATATTCCATGCTGATTCGGCGATCAGTTTTCTTTTTTGTTCGTGATCCACGACTTTCGGCAAGGCTAACGCCCCCTTGTTTTATTTAGCACAATGAATTAAAATAAATAACACACTGTGTTATTTAGAGTTTATTTAGTTATATCGCGTCGCAATTAACACGTCAATAGTACTGGACTTTGTTGTGATTGACGGGAGGGAAGCAATGCTAGAGCAAATCGATGGATTTTTTCGTATTCGTACCACCTGTTATCATTGCAGAAGAGAGTTTTATGTCATTGAGGGGACTCAAGCTTACGACCGTGTGAAACGAAATTTCAATGGAATGCATTGCTGCGAAGATTGCAAAAACGGGATTGAGCTTGAAGCACGATTGCAGTTAGGAAGACGACTGTTGACCGGCAGAGATTAGGTTGCAGGACAGAAGGGGCCATCCCTGAAATGTATGGGCACTCGTCATACTTGCATGTTACATGCAGAATTCATACTCATATGGAAGGAGCTTAACTCCATTGGGTATTACATGCCCGGCAATGTCGAGGGACTAGAACATGGCCACATAGAAAGTCGCTCATTTAGCGGCTTTTTTGTTTTATCGGTACAAGTTCTTATCCCGAACAGCGGACGAGAACTTACGCAGCGCCAATGACAATTACCGACAAGTTAAATAATATGCCGCGTTTATTATAGCGGCTCCTTGAGTGCGAAACGTCTGTAAACCGCACCGTAATGCGGTTTTTTAGAGGCTAGTCGTATTAGAAGTTATCCTGGCCGTGCACATCCGAGCACGAAGATTGTTCTTTACGCTCAATGACATTGAGGAGGGCTCTCCGAAACAATACCTTGTTTGGAAATTTCGTGCTTCTCCTATGCAGCCTGCACTTGCTGCAGCCCGAATTTGATCCGACATGGCGTTATGCACCTGTCTTTTGGATTGTTGGCTTTTGCTCAAATCAGTGTAGCAATTACGATATTCCCGCATATTCGTACGGTTACGGGATACATTGGACTTGTTAATCTTGGAATCCGTGCAATAGGCGTGATAATCGCAGGTATCTTCGTGACCGATCCCATCTCCGTTAGTCCGGATGATGCGACGTTTAGCGGCAGCATGCACTCTATCGGTGCGATGCTGGACTACACGCCGATAGCCGCATTATTGATCAGTCTTTCGTTATGTCGACTTGATGTTTGGCGTCCTATGAAGCGAGTGTTGCTGACAAGCGCGATGATTGCAATCGTCGCAATGCTGGTATTCGTTCTTCAAATTCCGCAAGACGGGCAATTCGGACCAGAGGTTTTGGCCGGTATGTTCGGACGATTCTTAATCTTGGCGGAGATTACGTGGCTGATTGTTGTAGGGATTCATGGAGTCAAGCTCGGAGCTTCTAAATAAGTGTAGGTGAGGAAACCGCAGAAGAAAAAATACATATGATCTTAAACCGGCTGCATTGAAGTTGCAGCTGGTCTACGTCATAATACTCGAATAATTCATTCGGTACGAAAATCCCCAAAGACCCTCGATACAGTGAGGGTTTTGGGGATTTTCTATTGTTCGTATTAAATCTAATGTCATGAGCAGAAAAGTGTCAATCCGTTAGACGGGCCTCTTTTTTATAAAACTCTATAAGCGAACGATAAAATTGTCTTAACTGGAAACTTTTTTTTATAGTGTGTTAATCTGTAGTGGACTCCATTTAAAAAGAGGGATGTTACTTGAAAAGAAACGTATTATATATTGAAGATAACGAGAAAATAGGCAGTTGGGTAAAGGAAGAATTGGAACAGCGAGGGTATTCAGTTCAGTGGCTGCTAACTGGTGAAGGAGCCGAAAAAGAAGTCAATCAGCACGATATCGTTATATTGGATATCATGTTACCCGGTTTAGACGGATTTACTGTGGGAAGACGATTAAAGAAGACAGCTCCTGCTATTCCTATTTTGCTGTTAACTGCTCGAACATCGATAGATGATAAAGTAGATGGTTTGCAATTTGCTGATGACTACGTAACGAAACCATTCCATACGGATGAATTAGTTGCAAGAATAGAAGTATTAATCCGTCGTAGTGGTGGATCAACATCCGATCGCATTACATTAGGAAATCAGATTGAAGTAGATCCGGAAGGTCAAATGATATTTGACAAACACACAGGAGAAGAAATTATTTTAACAGGGAAACAGCATCAAATCTTAATGTACTTCATACGCCACCCTAATCAAGTTTTAACAAAAGAACAAATTTATGAGGCTATCTGGGATGAAGCTTATATAACAGGCGATAAAACACTGATGGTGCATATCCACCGGCTGCGTCAAAAGCTGGAACGCCATCCCGATTCCCCCGAGATTATTGAAACGTTGAAGGGTATAGGCTATCGGGTGAAACTATGAAGCAAAATAGATCATTATTTCGTCGTTTTCTAAAAGTACATTTTCTATTTATTTTTTTTCCTCCCATTATGATTATTTTTATCAGTGCGTTTTTTGGGGTTTCAGATATCCATGATAAAAATGTAAATACGTTACATCTGTTTTACGTTACCGTACTAGTGTTTGGTTTTATTATTGTCGCATTTGTGATCTTATCTTGGCGCTTCTTCTTGAAACTTCAAAAACGTCTTGCCCGCTTACAAGAAGTCATGTCATTTTCAGCTAAAAACAACTCGTTTCCTAAAACCATATCTGTTCAAAGTGATCGTATGGATGAGATAGACCAGTTAGGAAGTTCTTTTAATTGGATGATTCAGCAGCTTGAAGACAGTCGCAAACGAGAATATGAAGAGGAGTTATTACGACATCGACTCATTGCGAATTTATCTCACGACTTACGAACACCGCTTACCATTTTGAGAGGACATGTCACCCGTTTAAATAAAGAACCCATGAGTCAAGAAGGACAAAACTCGTTAACGGAGATCAACCATACGATTACAAGAGTCGGAGATCTAATGGATGATTTACTGTCCTATACATTGCTTACCTCGGGAAAACATCCTTTCGTGCCCGTTTCAACAGATATTGGACGTCTAGTAAGAGCATCTGTTGCTGCGTGGTACCCTGTATTTGAAGACAAAGAAATTCAGCTTGATGTTGATTTTCCGGGAGAGGAGACTTTTTATTGGGAAGCAGATCCGAATTGGATGACACGGGTTTTGGATAATTTATTTCAGAATATTCTTCGCCATGCAGCAGAAGGGAAATATGCAATCATTGTGGTTGATGTAGAAAAAGAACAGATCATTATTGCAGACAGAGGTCCAGGTTTGGATAACTCTTCCCATGAGCATGGGGCAGGGATTGGTTTATCGACTTCAAATTATATGTTGAAAAAAATGAAGCTGAGAGCTGACTTTACTTCAAATGAAAATGGCACAAGAGTAGTTATTGGTAGAGCGTAACCCAAAGGTAACCCGGAAGTAAACACCATGATAACCGTGATGTAACTTTGCTACTTTATAATGAGAGCCATAACAGAAAGGGAGTGTTATGGTTGCTTGAAATTAATAACTTAGTCAAACATCGCGGATCTCAAGAAATCTTATCGGGTATCAGTTTTAAAGCGAGACCTGGCAGAGTGACTGGTTTTTTAGGTCCAAATGGGGCAGGTAAAAGCTCAACGATTCGCATCCTGCTTGGATTAGATCGCGCCACATCAGGGAGTGCTCTCATAAATGGCAAACCCTTCTCAGAGTTACATAATCCTCTAGCAACAGTAGGTGCTGCACTTGATGGATCTGGGGCCCATCGTATGCGAACAGGGCGGGCACACTTGCGCTGGATTGCTCGTGCCGCAGGATTGTCTAACTCACGTGTCGAGGAAGTTTTGGAAATCGTAGGTCTTACTAATGCAGCTGACAAAAGAGTGGGAAAATATTCGCTTGGTATGGGGAGAAGACTTGGAATGGCCGCTGCGCTGCTGGGTGATCCCGCGATATTGGTTCTAGATGAACCCGTAAATGGGCTCGACCCGGAAGGAATTCGTTGGATCCGGACATTTTTACGTAAACGGGCTGAGTCTGGCAACACGGTGTTACTATCCAGTCATCTAATAGGAGAGCTTGCAGAGACAGTTGATGATGTGGTTATTATTAAGCAAGGAACAATCGTTGCAGATGGAACGTTGGACGAAGTAATAGGTAACCATTCCACGCTGGAGAAAGCTTTTTTTGCCCGGACATCTGATCATGCTGGTGGTGTTGTATGAGAGCATTCAACGCGGAACTATCTAAATTGTTCTCCCTGCCGGGCATTTGGCTTGCCTTTCTTGTTGGAGCATTTTCTCCTGCGGTCATAGCCGCCTTAGACAGTATAGCTCAAAAAGAGGAGATTATAGCTGGAGTTAGCACACGGCTTTTGGAAGTTGGCTATATTGGACTAGCCCTTGGTGTACAAGGTGTCATCATCCTTGGTGTGCTTGCTGTCAGCAGCGAGTATTTGACAGAGAGCAGTGAATCTGGCGGAGGACAACAGATTACAACAAGTTTAACGGTTGTTTCATCAAGGCTTCAATTTTTGCTGGCAAAAGCAGGCGCTGTGACAGTAATCAGTATACTGCTTTGTATTGTTGCTATCATGACAACTGTGTCAGCCACGCATCTTGTTCTTGGTGAGTATTCCCCAGCATTTGAATGGTCGAAGCTGCTCGGTGCAGTTTGTTACTGGACATTCACTGCTCTATTAGCATTCGGGATTACTGTACTAACTAAGAATGGCACGATTCCGCTTGCTGTGCTCATCATAAATACATCCGTTGTTTCATTTAGTTTCCTGCTTTCTAAAGTTACAAAGTTAGCGTTATACCTACCGGATCGGGTCGGCCTTGAAATGTTTATGTTTCTGAGCGACAGATTCCTCACCCCGTTCATAGGCGGCATAGTCATGTCTGCCTGGGTAGTCGTTCTTTTCATTGCTGCAGCTATCGTATTCCATAGGAGGGACGTTGCTGCATGAGTGTCCCTTCTATTAGAAAGATAACACAAATCCTTCGTGCTGAACTGGATAAATTAGCTACATTACCATTGATATGGCTCACTCTTATGGGTACATTCATTCTTAATTTAGGATTAGCCGCAGCTTTTACTTCTATAGGTTTACAAGGAGCAATAGGGACGCAAAAAATACTGAATATAGGTTTTGCTTCGATGGGTTATCTTCAAGCAGGATTCATTATTCTTGGGATCCTAGCTACTTGTTCAGAGTATATCGGTGGACAGATTCGAACTACGTTAGCTGCGATACCTTGTCGTGGGATTCAATTATCCATGAAGCATTTGGCATTGGCAATCATAACGGTTCCCGCGGCCTTTATTATCGCTGCATCCGGTGTAGTATATACTTATATGATGATGAAAGACACAGCAGCAGCGATTGATATAGATACCATGGTAGAAGCATTAGCAGGTGCAACAGGCTATCTGACACTAACCTCACTTCTCAGTGCAGCTATAGGTGCTTTATTAAGACGAACCACCCCTGCTTTAGTGGTGCTGCTTGGTTATTATTTCGTTGTCAGTCCATTATCGAGAGATCTTCTGCCTAGTTTTAAAATGTATTTTCCGGATACGGCAGGATATTATATGTATATGCCGCCTTCCTCTGATGAAATAAATGTCCTTTCACCAATGCAAGGGACAGGGATTTCATTGATATGGACACTGATTTTTATTACGGCAGCTATTGTATTTTACCGTAAACGAGATGCCTGAGTTTAAGTTTCATCCATTCAAAAATATAACGCTAGTGATTTTTTAAAAAATTTCTGAAAAAGTACGATGGTCTATATGATAGATGTGACGGAGTACAAAAACAAAGTCTCATTGAGAGTCTCATTGAAAGTTGTAGATGGACAAGAACCTAGACCCATAGAAAGTCGCTAATTTAGCGGCTTTTTAGTTTTATCGGGACAAGTTCTTGTTAAAACACAATGACAAGAACTTGATAACATTCCCGATATGATTTGATCGACGGCGACACGCCCTTATATTGAACTAACGGGCAGATTAGATTAGCAATCTGTAAGAAACAATCCGCACGGAAATGTACTATATTATAGTTTATGTAGCCCCCTAAAGTCTAAAGAATAAACGACAAACGCAAACAAAGGAGTGAAGTTATGAAATTATTGCTCACATCTGCCGGCATTAATAACAAAAGCATACACAATGCGCTAGTTGACATGCTGGGCAAGCCGATCGCCGACTGCAATGCCCTGTGTATTCCCACCGCGATGTACGGACACCCCTGGGTAGGCCCCGGCGTCAAAGCCTGGCAATTCATCAGCGGGAATTCCGAGAATCCCATGGTCGACCTAGGCTGGAAGTCTGTCGGCGTGCTGGAGCTCACAGCGCTGCCAAGCATCGACAAAGACCGCTGGGTGCCGCTAGTAAGGGAGACGGACGTCCTGCTGGTTTCGGGCGGCGACGCCCTCTACCTGTGCCACTGGATGCGGCAGTCCGGACTTGCAGACCTCTTACCGTCTCTGCAGGCAGTTTATGTGGGACTGAGTGCCGGGAGTATGGTGATGGCACCTAACATCGGGGAATTCTTCGTTGGCTGGACTCCACCCACTGGCGGCGATGACGCGCTGAGTCTGGTTGATTTTGCAATATTTCCGCATCTGGATCACGAAATGCTGCCGAGAAACACCATGGCTGATGCAGAGAGATGGGCCGCCGGGATGCAAGGGCCAGCGTATGCGATTGATGATCAGACCGCGATCAAAGTGATCGACGGAACGGTTGAAGTTGTCTCCGAAGGGAATTGGAAACGTTTTTCGCCCCTCCTATAGGAAGAGTGGAGAAGTGCACAATGGAGAGAAGATTGCCTCATTGTCCTCTAGTATTTCTCCAAGCTACACCAGGGGAAAAACATCGCATTTAACCTTGTTTTGATAAAAGGCTAGAATAAGAATGAACAAAGGGATGAAAAGCTATGCGGGCAAATGAGGAATTCAAACTGGAAGAAAGGCTGGAAGACATTACGGGAGTTACTTGTATTTACGTACCGGTAAGTGATGTTTACGAGTCTATTAAATGGTATCAAAAGAATTTAGGGTACCAACCTGCAAACAACGATCATGTTGAGCCTGGGATGGTCATGGCTGTTTTGAATATTCCCGATCGGAATGGAAACCTGCCTTCGCCTGGTTTAAGGCAAGTTGTACCCGCTCTGTTCCTTCACAAATCAGACGAAGAGGGCGGGCGATTACGCTTTTCATGGTCATTGGACAACGGCAAGCCCCACGCAATTGCATGTTTTATTACACCACGGATCGAAGAGCTATTTGAACGTTTTAAGAAAAACGGAGTGAATATTTTAGGAGAACGGGTCACAAGCGGACCAAACATAACGTTTGCTGACCCTGACGGTAACATATGGGAAGTTTGGCAGCCTTTAATCGATTAATCAGATCAATTTCGCTAACGGGAGCTGAATAAAGAAGAGGAGGCAGCCGGTCAGAGCGATCGGTTGTCTTTTTTAAATGTCGAGGGACAAGAATATGGACCATTGAAGTCGCTATTTTAGCGGCTTTTTTATTATATCGGTATAATTTTTTTGCACATGCCTTGGTACAAGAACTTGTACCGATTACCTAACGGGCTGTTTTGTAGAATATAAAGGAAGGATTTTTTCTAGGTTAGTAAATTACTCCATTTGTGATTAGCAATCCGTAAGAAACAACCCAGGCTGAGTTGTCCTATAATGTAGTTAATGTAGATACCCCTCATAAACAAAGGAGAACTGAAAATGAGAAAACTTGTTCTATTCTTGCACGCATCGCTTGACGGTTTTGTAGAAGGGCCGAACGGTGAAATGGACATTGGCTGGGTTGCTTACGATTCTGATTTGGAGAAGCACGCGAAAGAAATTCTGAGTACTGCCGACACTGTCATTTGGGGACGTGGAACTTATCAGATGATGCACAGTTACTGGCCATCTGTGCCCTCGAACCCATCAGCTTCGCAGCATGAACTTAATCATGCCGAGTGGATCGAAAAGACAGCCAAAGTCGTTTTTTCCACGAAGCTGGAGAAAGTCGAATGGAACAATTCCAGACTGGTGAAAGAAGATGTCGAGGAAGAGATCAAAAACCTCAAACAGCAGCCAGGCAAGGATATGGTCATCCTCGGCAGTCCTAGGTTCGCACACTACCTTATGCAGCTTGATTTAATAGATGAGTATAAAATTACGGTTTCTCCCGTCCTGATCGGCAGCGGGTTGCCGTTATTCCAAGGTCTCAAGGAGAAAGTCAATCTTAAACTTATCGAAAACAAGACATTTGATTCTGGAGCTATAGGCCTCGTTTACCAGACGGTTCGATGACTCTGTCTCCAAAAGTAGATTACGCTAACGGGACACGATATATCTCAATGAAGAAATTGAAGAGCTGGCTTGTTATTCAGACACGTGTCGAGAGACAAGAACATGATGAATTTGAAAGTCGCAATCTATGCGGCTTTTTTGTTTGAAGAATAATTCCCAATATGATTTCATCGACAGCGGCAGACGCCCTGTTATTAAACTAACGGGCAGGATAGTCCAATCGTTTCGTGAGTACCTTAAAGCATATAAATTTATGAAAGCAGGGAAGTACAAGAAACACGTGGAATAAATATACAAATTATCGGTATTAGGAGGTTGAGAAATGTCGTTTCCGACACATATTGTATCGGCAGGCGGAATTGTAGAAGATGGAATTGGAAATATCCTGTTAGTAAAAGCCCACGACGACGGTTGGGTATATCCTGGTGGAATAACTGAAGTTGGAGAAAACCTGATTGATGGCGTGATCCGTGAAATTAAAGAGGAAAGTGGAATAGACGCCATTGTTAGCCATTTAATCAGTGTTGTTTCGAATACAGCGGTCCATAAGTGGTATGACGGTGAAACAGATGTTCCTACGAAGGTCATGTTTGATTTCGTGTGCAAAGCTGTGGGTGGAGAGTTAGCTGAATCGACTGAAGAATCTAGCGAATGCAGGTGGGTTCCAAAGGAGAATGTTCTGGATTTGATCACTTTACCCGCAATCCGCATGCGTTATGAAGCTTATTTGAACTTTAACGGCTCTGTGAATTTTATGGAGTACGTCACTGCGACAACGTCAGAATGCAATGTTAAGCTTCGAAGGAGTGTTTAGTTGTACGTGTTCTTAAATCCTTAGGAGGGTGACACAATGAATGATACTTGGAACCCCGAATCGCCAGGTGTGTTGCGCCTTCCTTCAGGTCGACTCGTCCGCGGCCGAGCACTCAGACGTCCACTTCCCCAAGGGCTTCAGCCCACTTTTGCACTCTACCTGCTCGGACGACAACCAGCGCCCGTTGCTTGGGAAAGCCGCTGGATTCCTTGGCCGGACTTCTGGTTGCCAACAAACAAGGCTGCAGCCGCTGATGCACTTCGGGAAGCATGGTCTCGGGCTGAAGTTGAACGGGTTGAGATCGCCTGTGGGGGAGGGATTGGGCGAACGGGTACGGCACTAGCTTGTCTCGCTGTGATTGATGGATTACCAAATTATGAAGCTGTCGACTATATTCGGCAGCAATACAGTCCACGAGCTGTTGAGACGCCTTGGCAACGCCGCTTTGTCTCTCGTTTCAAATAGGAAGGGCCCTATAGGTGGAGGATAACGCCAGAGAGCCCTGCAAAAGCCATGCTTCTGTATACACAAAGGCTTTAAACTGGAATATGGTGCTGAAGCTAAGAATGTTGTCGAGTCCCATTAAAAGTCGCTATTGCAGCGGCTTTTTTGTTTTATAGGTACAAGATGTCCCGTGCCAAGGACATGACAATGTTTAATGATTCTAATAGCCATAAGCTGTGAGGTTTTGTAAGATACGACTTAGTGCCTGAACCTATGTGTTTCAAGGTTACCGCTTCAGTATTTATAACACAGAAAGCCACGAGGTCTGCTTGGTTCATTAGCAATATTGGAGGGTTTAGAAGACATTTCATCATAGTCTGTGACCCGGTAGAGGGTCATGAATGTTTCATTGCTATTCGTTAGTAGGAAGTCACGAGTTTGTATAAAGCCTGTCGTAGAGAATGTATATTGAGCATGTAAACCAATTTGGTGTAAAATCTACTCAAGCAAAATGATAATGATTATCATTATTAACAATAAACGAATTGTTTTGCTACAAAACATAAAACTTATGGGAGTGAATTAAATCATGGCAAGATCGGGATTTATGAAAACAGGATGGATATCACTTATAACGGCAGCAATGATTACGGTGACAGGCTGCGGCTCGACAGGCGGTACTACCGATCAGCCTGGACAGGCAACCGCAGCGCCAAGCGAAGCTCCGCCTCAGACGGAAACGCGCGTCGTAACCGATGGCTTCGGAGAGGTAGAGATTCCGGCAAATCCAAAGCGAATCTCAGCTCTTTATCGTGAAGATTATTTGGTTGCGCTTGGGGTAACTCCTATTGTGCAATATTATAACCCGATGTGGGGCAAGCAGGATTATTTGAAGCTGGAAGTACCGTTGTTCGACGTGACCGGCAGCATCGAAGCTTTGCTTGTGTCCGAACCGGACTTGATCATCGGCGCCGGAGAGGTTGATGCAGCACAATACGAGCTCTATTCCAAGGTTGCACCGACGTTCCGCTTGCCGGATGACGTACTAGCGGATTCGCGCAAAACATTGACCTTAATCGCCGAATTGCTTGGTCTCAGCGACAAGGCGGAGCAGGTTCTTGCCGATTACGAAGCCCGTATTGTCGACGTGAAGACGAAGCTGAACGCGGCGATCGGCGATGAAAAGCTTGTTGTTCTGCGGATGAACGTTGTAGACAAATCGATTAATATTTTCGGCATTCATAACACGTTTGTCGGACAAATCTTGTATGAGGATCTTGGTTTGAAGGCACCGGGGCTCGCCGAGGCGATGACGGAGGGCAATATCGTCTTGTCGAAAGAGGTCATTCCGGAGCTTGACGCGGACCATATTATTTTGCTTCCGTCCAACGGAACGTGGGAGGAAGAGAGCAACGCGAAAGCGCTTGAGGAAATGAAGGCAGATCCGCTATGGCAGACCGTTCCTGCATTTAAGAACGGCCATGTATATCCCGTAGAGAGATCGTTTTGGCAGACGGGAGCCATTACGGCCAACGGATTGAAGATGGATGATTTACTTCGACTGCTGGCTTCTTAGCAGGACATAAGCGTGATTAAGTTCATTGGCAGGACTCATCGCCATAATTGAGAAAGAGCCGCTTTTCAACGATGGTTGATGGGCGGCTCTTTTTGATTTACACTATGTTCATTGAGAATGAATATCAATTAAAAAGGGGTTGATAGTAACGATGGATATTGATCAGCGCAAACAAGCCGGGACTGCCCCTTTAGTCCATTATGTGCTGCGATCAATCCGCTTGATCGTTGCGGGCGAGCAAGTAGAAATGAGTGATTTGGACGGCAGCGATAGAAACGATAAGGAAAGCTTTGAACTGCTCATTATAATGAGCGGGACGGGACAAGGAAAATGCTATTTGCAGGGTCCTGGGAGATCTTTATCTATTGATCAAGAGATTATGAACTGCAGCTATTACCGTGTGTGCTTCGTAACGAGCGGATATGATGCAGCTTCGAGCTTGCTGCCGGATAAGCAAGAGCTTGCCTGCGCACCTTTCGCGAAGACGATGGAGCTGCTTGATGAGATATATGGACTCCGCGGGGCGAGCGACGAACTCGAGCTGTTCCAACGATTTGTAAGATTTCAAGAACTGCTGCTTTTTCTATTCCGTCAAAATGCTCCTGCAGCCGAGGATAAGGGAACGGATATCGAGCGGCATGGGATAGAGCTCAGCATACGTCATATTCATCAGTATTACCGTGAGATTCTGACCGTGGAGGAGTTAGCCTCCCTCGCAGCCATTGATCGCTGGAAGTATACTCGTCTGTTCAAAGAGGCTACGGGTCAAGTATCGCTTCAGTACTTGAATGAAGTACGGATTAATGAAGCTAAGAAGTGGCTGGCAAGCACCGATGACAAGCTGCTCGATATTGCACTGAATGCAGGTTTCAACAATGAATATTATTTCAATCGTCGTTTCAAGCAGACGGTAGGCATATCGCCCGGACAATACCGTCGCAGCCGCAAGGAAAAGCTTAGAGTAGTAGCGCCGTATTTGGAGGATTTCTTGGTCGCGCTGGATATGCAGCCTATCGCCCAGTACTGGCATGCGAAATGGGGCAAGCAAGACTATCTAGGCTTAAACCATATACCGACGTTCGACGAGAACGGCGGCAACTTTGACGCGCTTTCCGGTTATAGGCCGGATTTGATATTGCTTATGGATCGTTATGAGCAACAGCAATATTCTCAGTGCCGACGCATATCCAACATATGCATCCTGCGTGAGCAGACCAATAATTGGCGTACGCTGCTGCGTACCGTCGCTGATTATTTCGGTCGGACAGAGTTGGCCGAAGATGCTATCGCAAAGTATGATTTCAAAGCACGGAGTGCGAGTCATACGCTGAGTCAGGTTATAAAAGGTGAAACGGTCGCTTTTTTGCGTATCTCGGCGGACCACATCATTCAATATACGGAAGAAGGGCAAGGCTTTGTTTCGACTGTTCTCTATGGAGATGTTGGCTTGCGTTCCCACTCCGCAGTAGGTGTAGCTTCAAAAACGAATAGGCCGGGCATGTTCAATCTCTCTGTAGAGGACCTACGCACGTTAACCGCGGATCATCTGTTCATTACTTTCGATAAGTGGCATAGCCAGGCAGAAGGAAAGGAGAGGGAACTGCTAGAGCAGCCGGAGTGGCGTGAGCTGCCCGCTGTACGAAATAACCACGTTTACGAGGTTGATTTTCTAACTTGGATGAATAACGGAATTATTTCCAACGGTAAAAAAATCGATGATATACTGCGTTCTTTAGCTTGATTCGGTTTTGCTTGCCACTGAAAAGTCTGCATTCTCCATTTTGTATTTTGTATAAAGCAACCGTCGATTTTGTCCATTGTTATTATCACCTGGCTGAAGCTAAAATTATATTGATAATGATTATCACAACATGAACTTTACATGAGCCGGCTTGAGGAGGATATCAATTGACTGAGCAGCTTGAATTATACGATGTGACGATTATCGGCGGTGGTCCTGCGGGAATGTATACTGCCTTTTATAGTGGAATGCGCGATTTGAAGACAAAGCTAATAGAAGCGAAAGACGAGCTCGGCGGGCGGATGCTTATTTATCCCGAGAAAATGATTTGGGATGTTGGCGGGGTTCCGCCGATCCTATGCGAGAAGTTAATCGCCCAATTGTCGGAGCAGGCGAAGACGTTCGACCCGACCATTGTATTCGGCCAGCACATCATCGGACTGGAGAAAAAAGCGGATTCGACGTATATTCTGAAGGCGGCAACGGGGGAGAAGCACTGGACTCGCACGGTCATTCTGGCTATCGGCCGCGGCATTCTGCGAATGGCGAAGCTGGAGCTGGAAGGGGCTGAGCGCTATGAGGTGTCCAATCTTCACTATACCGTGCAAGAACTAGAGCCTTTTAGGGGGAAACGAGTACTTATTTCGGGTGGGGGAAACTCCGCTGTCGATTGGGCGAACGAGCTGGTTCCCATCGCTGCTGAGGTTACAGTCGTACATAGGCGCGACCGCTTCGGCGGACATGAAAAAAACATTTTTCGAATGAAGGAGTCTTCTGCCGATGTGCATACGCCATATGAAGTCACGCAGTTATACAGCGGCAACGGAAAGACGATTGAACGGGTGACGATTACCCATACCGAATCAGGGGACTAGCGCGAGATAGAAATAGACGAGGTTATCGTCAACCACGGGCTGAAGTCTGATTTTACAGGTATATCTGATTGGGGACTGGATATGGACGAATGGAACATATTCGTCAGCCCGAGACTTGAGACGAACTTGCCGGGCATTTTCGGGGCTGGCGACTTCGCCAATTACGAAAGCAAGCTTAACCTCATTGCAGGAGCGTTCACGGATGCGGCCTTAGCGCTTAACAGCGCCAAACGGTACTTGGATCCCGAGGCGCCGAGAATGGCTTATGTATCGTCGCATAACGAGAGGTTTAAAGAACGGAACAAAGCGCTTGGCGTATCCGATGAATAGCAGGGTCTGCTATCATTAGGGCGGACGGGAAATCTATCCTACCTTTATAGGGTGCATGAGAGTTTGCACTGGAGTGGGATTGGTGTCCGCAACTATATCGATTTTGCCCGAATCATTTAATCGAACAAGTTCTTGTCCTCCGGCAGATAATCGCTTATTATGTTGAGGAACAAGAACATAGTCCCATTGGAAGTCGCGATTAGCGACTTTTTTGTTTTATCTATCGGTACAAGTCCCAAGGCGAGGAGTAGAACTTGTACCGATTGCCGAGAACACTATAACAAATAATACAAACCCTACATAGATAATTTGAGTTCACTAGATCTTGACTCTACCTTAAGGTTATGGTTTATGATTTAAATGAAAGAGGAGATTTAGATTTATACGACAGGTTATGTAGAGCGAGAAACGGGCATTTCTGAAAGAATAATAGCTTACTATAATGGTTTAGGTCTCCTCTCACTAAAGAAGAAGCATGGGAAAATGGTGGTCACAGATGAATAGATACGTGATTTAAATAGTTACGTCCAAAGGTACGCTAAGAACAAGAATAAAAATAGACTGTAACTATCACATAGGAGGAAATCATATTGAATTCTTGTGTTAAATGTGGCGCCAAGCTGTCGAAGGAGAATACATGCGAATCGATATTCAATGAATTTATGGCACTTGAATTCACCGATCCTAGCTATGGGCAGGTGCACTTTCTAACTGTTGCCTCGTACATGGTTCAACATGAAGGCTACAGCGATGAAATGTATGTATGGGTGCAAACCGCTTTGCGGAAGCATCTGGAGGAAGGATATCCTACGGAGTTGATACGTCAAGATATGGCAAGTGGACCAGGAAGCACGAAGGGTATTCGAAGGCCGATGAATGCAATACCGCTACCTAAGATAGCTTGGACCATGACAATCGCCGATGTTGCCTCTCGAATGCGTGACTCCGATAGTTATTGTAAGCTTGTAGAGCAGTGGGGGCGTACTACACTGAGAGAAATGGGCCCGTTGGTTATGAAAAGTAATGATTAAACTAACGGGAAACGTTAGCAGCACCATGACAAAAGGCTGTTGAGTTGATGTCGGGGGAGAAGAATATTGTCCCATAGAAAGTCGCTAATTTAGCGGCTTTTTGTTTTATCGGTACAAGTTCTTGTCTCTATTCGAAGACAAGAACTTGTACCGAATGCCATAAAGGACAAGAATATGTGCCGATTACCGATTAGTTGAGCACGTCTACGACGAATATATTCTTGAAGAGGAATACTTGCGAGGTATGAAAACATCCTTTTGAAATGAAAAACCGAACAGTAAGCACGTTTTGCTATCTCGTGTTCATCACACCTCTTTCTCAAGATTCTGTTCGATGTAATCTAATCCTCCATTCAAGTTTTCGAGCATATTCATCCAACGACCTCCGTCATCAAAAGAATAGCACCCCCTTTTTCGAAGGGGCATTTTCCTTTTCAGGAGAGGTGTAAATGAGAATGCAAAGATGATGGAATGATTCTTATTACGAACTCGGTGATGAGCTATTGAGTTTAATAAATAACTAAAACGCGGCTGCCAGCTTATTCCGGCAGCCGCGTTGCGCTTACGAGGAGTTAAGGTAGTTTTGCGTTACAGACATCCTGGTTCTCAGGAGTTGCTGACGTCAGCGCCGATGACAAATACTAAGTCACGGAATTGAAGGATGGAGAGAATAGATTTTAAGTTCTTATCAACTAGAACTCATGCTGTTTGATTTGCATAATATGCCATGGTGGTTATCCAACCAATTTTCATTCAAAAGGATCCACGGGAAAGGATGATTATATTGGTCAGGGGAACAGTTATCGTAAGGATTAACAGATCGGTTCCGAATAACGTCGTTTTTGTAGACGGATGTGCTCAAGGCGGCAGTTCACTACTTCAAATTCCTAATGGAATCTCTGCGATATTCCAAAGAAGATTAGTAAGAAAACGTGTCACCATAAATGCCGAAGCCGGACAAAACTGTCCAGGAGAACAGTTTAACAATTTTTTGGATGTCAGTCCGGCAACCGCAAGAATGTTTGGACTGGTTAATCGCCGATTTTTGTATACGCTGGAATTTGACCCAAATACGAATGTTCTAACCATAAGTCTTAGAAGAACTCAAACCATCGCTCCTTTCGGCATTGAACAAGTCGATGTTAATAGAGACAATGTATTTTTGGCTGCTGGACTCACTAGCAACGCACTCAATTTGCCGCCAGACAATACTGTGATAACGGTAAGAAGGGCCGGCAAAGAAAAGAAAATGAAGGTTCGACTTTTCGCAGAGGGTGAAGCGGGATTTAGTGATGGGTTTGAAACGAGTCGTAGGACTGCAGCATTTTTTGGCTTCACATCCGGCAGGAGGTTTGTTCTGAGCTTTAATCAAATCACTAGAGTGCTGGAAATTCGAAGTGTAGGCGGAAAATAGCAGGTTGAACCAACCCTACAAGCAGAGAGCCTTCAAGCAGTTGCGCTTCCTTTTGCGAGCTAAACGTGGTAGTTTCGGATTGCTTCTTTTATAAAGATAAATATGAACATTCAATCAACGGGAAACGTTAGTCCAACAACGTAAGAGCGGCTGTTCTATGCGAACGGCTGCTTTTTCTTTAAGCTAACAGGAAACGATAAATCAATAAATTACAAAGAGAAATAATACAGCAGGGAACCCCAAGTTGCGGTAACTATTATGGTGGAATTTTACATAAAAATAGTTGCAATAACATCCTATATGGCTTATCATGAAATTAGTTGCAATAACATCCTATTCAAGGAGAGAGTAAATTGAGCGAGCATTGGAGACAACCTGAAAAGGGCGAAACGGAATCGCACGGCCAATACATTGCAGCCATCTATCGCCACATGCAGATATTGATCTCAGCCGAGCTGGCGCCATATCGAATCGGAAGCGGACAGTATATATTTCTGATGGCGATTGCTTTTCAGCAGCCAATTACGCAGAAGGCGTTAAGCAAGAAGTTGCTCATTGACAAGACGACTACCGCCAAGGCGATAACCAAGCTGGAAGCAGAAGGATACGTGCGGAGGGAAGCCGATCCCGCCGATAACCGTTATCAGCTGCTCTATTTGACAGAATCGGGACGTGAGGTAGTTCCGAAGGTACAGGAGGCGCTGGACCGCGTTAAGAACAAAACCCGGAAGGGCATTACCGATGAGGAGTATGACTTGTTTGTGGACCTGCTTAAAATTGTGCTTCGGAATCTGAGCGAGTAGTAGGAGGTGAAGAGATGAGTGGGAACGGAGGGGCAGGCTTGACCGAAATGACATGGTCTGGCCTTACTATGCGCCCTCATCAGTTCGGAGGGTTAGAATTTCAGTTGAACGGTAATGAAATTGGGCATCTTCACGGCAACCACTTGTTTGACATGCTCATCCCGAAAACGGAACGAGATCGATGGATTGAAGAAGGGAAGGCAAGGCCGCATCATATGTATCCCGATTCGGGTTGGGTATCCGTATATTTAATTACCGAGCAAGATGTTGCACATGCCATTGAAATCGCACGTTCTAAATATGATCAAATAAAATTAGGAGGATGTAAATGATGATAGCAAATCCGTTCATCGTACTGGAAAATTGCAAAGACGAAATCAAGTTTTATCAAAGCGTGTTTGGTGGTGAGATTGCCATTCTTCGCAAGCAAGGGGAAGAGGTGTTTAACGCGGACCTGCATGTAGAGGGGGTAACCCTTAAGTTTGCTGATACTCAAGCGGCAAAGCCGGTAATGAAAGGCGATTACGTGAGAGTTTTCTTGAGAATCGAGACAGAGGAGGCGTTCCAGAGGATCTACGGAGAATTTGCAGCCGAAGGGATTATTAACTCGGAAGCATATGAGGCTCCGTTTAACGGACTGTTGGCTATCGTTACCGACCGAAACGGCGTGTGCTGGGTGCTGTCCTATTATCGAACTTAATGCTGAGAAGTCGAGAAGAAGAGTCGTCCTATTGGGCGACTCGTAGACTCTTTAGGAGCTGGAACAAGTATTGCTTCCTGTCGAGGGACAAGAACATAGTCCCGTAGAAAGTCGCTAAATTAGCGGCTTTTTTGTTTTAGCGGTACAAGTTCTTGTCCCGAGTAAGAACTTGTACCGATTACCGTAATGCACAAGAAGTTCAAATGTCAGCCCCGGATGTTTCTCCCCAATGATTCGCAATATATTCGTCAAGAAGTGCGCGGAGGCGAAGCCGGCAAAATCGGATCGTTTAATTTTCAGGTCCCTCTCATTGCGATCGTGATCAGCGTTCTCTTTTTGGGAGAAACGATTACGACCAAGATGGGGGTGGGATTTATTCTTACCCAATATGGTCGTATTCGTTCGGAGACAGCCCCAGTTTCACGGATTGTCTTTGCTGCTATTACTTGCGATCAGATGTTCTGACCACCCGAGACTTCGATTCTCTGCGCATTAACCCAGCGATTGTCGGATCCAAGCAGGTTGGCGACTACAGGACCAATGTCCTCAGGTACGCCGACTCGACCAAGGGCAGTCATCGAGGCAAACGTGTCATTATAAGCAGGTATGTCGCGTACAGAACCTCCTAGAAAATCGGTTTCGATTGCTCCAGGTGCAATGGTATTAGCGGTAATGCCTCGGTGACCAAGTTCTTTGGCCATATAGATGGTTAGAACCTCGACCGCGCCCTTTGCGGCGGAATAGGCAGAGAAGCCAGGATAAGAAACGCGAGTGAGTCCCGATGAGAAGTTCACGATACGACCACCATCTGCAAGAAGCGGCAGAAGAGCCTGGGTCAAGAAAAATACGCCTTTGACATGCACATTAAACAGGCCGTCGAACTGAGCTTCTGTAGTTTCGGCATAGTCTATCATTTCTCCGTGGCCGGCATTATTCACTAAATGATCGAAAGTGGTACGATCCCAAGTTGACCGCAGGGTCGAACGTACTGTCTCAGCAAAGACCGCAAAGCTGGCAATATTTCCAACATCAAGTTGTAATGCCACTGCTTTACGACCCAAAGATTCGATCTCAGCAACAACAGACTTTGCTTCTTCTGCTTGGCTACGATAGGTCAAGATGACATCACCGCCATGACGGGCAATACTGATGGCAGAATTGCGACCAAGTCCACGGCTACCACCAGTGACGATTGAGATATTATTCATTGTAACTTCATCCTTCCAGGCTCATTTTTAATTACATTGTTATCATAGATTATAAAGTTCACTTTAAGTCAAGACTTTTCCACTGAAGAAAAAGTGTATAATGAAACAGTGAAATAATTGATTTCATCCTATCTTCCTTCTTCTTTCACAGCATAAATTTGGATTATTTAATTAGATATGCCAAAAATTTAATTAAAGTTTACTTTAATAGGAGGCGATGAGTTTTATTTATGTTGACTATAAGGAAAGTGACTGAATTGACAGGAATAGCGGCTCCCACACTTCGATATTACGAAAAGGAGGGGCTGCTTCCACATGTGAAGAGAAATGAAAATGGGAAGCGTTTATATGACGAAAATGATTTAAGCTGGATTCACTTCGTTACTGCGCTTAGAGCTACAGGAATGCCGATTGCTCAAATTCAGAAGTATGTCTACTTGTATAAAGAAGGGGATTCGACGATTTCGGAACGAAAAATGATGATGCTCCATCATAAAAAAGAAATTGAGAAAAGCATAAGAGAGCTATATTTTAATTTGGATAAAATAAACTATAAACTTGCTCTATATGATGTAATAGAATCTCAGATTGAACGAACTAACATCAAAATTTGATTATGCCCAAATACAAAGTCGCTAATCTAGCGACTTTGTATTTTTGTATAATCCGAAATATCGGTCAAATTTAATTAACTTCAACGATGTTACAGATACGGAACGATTCCAAATAGCGCGGGAGCCCCGACAACCGTTTCATGGCATCGAGTAGGACGTACGGTTGCGCACATCGGTTTTTTTAAGATAAGGAGAGGACGAGAGGAACATGAATGTGGAAGTGTATACGTTAAATGCTTTTGCGAAAGGGGACCGTTGCGGTAAACCAGCAGGCGTCGTCTTGGAGGATGGCCTTTCGGACCGGTATAAATGCCAAGAAAATTTAATGTTCCTTCGGTTATGTTGAAAAAGCCGACCATTCAAAGAATTAATGGAGGCAGTCGAGAAATGTTTGAGACACTGAATCATGCGATTACAGCGAATCAACTGCATCCGGTCATCGATCGTGTGTTTCCCTTTGGGTTTTGGAAAAGTTGCGATTAAGCTATAGTTAGTCAGGCTGTCTTATGCGCGTTTTTTATAGTTATACAACATATGGATTCGGTTTGAATGACAGGCTCATTCTTTAAAATAGGGCGTAATCCCTCTTGAATATAGGTTCTCCACTAACTTGAAAAATTCTTCTGACGATAAGTCGTTTTGACGCTGGAGCCAAAGACGAAATAGAGAAAGGGAAGTTGTCAGGTAAAACTCAATGAAGTATGGCGTTAAGGAATGGTTTTGCGGAACGTTTAATTCTAAATGATCCAAAGTGATTTCTTTTTTTAAGCGTTTTAAAAAACGGGTACTTCCATAATCACCCAAAAGGGCATTAAGGATCAGGAGATGTTCTCTTTTATCCAGACAATAGAGCGTATCTTGAACCGTATGCATCGATAGCTCTTTATTCGCCAATTCTTTTTTCATTTCATTTAATAAGTCATTTTCAACAGAGTCTAACAATTCGTAAATGTCAGTAAAGTATTGATAAAAGGTGCTGCGGTTATATCCTGACTTATTCGCAATTTCCTGAACCGAAATCTTTTCAATCGGCATTTGGCTATATAATTCACAAAAAACTTCTATAAACGTTTGTCTTGTTTTCTCCGTTATTTGGGGCTGCTTTTTCATGATACCCTCCTACTAGCCAATAAAAAAATCATCCGACAAATTCTAAAATACTGATGGTTGATCAAGGAATAATAAAGATTTATGATCACATCATACAACATGTTGTCTGATAATCCAAAGGAAATGTTAATAAATAGGGGTGGTTTTCATGTCAGCAAAACAAGACAGAATTTTAATTTTTGGTGCAGGTGTCATCGGGAGCATGTACGCAATGAAGCTTATTGAAGCAGGGTTTGACGTTACGCTGTTTGCACATTCAAAAAGATTTAAATCATTAAGCGAAAATGGCCTGCAGTATACAGAAAAAGGTTCAGTTAAATCTATACAAGTGAAGGTCATTGATTCGCTCGAAAATGACGATATATACGATTTTATTTTCGTCACAGTTCGTTATGATCGGTCCGAATCAGCGTTGTTAGCGCTAAAAGATAATCAAAGCAAACATATAGTTACGATGACTAGTAATTCAATTGGGTTTTCTTCGTGGCTGGATATTGTAGGGGATCGACTTTTACCCGCTTTTCCCGGCTTCGGCGGACAGATTAAAGATGGAGTATTGCATGCACGATTTCTACCAAAGTTTATAATGGCAACTGTATTTGGAGAGATTAATGGTGTAGTGACAGAACGCATAGAAAACCTCGCAAAATTATTTAAAACAGCAAAGCTTCCGTACGTTATTAAAAAGGATATGCAAGCGTATCTAATCACGCATTCCGTATCAGATATTGCCATGTTGAGCGTTTTGCAGTCTGAAAATAAGATAATTGACAAAAAAAGAATCGGAACCAGAAAGACGGCACGCCAAATAACAGCCACTTTAAAAGCGTATCTATTGGCAATACAAAAAGCTGGCGTTTCAATTGATCCACCCATGCTTAAAATGGTGCTTAAATTTCCAAACTTATTTTTGGATCTTTTCTTTATGACATGGCTACGAACTAAAATGGTTAGGGATATGATGTTGCCGGATTATGCGAATAATGCGAATAATGAGATTGTGCAGCTGAGTCATGATTTAATGAAATTTTTAAATCAAAATGATGTCAAATCGGAAATACATCTTCAGTCATATTTTTGTTAAAGTATTACAAAGCTAAACTTGCTGCAGGCATTAAGCTAACGGACTGTTTATTGGCGGATCGGCATTTCTTGTCATGCGAAAGCATAAAGAAAAAAGAACTACTGAAATCCGCTTAATCGTCATATCGACGGTTTAGCGGATTTTGTGCAAAGATGAATTAAATCAACTTATACATAGCAACCGCACCTCTAAATCGATAGACTCTAGTTGAGGTTGTTGTGATGAAGGACGGCCAGCTCATACGAAGGGGTGTAACGAATGAACGAAATCATAAAGAAGAAGCTGCTGGACAAAAATGAACTGCTGATCAACATGGTGATCGAACGCGCAAGAAGAGATTTTCAAGACGATATCGCAATTATTGGGCTTACTGGTTCGTTTAGCACCGGGGACTTTCACGAAAAGAGCGATCTTGATTTAATTATCATAAATAATACGGAAAGGGGATGGGGAATATCCGATTGCTTCATCTTAGATGACGTTGGCTATGACATCTATTGCACCCCATGGGATACAAGAATACACGCACAATCCATCTTAGAGAGTCCTAACGTGTCGAGCCTAACCGAGCTTAAAATTCTCTATTATGCAAAGTCTGAGGATTTGGAGAAATTGAACGACTTTAGGCAGAAAGCTCTTGATGCGCTTGCGGAGCCGATAGGAGAAGCGTGTCTTAATCGAGCAAAAAAATGGATCGATCTGGCTAAGCAAGCATACAGCGATACGATGCTGGGTGATAATATCGGTTCAGTGAGACATGCATCTGCCGGCGTTCTGTACAATTTGGTCAATGCCTTGGTCAGCATGAATAACACGTGCATCAAACGAGGTGTCAAGCGATATTTAGAAGAAATACGCTCGTATCGCCATGTTCCAGATGACCTCGAATCCTTATACATGTCTGTCATCGAAGCTCATACCATTGAAGATATCCGAATTGCCTCTTTTAATATGTTGAACAGCGTTACGAGGTTACATAGCAAGATGTGTGATAACTTCATTGTTAAACCCGCTCCGACTTTTGATAATCTGAGGGGAACTTACGAAGAATTGTGGTGCAACTACCGCAATAAAATCTTGAACAGTGTTCAAACGAACGATGCCTCCTATGCCTTTCTTTCGGCCTTTGGAGCACAAGGATATCTTGATGAAATGGCTGCGGAGAAAGGAACCAAGAAATTTGATCTTATGCAGTACTTTGATGCAAGTGATTTATCAGTAATGAAAGAGAAGTTCCTTGAAATGATGGATGAATATGTAGACGAATATGGTAAGGTCGGTAGAGAAGTCGAACGTTTTACAACCATCGAGCAATTATATGACCATTATATCAATCATTGATCTTACATCCCAGTTCGTGTACTATCTTTGATCATGCTTGACACGATCAACTTTTTTATCTAAGGTCCATATAAATATCAGGCGCATTCCCGTTATTTAAGTACTCGTCCATTTTTTTCGATATTGATGCGGCGTGATTCCCATTTGCGACTTAAACAATTTGCAAAAATAAGAGCTATTCGTTAATCCGATCTCCTCCGCAATAAGCGAGATCGGTTTTTTTGTAGTCGCTAGGAGCTGTATGGATTGATGAATCCTTCGGGCTGCTATGTATTCCGTGATGCTGATCCCTGTCGCTTCTTTAAAGAGATGTGATAAATGGTAGGGAGATAGATGCAGCGACTTCGCCATGTCGTTCAATCGGAAAGGAATCGTATAATTCGTCTCAATCCAGGTTAAGATGTGCTCCACCCGATGATTTTTACGGGCTTGGTAAGTTGAACTCCGTACTTTCCGCTTATCCCAGATTGGTTTCAAGGAGCGAAAAAGTGCGACAAGAAACAGCGAAATTTCTTCATGTTTTTCCGTGTCGGACAGCGTCGGGAATCGATCGTTCATGCTCTTGTATGCACCTTCCAGACACGGGTTCTCGACCTCGTATAAACAAGGGAAAGGAAGATTGCCTAGATAAATAAAATTGTAAAATTCATGGAGAACGGGCCACTGTTTAAAATAAGCCTCAAACACCGTCGGTTCAAAAATCGCAATCGAACGTTCGAAGCATTGATGATCGTCGTATTCAAGCTTTAGGTGGTGGAGTTGACAGGGCTGAAATATACAAAGCATGCCCGGCTTAATCTCATAGCTGTTGTTGTTAACGATCATGGTCCCCCTTCCTTGATGAATGAATAACACTTCAAGGCCAAGATGGGAATGGAAAGTCTCTTTATGCTCGTAATTTTCGCTTTTACGTCTATAGGCAAAGTACAAGGGAGAGATACTGTAGTTGCTTGCAACGAATGACAACTTGTTTGCCTCCTTCTACCTCGTCTTCGTACATGCATTGAATATACCATACAATCCGCAATCTAGCGTTATTTTTCCCCCATAGCAAAACACATTTACAAGTTTGCACCGCATATAATTTTTTATATAAAAAATAAAGTTGGGAGGTAAAAAATAACGTATGTTAAAGGTTGCGATTATAGGTACGGGTGCAATTTCGCCCAGTCATATCGAAGCATATCTGCAGTTTAAGGACCGCTGTAAAATTGTTGCCTTATGCGATCTTTACCCAGAGAAGGCTGAAGTAAGGCGGGAGCAGTACGGACTGGAAGCTAAAATCGCACACGATTATAAGGAACTGCTTCAAGACGGAATCGATCTCGTGTCCATTTGTATGCCTCCGTACGTTCATGCGCAGGTTGCGGTCGATTTCCTGAACGCAGGAAGCCATGTCATTGTTGAGAAACCTATGGCAGCGTCGCTTAAGGAATGTGATGACATGATCGAAGCGGCACGAATTAACGGCAAGGTGTTGTCCGTGATCGCCCAGAATCGATTCAGAAATCCGATTATGAAGCTGAAACAAGTGCTGGATAGCGGTCTGGCCGGCAAGATTCTGCATGCCCAAGTGGATTCTTTTTGGTGGCGGGGCCATAGTTATTACGACTTATGGTGGCGCGGCACTTGGGAGAAAGAGGGGGGAGGCCCTACGCTGAATCATGCCGTACATCATATCGACGGATTGCTGTGGATGCTTGGTCGTCCTAGCCACGTACAAGCCTACATGGCTAATGTCGCGCATGACAATGCCGAGGTTGAGGATTTATCCATCGCGATGATGAAATATCCGAATGGAGCTTTGGGGCAACTTACCAGCTCGGTCGTCCACCACGGAGAAGAACAGCAATACATCTTCCAAGGACAGTATGCACGGATTTCTGCCCCGTGGCGGGTAACGGCTTCCACTTCCTTGCCGAACGGATTCCCTGATCGCGATTTGGAACTAGAAGAAAAAATCCAGAAATACTATGACGAATTGCCGGATTTGCCGTACGAAGGTCATACTGGTCAGATCGACAATGTGCTGAGCGCGATCGAGCATGGAACGCCGGTGCTCATCGACGGAGAAGACGGCCGCAGCACGCTAGAGTTGATCATGAGCATCTACCAATCCGCAAGCATGGGAGAGAACGTGCAACTCCCGCTACAAAAGCATGATCCCTTCTATACGCAAGAGGGTGCTCAACTAAACGTTCCTTATTTTTACCAAAAGGGCAAGAGCATTGAGAATTTTGAGGATGGGAAGATCACGACAGGAAGCAATTATGGCGAAAAAAATGATATGGGCGGAGGATTATCATGATGCAGAAAAGCGACGGAATGAACTATGCCCCGAAGGGGAAGCCCTGTCCGGTGGTGAAGCCGGGTGAATTTATCATCGCCGCTGTTGCGCTCGATCCGCTTTTATGGCGGCAGAACTGTGTCTGAAAGCGCAGCAGAAAGCTATGCGGATAACGTAGTGTGTTTACAGGATTTCTTTACTATGTGATGGAATGCACATTTACTCATTTCAATTCAATATACAATTTGACATGCTGTCATACCCGTACATAGCCATGCATATATATCCCCGAGAATGTAGGTATGGGAGGCGGGTCAATGGACGGTAACAAAGCTAACAATCAGGCAAACGATCGAAGCTGGCAAAGAGGCAATGCTCAATCACAATGGAGTGCTATGCAGTCGCCGGAACACCATTCGCAAACGGTGGGGGAACGGGGACCGATTCTGGAACAGGACAGCATGCTGCATGAAACACTTGAAACCTTTGTCCACGAAAAGCTATTAGAGCGTCCGGTCCACGTGAAGGGGTTTGGTGCCATGGGTTATTTTGAAACCCTTCACTCGATGGCCGCTTATACGAAACTGTGCTTCTTGCAGCAGCCGGGACAACGGGTACCCGTTACAGTTCGTTTCTCACTTGCGGTCAGCAACAAAGGGACACCCGATACATCCCGCAACGTGCGTGGATTCTCGACGAAATTTTATACCGAGCATGGCGTGTTCGACCTGCTCTGTAATCATATCCCTGTGTTCCTCGTACGAGACCCAATCCGGTTCCCTGAGTCAATTCATGCTTTCCTGCCATCACCAGTTAACAATCTCATCGATCCGAATCGATTCTGGGGTTTCATTGCTACAGCGCCAGAGGCAACCCATTTCGTTGTACGTCTGTACTCGGACGAAGGGACGGTCAAGAGCTTCCGCCATACGCCAGGACACAGTGTTAACACCTATGTTTGGAAAAATGCACAGAACGTCCGCTTCTACGTCAAATATCGCTGGATTCCGTTGGCTGGAGAGCAATATATCGATGCGCAAGAAGCAGCTCGTTTGGCTTGCGAGAACCCGGATTATTCGGGTAAAGATCTGTATGACGCGATTGCCAAAGGCACACCGGTCCAATACGGGCTGTATGTGCAGTTGATGAACCCAGAGGATGAGGCGATGCTGTCGTTCGATCCGCTGGATGACACGAAAGTGTGGGATGTGCATCAATTCCCTCTGCTGCCGGTTGGTCGACTCGTATTGGATACGAACCCTACTGATTATCAGGAGCAGGTCGAGAAGCTGGCATTCTCCCCGTCAAATCTTCTGGATGGTGCCGAGCTGTCCGATGATAAAATGCTGCAAGGTCGCAGCAATATTTATTGGGATTCACAGCGGCATCGCCTTGGATCGGATTTCCGCAAAATTCCGATTAACCATCAAGCAAACTGGTCACCGACTGAACAGGTAACGAGCGGGGCAGGTCGTTATGTAGCCGGTCGGATCGTTCGATCCGATATTCCGAAGGCCGATAATTTCGCGCAAGCGGGACAATTCTACCAATCGCTCACACAAGTTCAGCAGGATCATCTTGTTCAGAACCTCGCTGATGACTTATCGGCGGCTTCTCATGAGATTCAAAGGGTTGTGTTAGGCTATTTATTCCAGGCCGATGCAACATTAGCCGATAGGGTAGCACGTCAGATCGCCGCACCGAAGAAGGGATGATTCACGCAATGACATGAAGGAGAATGAGGTCAACCAATCCATTCGGTTGGCCTTTTTTGGATCATAGCTACAGGTATATGTGGCCAAAAAAAGAAATCATGTCGAGGGACAAGAACATGGTCCCATAGAAAGTCGCTAAAATAGCGGCTTTTTTGTTTTATCGGTACAAGAACATGAGCCGAATACCGATTAGATAAGCATCTAACTATGTATACCAAACAATCTAACGGGCAGTTTTGCGTGATGGGTGGCCATTATTATCAGACAGATGGGGAATGTTTCCTTTATAATATTTAGGTGACACTCCATTGCACTAACGGGACATGTTAGTGCAATTCCAATTGGTCAGTGAATATTTAACTAGGTTTAAGAAGTTAAAAGGATAAGGGCGAATGATGTGCCAATAGGGTAAAGCCAGAGAAGAGAAGGAAATGGTGGAGGGATTCAAATGATAAACATAATTGAAGAGCTTAAGAAGATGTCCCAAAAAAGAGGGTATGAAAATAAAGACGATTTTCAACAGCTGCTGGAAAGATGTAAGGATATAACGTTGTCAAATGAAGATGCTGAATTTTTAATAGAACTGTATTTTAAGGCTAAAAATTTGTACACTCGCAACACAATATTGAAAGCACTTGTGTTCAGTGAAGATATTGATTTAAAGGAATTCTTCTTAAAAGCGTTTAAAAAAGAGCGCTACCTAGATATGAGATTGACTGCAATTCGAGGCTATGCAAAGTATGAAACTGAGAAAGAAGTAGAGAAACTAATGACTAAATTCATTGAAATTCTGATGAAGCGTCCTGAAAGCACGCCTTATAACTATCAAGAATATGAGCTGCTTCGCTCTGCTTTTGGGCTGCCGTATCTAGTAAATCAATATGGATATGCTTGTTTTGTCCAGGCATATGAGCAGGAAGAAAAACAATATCATGCCATGCCAGATGCTTTCAAAGGACATTTTACTTTAAATGAAAGAGGGGATATTGTCCAGCTTCGCTCATTAGGAGAAAGCAAGAAGACGCTTGATGATTTTTGGAGCAGAGGTAATTGAAGTTTGAAAGGTAGTGACACTAATGATGAAACAACAACTGTTGTTTAAATTCAACAGATTCTCAGCAAATGAAGTTTTGACGGCATGGGAAAACGCGGATAAATCAAAAGCTGTAATACTATTAGAATCCGCCCATTCGGATTGGTCAATAGAAGTAGACGGTTTCCAAAATATCTCTCATCAAATGTTTGAACACTTTATATCTAAAATGGATGTATTTGATAATGGAGTGCAGCTTTATTGTAAAGAAGTCTATGAAAACAGTAATTTTAATATAGAACATTTTATCGTGTCATTGCAGTGGATTTCATTACATGAAAACTATATTACAATGGGATATTGGGGAGATTATGTAAACG
>NZ_JAVFHM010000192.1:0-151907 GCF_041954005.1 Priestia sp. BR_2 | reverse complement strand
TTCCGGTAGTTATCCCAGTCTTGAGGGCAGGTTGCCTACGTGTTACTCACCCGTCCGCCGCTAACCTTCAGGAGTGCAAGCACTCCATCAGGTCCGCTCGACTTGCATGTATTAGGCACGCCGCCAGCGTTCGTCCTGAGCCAGGATCAAACTCTCCAATAAAGTTTGACTTGCTCATTTCAAAGCTAACGTATTAACGTTTGCTTGTATTACATTGACGTGATCCATTTGTTCAGTTTTCAAGGAACTTGTTGGCTGCTTTGCCGATCAAATCTCAATCAGCAGCGCAGGTTTATATCTTATCAAGTATTTAACTTGATGTCAACACTTTTTTTCGACGCCGTTCGACAAGCTTCAAAAGCTTTCGTCAAAAGCGACAGTTAGTAATATACCACGACCCAAAAGATATAGCAAGCATTTTTAAAAGAAAATATGTAAAGTTTCGCATAACATCGTTGATGACATCATTAATACCTGTTGGAGATCAATATTCATTCGAGTCTGTCTACCTCGCCCGTATAAATCTGCTTAATCATGGAGCTCATTTTGATTTAATTATCATCTCGAAATGTAATTGATTTCCTATACAAAAGGTTTTAAGGTTAGTTCATCGCTTTTTCGCAGACCGACTACATCTATTAAGAAAGGAGTTCGCCTCATGGCAGACAAAAGCATCGCTCTCCAAAAGCCCAAAGATACTCCAAGTCCTGCGCATGGAGAGGCAAATCAGGCTACAGTATATAAAATTCTAATCGCCATCAGTTTCGTTCATTTGTTTAATGATTCGATTCAGTCCGTGATCCCCGCTATCTTTCCCATATTAAAAGATAATCTGCTGCTTACCTTTACGCAGATCGGTTGGATCTCCTTTGCCATTAATTTTACTTCATCCATCATTCAGCCGGTCATCGGGTACGCCGCGGATCGAAGGCCGACACCGATTTTGCTTCCGATCGGGATGTGTTTCACCTTTGCAGGCGTTTTCATTCTTGCATATGCACATACATATATCCTGGTTCTGTTCGCTGTCGTTCTGATCGGATTAGGCTCCGCTACCTTTCATCCGGAGGGAATGCGGGTCGCTCATATGGCTGCAGGCATGCGAAAAGGGTTGTCCCAATCGATCTTTCAAGTAGGGGGCAATGCCGGGCAGTCACTTGCTCCGCTTCTGACACGATACATTTTCGTACCGTTCGGACAGTTTGGCGCGATCGGCTTCACCTTCGTTGCCGCAGCTGGTATCATCGTGCAATCCTATGTTGCCCATTGGTACCACGGCATGCTGAAAGCCGGTTACACGTTTAAAAAGAAAGCTGCCGGACGCATGCTTGATCCCGCCCGCCGCAAAAGCGTGCGCAATGCCACGCTGGTTCTCGTCATTCTCGTGTTTATCCGCTCCTGGTACGGCGCAGCCATTAGCAGCTATTATGCCTTCTACCTCATGGACGCATACAAAATCACGATTGATAATGCTCAGATCTATATTTTTCTGTTTCTTGCATCCGGAGCCGTGGGCACCTTCTTTGGCGGTCCGCTGGCCGACCGCTTTGGCCGTCGCAACATGATCATGCTCTCCATGATCGGCACGGCGCCCATTGCGTTGATTCTCCCGTTCGCCTCCCCGTTCTGGGCGGCTGTATTGCTGCTGATCGGCGGGTTTGTTCTATTGTCCAGTTTCTCGGTCACCGTTGTGTATGCCCAAATGCTGCATCCTGGCAATATCGGTACGGTATCCGGGCTGATCACCGGGTTTGCTTTTGGTATGGGCGGGGTCGGTTCGCTTGTGCTCGGTAATCTCGGGGATGCTTGGGGAATCGGCAATGTGATGATCGCCATCGGCTTCTTGCCGCTGCTAGGTCTGCTTGCCCTGCTTCTTCCGGGTGATGACAAGCTGGATCAGTGGTCAAGGGAATAGTTGGTACTATGGAAAAGACACTCATCGGGCAGCACAATGGTGCGTTGGTGAGTGTCTTTTTATTTCATTTTTTTGACGAGTTTTATGAACCAGTATAGGAATATCCATGGGAGCACGTATTTAGTCACCCACTCGAAGCTCAACTGAATAGCTCCGGCTTCTGATCCCTCAACCAGATTCCCCAGTACAGAAACCATAACGAAAAATAGCACGATTGCAATGGTTGCATAGAACACTGTTCTATATCTCATGTCCTCCCACCCTTCATCGAATTCAGGCGCTACCAAAATATTACACACGCCGGAATATCGAATCAACCTATTTGTAGCAGCCAACACCATTAAAAAGAGGAGATGCCCCATCACGTTGCATGATATGGAGCAACTCCTCTTTAGCTCAATCAGAATTGTATTGAAGCAGCTTAGCCTTCATTAAATTTTGTTCAGATAATCCAGCAAACGGTACACAATGACGGATACCTGTGCCCGAGTGGAAGTCTCGCCCGGTGCGAAGCGGTTCCCGCTCACTCCCTTCACCAGACCTTCGTTTACGGCAAAAGCTACGGCCGCTCGTGCATCCTCCGAAATCAGATTCGTGTCGCTAAATGACAAGGATGCCGTTTTGGAATCCATCTTCAACGCTTCCGCAATCATGACTACCATGTCCTCGCGGGTCAGCGGATGCTTCGCCCCCACCTCTTTGCTGCGTGTTTCCCAATCGATGCCTGTCTCGAAAATACGATCAAGCAGCGTCGCAAATTCGGCACGGGTTACCGCATTGTTCGGCGAGAACCGTCCTGCACCGGTACCGTTCGTGATATGCTGCGAGGCAGCAACTTCAATCTCATCCTTAGCCCAGTGGCTGACGATGTCGTTAAAGGTTACGTTATTCTCGGCAGCTGCATAAGAACCCGGTCCGTTGATACGGAACGTGATCGATCCGCGCTCAGCCGATTGCAGCAATCCTGCGGATTGCAGGTCTCCTTTTTCCGACTGCACGTAGGCACCTACCTTGCGTGTATCCTTCACTTTTGTATGGTCATAATTCAATGTCAGTAAAAGCGGATGTTTAAACTTGTCCCCGTGTTTGACCGAAACGATCGAGGATACAGCGTTCAAGGTGTTCCCGGATCCCGCTTTGCTTGCAGCTACCGAAACCGTCAAGCTGAATCCGCTGCTCGTCGTGAAATCATCCAGGGCATCGGCAGGCACCGTCAAGGCAAAGCCGTTACCCGTAATAACAAGCGGTTTGCCGGATGCTTTTAGTTTATCGACAGTCGTTTTGCCGAGGGTAAGAGCTACGTCGCTGTATTTGCTGAAATCCAGCTTCGATACGTCCAGCTTCACTTCCTTACCGTCACTAGTAATTCCTTCCGTAACCACTGCTTCAGACAGAGCTGCCGTTGCGGACTCGGTGCCATCCGCATTTTTCTTCGTCGTTACTTTGGCATCCCCTGATACTTCAGGAGCCGGAGTGGACGGTGTTCCCGTGGGACCGCCGCCGGAGGACGAGCCGCCACCGCCTCCTCCACCGGATCCGCCACCTGGGTTACCTGGATCCGGGTTCCCTGGTCCAGGCGCGCCTGTCAGCTGCAAGGATACGGAAGCCGTTCCTTGGAGTCCTTGACGGTCTTTGACGGAAAGCTCAACGGTATAGTTGCCTGAAGACAATCCATCTAAGGCAATGTTAAATGCACCATCTTGCTCGACATCAAAGCTGCCTTCCTTCGCTACCGTTTTATTGGCTCTTTTAATCACATAAGTGGCATCCAACCATTCGCTGACGTCAAAATCAATGGCCCATTCATCCCACAAAGCCGGAACAGCCGTTACGTAGAGATCTTCGATCGTACCGCTTAGTGCAGGATTGTTCTTGCCGGAGATTTTGACATCTGTATTCGTTTGAATCGAAGGTGCTGATCGCTTCACAAAGAAAGGAATCGTGGCATAATCCGAGTGAACCACGAAATTCGTATCCAAGGAAAGAAGCTCGATCGAATATAATCCATCCCGAACCTCTACCTCTTCCTCGGTTTCATAGTCGGCATACTTCCCGTTCCAACCGATCGTAAACGAGGTGTTGGCATCAAAATAGGCTTCTCCCCCGAATATTTGACCGATAATCCCGTCACCGTCAACGCCTGCTTCCGGATTAAGGCTATCATACAAGTCCACGATGACGATCTGCATCGGATTGTAGAATTCGAAAGCCAGGTTGAGCTTGCCCAGCACACCGGTCTCGGTTAACGGAACATGCGGCAAGTAGGTTTCGGTGTCACTATAGGCTTTTGTATATTTCACGCCCGTGATTTCAAGATTAAAGTACGCTACGTAAGGAACCGAATAGGTATGAGTTCCATTCGAAAACGTGATGTAGCCTTGCTGTTCCGATATCCCGTCTATCCCTTCCGGCACTTGAAGCGTTACGATAATCTCCTCTTGACCGTTGAGGGTGAAGGTGCTTTTATCGGTTGTAACACTTACTCCCGGCGTGACCTGCGTGTTATTGATTTGCACATTAAACGTGCCGCCCGCGTTTCCAATGCTCTCTACCTTTATTTTTTTCTGAACGGTCTTGGCAGACTTGCCGGTAAAGTTGCCGAAATTTATGCTTCCAGTGATGTTTTCCTTTTGGTTGGAAGTTCCGTTCTCTTGATACGAAGTCTTGTCCAGGACCTTCACCAGCGCCTCTGCCTGGATGGTCTGGAGCGCCTGTACGCGTCCGGCCCCTTGATCCGTCACATCGTAGGATTCGGTATTCAGCACTTTGGCATTATTCATCAAGGCGACTTTGACATCGAACGGGGTCCAGTCGTTGTGCTTCTCCAGGATGAGAGCCGCAAGCCCTGCCACATGCGGGGACGCCATACTGGTGCCTGTTAATCGGTCATAGGACTGACTGTAGTCCGCACCTGCAATGTCCTTCCCGTAAGCCGGAACGGATGACAAAATGCTCGTTCCCGGCGCTACCACGTCAGGCTTGATATCCAGCGTCTTTTTGGCCGGGCCTCTGGAACTGGAATCATTAATCTCATCGCCTGCGGTTCGGTTTTTAATAAAATCGGAGAAATTCACTTTCAGATCCGGGTTGGCATCGAGCAGCGATTTGATATAATCGCCGTCTTCTTTGCTCATACTAAAGGTTGGAATGAAGGCAAAGCTGTCTCCGAGCAAGACGCCGATCGGCCCAGGGTTCTGATTGAATACGATGGCACCCGTCGCGCCTGCTGTTTTAGCATTCGCAATTTTATCGACGAAAGCGAGTTCGCCGCGTTTAATCAATGCGATTTTGCCCGCTACGTCTTTGCCAGCGAAATCCTCTGGTTTACCCAGATCCGCATATATCAGTCCGAAATCCCCATCCAGGACGACTTCCGGGTCCTCGGCGAGATTCCACGCCATTAATTCAAGCTTATACGTAGCATCTACTACCGTAACCGGAGCGGCATCGTCAGCCTGAGGGGCCACTTCATCCTCGGCAGATTCAGCAGGCACTTGATCAGTGGCCGGCTCCTCTGCTGCACCGTCACCCGATTGAACTAAGTTTGAATCCTGCTCCGGATTAACGGAAGGCGCCGTGTCATCGGTCGATGCTGCCTGGGCAGCTTCATCGATCTGTGCTTCTGCCTGCTCGTCAGGCGTGACAGATGGTGTTGGTCCTTCACCAAGCTCAACCGTGCCCTCATTGTCTTCAATGGGCTCACCCGGCAATTCCGCGTCCGTGAAAAAGTGCGATGTTGCCGCCATTTCGTCGCTTGGCCCCGTGGAGTTTCCTACCGTAATCGGAAAAGCCGCCGCCCCCGGCGATCCCACCGTCCAGCGGTTTGGCCCTGTATTGCCGCTTGCAACGACTGGCGTGACACCAGCCAGTGCAGCATTGTTAAGTGCTACGGACGTTACATAGTCCGGATCATTTCGGGAATTGCCCAGGGAGAGGTTGATTACATCCATTCCGTCCTGAACGGAACGGTCAATACCTCCCAGCACCCAGCTGGAATAGCCGCTGCCGTACGGGCCAAGAACCCGGTAAGCATAGATATCCGCTTCGGGTGCAATGCCCACGACTCCATATTCGCCGGCATCGCGGGCTCCGATGGTACCCGCTACGTGCGTTCCATGATCGGTCCAGTACGTGCTTCCCCTGTCATCGACCTGCGGGGGATTGGAAGGATCATTCTCCCAATCGAGCGGAGTTGTCTCATAAGGATCATTATCATTGTCAACGAAGTCGTATCCGCCCTTATAAGCATCCTTCAAAACCGGGTGTGCGTAATCGATACCTGTATCAATAACGCCGACTTTAATGCCTTTGCCCGTATATCCGAGATCCCAGACATCCGGAGCACCGATGAACGGCCCCGTGTCTTTCATGTATGGATTTACTTCGCCCTTCGGTCCAACCGTTACCTCCAGATCGGGATAAACGCCTAGAACGCCAGGGATATCCAGCAGCGCTTCAACCTTGCTGCCATCGATCTCCATAGACACCCCGTTGAATGCGTAGCTATATTGATCGGAGATTTCATGCGTGATGTTCTTCGTGTTCAGGCTGCGTATAAAAGTCTGCTGCTCCAATTGTACCTGTGCCTCGACCTTCGCCTTCGCGGAAGAACTAAAAGATTGACCCTGAATAGAGGAAAGCCCTTTGGCCAGAGCCACTGGTTCGGTAGACAATTCTACGATAACCCTTGTAGGACCCCCGGCCGATCTTTGCAGGCTTTGATCAAGCGCGGGAAACTCCGCAAGCTTCGCTCGCTGTTTCAGCATATCCTTTATCTGCCTAGCTTCTTCGGCACTGAGCGGATTGTCCAGCTCGATCTGCCGTTCGGATGGAGCCGCCCCGGCCGCTGGCGCAACCAATGATAGCGTTAATACAAAACTTAGTAGTGCAGACCATAACTTTTTACTCAAGGCTTTACCCCTCCCATAAGATAGAATTCCCATTCAAATTAGGGTCCGGGATGTCATCAGCATATCTGCGCTGCCTTACGATGGTATCCACTCCTTTCCGCATAAGACTGACCCGTGGTAAATTATTCTAGAATCCAAAATTAGATTCCTTCATCCTTTTCTGTATGTTTTTGTTAAATTGAGTCGAAAGTTTAGGAGCTTTTGACGAATGATCGAAAACGTCATAGTTTCAAGGAAAATATGGCTTACATCGCAAGTAAGGGAGGAGAAAGGAATTCGGGAAAAAGAAAAAACCGAGGCTATCGATAGCCTCGGTTCTTAGGGAGTTGCAACTGATATTGCAAAATATATCCAGGGTATGCTGTTATTCGTTCAGCAACCGCACGAACTCTTCTTCATCCTCCAGGATGTCGATGCCGAGCTGCTGGGCTTTGGCCAGCTTGCTGCCGGCTTTTTCGCCTGCAATGAGGAGGTCGGTTTTCTTGGACACGCTGCCGGTGACTTTGGCGCCGAGCGCTTCCAAGCGTTCGGTTGCCTCTTCGCGGGTCAGCAGATGGAGGGTGCCTGTCAGCACGACCGTTTTGCCGCTGAAGTAGGAATCCGTGCTGACCGGCTTCGGCGCTTCCGGCGCTTTCGCTTGGACGCCCAGCGAGAGCATCTTCTGGATGCTCGCTTGGGCAAACGGGTCGGCGAAGTATCCCGCAATGCTTTCGGCCACGATGCCGCCCACGTCCGGCAGCTCGACCAATTCCTCCGCAGTCGCCGCCATCACGCGGTTCAGATCACGGTAGTGATCGGCCAGCATTTTGGTTGTGGATTTGCCGGTATTCGGTATACCCAGTGCAAAGAGGAAGGATGCAAGATCCCGCTCCTTGCTCTTCTCGATGGCATCCAGCAGATTCTGGGCTTTTTTCTCGCCGAAGCGCTCCAGCTTCAGCAAACTGTCAAAAGACAGCGAATAAAGATCAGCCGGTTCTCTCACGCCCAGTTCATCATATAACTGGATCGCGGTTTTATCGCTGAACGTCTCAATGTCCATGGCGTCCCTGGAGGCAAAATGCGTGATCCGGGCTACGATTTGCGGCTTGCATCCCGTCTTGTTGTTGCAGAAGAGGTGGGCGCCGCGCTGTTCCAGCGGAAATCCGCAGGATGGACACTGTTCCGGATACAGGATCTCTTCGCCATCCTGCTCCTCCGTTACTTTGCCGAGGATCTCGGGAATGACGTCATTCGAACGGCGAATGAAGACCCGCGAGCCGAGCGCGAACTTGAGATTCTTGCGCTCAATATCCCCGATATTATTCAGCGTACAATTTTGCACCGTAACTCCGGCAAGCTCAACAGGCTCTACACGGGCTAGTGGCGTGATTTTTCCGGTCCGTCCCACATTCCAGGTAACCGACTGCAGCACGGTCGTGGTTTCTTCCGCTTCAAATTTGTAAGCGACCGCCCAGCGCGGGAACTTGTCGGTATATCCGAGCACATCGCGGATGCGGAAATCGGTCACCTTCACAACCGCCCCGTCAATGAGGTAATCGAGCTCGGAACGGCGTTTTTCGATATCGGCCAGCTGCTCCATCACATCATCAAACTGCTCGAAATAAAAAATGTACGGATTGACCTTGAGCCGGTTCTCGCGCAGGAAATCCATCATTTCCTTGTGGTCGGCAAAAGTGATTCCATCCGAGTAGCCGACATTGTAGAAGTACGCGTTCAGCTTACGCTCGGCCGTCACCTTCGGATTCAGATTGCGAAGCGCTCCTGCAGCAGCATTACGCGCGTTCTTGAGCGGCTCGGCCGCGGTTTGATTGTATTGTTCCAGCACGGACAGGTTCATGATGCCCTCGCCCTGCACTTCGATCGTGCCTTCCGTATACGGGATCGTCATTGGCACCGACTTGATGGTCTTCACCTGAGCCAAAATGCCTTCGCCTACCGTTCCGTTCCCCCGTGTCGATGCTTGAACGAGCTTGCCGTCCTGATAGGTCAGATTCAGCGTCAGCCCGTCAAACTTCAGCTCCAGTGCATAACAAGGCGCCTTGAGAGGATTGCCGGGATTCTTCGTATTATAGTCATTGACCAGCCTGACCACGCGATCATGCCAGGTACGGAGCTGCTCGATATTCTGGGCTTTATCGAGACTCCATAACGGAGCCAAATGGCGGTGCGGGGCGAAACCCTTCAGAATCTCCCCGCCCACCCGCTGGGTCGGAGAATCCGGGAGCGTTACTCCGGTCTCTGCCTCCAACGCTACCAGCTGGTCGTACAGGGCGTCATACTCCTTGTCGCTTACAAGCGGCTGATCCAGCGTATAGTAATGGTAATTGTAATTGTTCAGCTCCGCAATGAGCTTCTCCATCTTTTCCTTGAAATCCATGCAGGGGCAATCCTCCTTCAATATAATAAGGCCATCATGGGTTACGTTGCTTTAGATCATATTTACCTAGTTCTATCCCTTATTCCACCTTCGTAATCGGCGCAAAGCCGGCAAGCAGGCGTTTCACGCCTACAGGCGCCGGGAATGCAATCTGCAATTCCATGTCATTGCCGCTGCCCTTCACCGCTACGATCGTACCGGTCCCCCATTTGCCATGGGCGACTTTGTCGCCGGCCTTAAAATCGCCGCTGCCCGAGGCAGCCGCCGGACGGGATGACCCACCGGTTGTCATCGTCACCCGGCTCTTCGGCGCGGCTTGCGCGGAAGCCGTCGATCCGCTGAGGGAGAGGTCTACGCTGCGGCCGCCGCCAAAGTTGCTGCCTCCACCGCCGCCGAAGCCGCGTCCCGCATAGGATCCGCCCACATTGCTTCCGCCGCCTCGGCGGTAGCGGTCATGCGCCATCTGGGTGTCTTCCTTCAGTTCTTCCGGGATCTCCTCCAGGAATCGCGATGGCATGTTCGCCGTTGTGCGGCCGAAGAGCGTACGCATGCGCGCACAGGATAAGAACAACTGCTTCTCGGCGCGCGTGATGCCTACATAAGCAAGTCGGCGTTCTTCTTCCAGCTCCTCGTTATCCATAAAGGCACGGCTGTGCGGGAATACTCCTTCCTCCATGCCGATGATGAATACCACCGGGAACTCCAGGCCTTTGGCGCTGTGCATGGTCATGAGCACGACAGCATCGTCGCGGTCTTCCTCGTCATCGTTCATCGAGTCAATGTCCGCGATCAGCGCAAGATCCGTGAGGAAGGAGACGAGCGACTTATCCTCGTTGTTCTTCTCGAACTCTTGCGTAACCGACAGGAACTCGTCGATGTTCTCGAGGCGGGATCTGGATTCGATCGTATTCTCGTTTTGCAGCTCGAGGCGGTACTCGGACATCTCGAGAATTTTTTCCGTAAGCTCGGTCACCGACAGAAACTCGACCATTCGGCTGAGCGCGGCAATCATGTCGTAGAAGCCCACCAGCGCATTGCGCGTCCGTCCGGCAAAACCGAGGTCGTCCACGATTTCTAGCACGCGGAAGATCGAGATGCCCCGTTCTCCGGCTGCTGCAGTCAGCTTCGCGACGGTTGTGTCGCCGATGCTTCTTTTTGGCACGTTAATGATCCGCGTCAAGCTGATATCGTCGTCCGGGTTGGAAATCAGGCGCAGATAAGCAAGCATGTCCTTGATCTCTTTGCGATCGTAGAACTTGATGCCGCCGACGATCTGGTACGGAATATCCGACTTGATCAAAATTTCCTCGATCACCCGGGACTGCGCGTTGGTCCGATACAGAATCGCGTGGTCCTGGTAGCTCTTGCCGTCCTTGATGTTCTTGCTAATTTCCGAGGTGACAAAATACCCCTCATCATGCTCCGTATCCCCACGGAACACTTTGATCTTCGGCCCTTCGCCCTGCTCGGTCCACAGATTCTTCGGCTTGCGGCCCGTGTTCAGGCCAATAACATTGTTGGCAGCGTTCAAAATGTTCGCTGTCGAACGGTAATTCTGCTCCAGCAGAATCGTGCGCGCCTCCGGGTAATCCTGCTCAAAATTCAGGATGTTCGTGATATCCGCGCCGCGCCAGCGGTAGATCGACTGGTCGCTGTCCCCGACAACGCAGATGCGGTGATGGCTGTCCGCCAGCATGCGGCAGAGCATGTACTGCGCCCGGTTGGTATCCTGGTATTCATCCACGTGGATGTACTGGAATTTGCGCTGGTAGAAGTCTAGAACCTCCGGCACTTCCTTAAACAGCTGGATCGTGGTCATGATCAAATCGTCGAAATCGAGCGAATTGTTGCTCTTCAAGCGTTTCTGGTATTCGGTGTAGACCTTGGCAACGAGGGTTTCAAAATAGTCCCCGGCTTTCTGTTCATACTGCTGCGGGGAGATCAGCTCATTCTTGGCCGCGCTCATGGCCGCTTGGATCGCCTTCGGCTCGAATTTCTTCGGATCGATGTTGTGTTGCTTCATCACGTTCCGAATTACGGACAGCTGGTCTGTCGAATCCAAAATACTAAAATTCGAAGTAAAGCCGATCCGCTCAATGTCTTTGCGCAAAATCCGTACGCACATGGAGTGGAACGTCGATACCCAAATGTCCTGGCCTTCCCGGCCGACCAGCTTGGATACCCGCTCCTGCATCTCGCGGGCTGCCTTATTCGTAAACGTAATCGCCAGGATGCTCCATGGTGCGGCTTTGCGCGTGGCGATCAGGTAAGCGATCCGGTGCGTCAGCACCCGCGTCTTGCCGGAACCGGCTCCGGCCATAATGAGCAGCGGTCCGTCGGTTGCTTCAACGGCTTGGCGCTGCTGCGGATTGAGACGTCTGACGGCGTCGTGTATGTCAATGGAATGCATAAACATTGCCTCCTAATAGGTGTAGATTTGATAAGGGGAAAACTTGAGTAACAATAAATATCCAAAAAATTGGGATATAGTCTATCGGATCGATTTGATTAAAGATGATGAATCGTACTGAATGCTGCCTGTCTAAGGCACATTGCGTTCTGCATGGATATTCAATAAATAAATACATGCTTACCGGCAGAGGAACTGAAAATACGACTATAGAGCCTGAGCTGGCTGGCTAAACGCGCCTCTATATTTTTTAGCAGATCAGTTAATAGGACCCCTCAGCCCTTCACGGCCTTGACCGTCTCGAGCGCCTGCTCCAGATGCTCGTACACCACGTTGCCCACAACGATCGTATCCGAGATAGCAGCAGCCTCCAGCGCCTGCTCGGCATTGGTTATTCCACCACCGTAGAACAAACGGGCGTTATCCAGCGATCTTCGAACCGTGCGGACCGTTTCCATGTCTCCGAACGCGCCGCTGTATTCCAGATACACGATCGGCAGATTCATCAGCTTGTCCGCAATCTGGGCATAAGCGGCAGCCGCGCTCGCTTCAATCGAAGTCTCTGCACCGGTCAATTTCGCCACTGCAGCGTCCTCGTTCAACACGATATACCCTTCGGTCACGACCAGATCCCACGGGATCATGTACCCGTAGCGTTCGATCCCCTCGCGATGTCGGCCCATGATCCAGGTCGGATCCTGCGTATTCATAACCATCGGGACCATATATAGATCAAATCCGGGTACAACGGCTTCCAGATCGGATACTTCCTGCACGCACGGCAGCTCGTAACGCCGAACTCGGGACAGCAGATCCACGGTATTTTCATAGGTGACTCCGGTTGAGCCTCCGACCATAATGGCATCGGTTCCTGACAAGCATACCGCATCAAGGGTCTCGTCATCGATCTCCTTGTCGGGGTCCAGCTTAAACACATGCCTCCAGGATTGTATCATCTCTTTCAAGCGTCATTCCTCCACGTTCACGGGTTACTAACATACTAAAATAAGTCTATGCTAGCACGGTAAGCAAGTCAATTTATGTTCGCATAAAATGCGAACGTTTTTTTGGTAATTGCGGTTTATCGGTTCAGCCGATATTCGAACCGCCCCGTTGAAAAGGGATTTTGGCGGATACATCGTTGAGAAAAGCGTCTACCGACGTACAATCCCAGACCGCATGACGTTCAATCCCAGAGCTATGGATGGTGGCTTTCTGTGATATCAAGTAGGCCAAGCTTCGAAGTTTATGCTTTCTGATAGCTTGAAAAAGCCCGCGATCTCTTATGGAGATCACGGACTTCAATGCTCAGCATTATTATGGATGCAAACAAACTTTTCCGCAGACGGACGCGATATGAGACGTGCCATTTAAGGTACGTTACTCCAGTCGCTTTGTCATCGTATATCTCAGGCTGTTCCGCTCCAGCTCCGGCTCGGTCAGCAGATCCGAGTAGACGCCGTACACGCCCCATTTTTCATAATTGTTCACGGTGTTCGTGTCATTGATGGTGTGGACATAGGTCACGGCTCCCGCTTGCCTTAGCTTGGCTACGAAATTCGGGCTGACCTTGTACTCCGGCATGGTAACCGCGTCAATGTGGTTATCCCGGACGAAGGCTGTGATCTCAGCAGGTGAGTCCTGCGTGGCATACAGCGTATATATAATCGATTGAAACGGGTAGATGTCCTGAACCATATCAAGCATCGGCTCATTGTAAATTTGGACGACAACCCGATCCAGAAGCTTCGGATCCCGTTCTTTAGCAGCGTTTACGATCTCCGCGAACAGGTACTGTATATCCCGGTCCTTCTGCTCCTTCGTATCCGTCACGATGTAGATATCGGGATGACGCTCCATCATATCCATAATCCCCTCAATATCCATCGGCTGGTATTGTTCCAAAATCGGCGTGTTAATAAACTCCTCATGGCTTAAGCGGGCGGCCTGCTTATCGTCCGGAAGCTTCTCCTTCTGACCCAGCTGCTGCGTCATGCTCTCCGTCCACTCATGCCTGGCTACGACTTTGCGATCCCCCGTCAGCATCAAATCAATCTCGAACACCCGGGTGCCTTTCTCGTAATTAACGACCATGGCTTCATAAGCGTTCGTATAGGGCTGTTCGCCGATGCTTCCCATGGCATGGGCAATCAAGCGATAGGCCGCGAATCCTTGCGGCGCTTCCTCCTCCATTTCCAGATGGGTCAGAAGCAGTATCATAATGGCGGAAAATAATAGAAGGACAGCTGCGATCCGTTTCATGGTATCCCCACCTTTGCTTCGTTCATTGCTGTTGCTAGGTAAATACCCGGTTAATGGAGGGGCCAAACAAAAAAACCGCCACTTGGCGGCTGCCAAATGACGGAACGATTTTTGTAAATACTACGGATCACTAGCTCTTGGCCTTCAAAAGGTGAATATACCATTTCAATCCTGCGTTGTGATTAAACACGCTGACTTTATCTACGACGTCAAACCCATCACAGCTTTCGATTTCGCCGATCTTATGCTCTACCATGAGATAATCAGTATCCTGGGTGTTCTTATGTGAATATAGGGAAGATATGATGACGCCATCCGGGGTCAGGTAACGTGCATATTCCAACAGCTTGCTAGCGGTTTTGGGCACGTACTGCAGCGATTCATTAAAAACGATGACGTCGTAGCTTTTATGAGGAACATAATGGTTGATGTCCGCGCGCTGAAATAAGTTCCTCGACGTTTTGCCGGATGCGATTCTGATCGCTTCCTCGGACAGGTCTACACCGGTATAATTCGATTTTTCATCGTCCAAGAGCAAGTCATACAACAGGCCGGCCCCGCATCCCATATCCAAAATGCCCTCTTTCCCAAGAAACTTTCGGATGTAACCGTACACGACCGAGTATCTGGCATATTCCGTGATGTCCGATAAATAATCCCACATGCGGGATCTGTACTCTTCGTCCCATTGCTCTTGGCTGCTTTCGATGAAATCCTGGACCTTGGCGTTTTCCATATCGATTCCTCCCATAATGCGTATTGGATGTGATCCTTCCGTTAGGCAAATGAAGCGGCAAGATAAAACACGGTTATTTCGAAAACATTAGAAATCTCCATAACACTGAGATTGGACCATCATAACCAACCCGCGTCTCTGCGTAATGAACAAACTCTAGCAAAGCATCAACGAGTCCGGTATTTCATTATAATAGTATTACAGTTATATTTTGTAAATCATTCCAGACTACTATTGTCCGCTGTGTTGTACATGCATGTTGAAGTGAGCGGAGTGGATCGAATGTCCGAAGTTTTTCTCGGGTATGTCACAAACTTACAGGAATCGACAGCATTCGTTATCTTACATGAGGCGAGGGGGACTTGGTAAGCAGCTTTAGTCGAAATATGCTTCTAGGACAGGCAAATAAAAGACGCCATCCGGCTCATGCCAGCTGACGTCATCATGAATTACTATCAGTATGCGTTTTTGAATCCGTTGCGGATCGTGCGCAGAATGATTTTGATATCAAACAGAATGGACCAATTCTCGATGTAGAAAATATCGTGCTTGATCCGCTCTTCAATCGAAGTGTCCCCGCGCAGGCCGTTGCTCTGCGCCCACCCCGTGATGCCCGGGCGTACGTGGTGTTTCACCATGTACTTCGGAATCTCCTCTTTGAACTGTTCAACGTAATAAGGTCGCTCCGGCCTAGGGCCCACAACGCTCATATGTCCGAACAGGACATTAAAGAACTGCGGCAGCTCATCCAGACTGGTCTTCCGGAGAAATGAGCCGAACTTGGTGCGGCGCGGATCATTTTCCACCGTCCAGCCCGTATCCGGCGCCCCTTCCGGCAGCGGCTTCATTGAACGGAATTTATACATATAAAAGTTTCGGCGGTTCAGCCCGACCCGCTCCTGCTTGAAAATGACAGGGCCCCGGGAGGTCAATCGGACACCGAGGTAAATTCCGATCATCACCGGCAGGGTGAGGATAATGGCCACTAACGAGAATACGATATCAAACGCCCGCTTGAACAGGCGGTTTGCCGCTAGATCCAGCGGGATATCGCGCACGTTGATCATCGGCATACCCGCAAAGTTATCAAACACCGGCCGTGCCGGGAGATAATCGAAAAAGTCCGGGATAATTAGCGTTCGGACACCGGCTTTTTCACAAGCAGCAATGATCTCCGGGTATTTGTGGTGCGCATTTAACGGTAGTGCCAGCACGACCTCATCGACAAGCCTTTCGTTTAGCACCTTATGTAGATCGCCGACCGAGCCCAAAATGGGTTTAAGCCGTCTCGCCTCGATGTCGTCCCACTTCTGGTAATCATCCAGGAAACCGATGACTTCATACCCCAGCTCCGGATACTGCTTCAGATTTTTGAAGAAGCGCTTGCCGAGTGACCCTGCACCCACGATCAGCACGAATTGGCGGTTGTAGCCTTTTTCCCGAAAATGCTTGAGCGATTTCTTGAGGAAATAACGGTATAGGATAATGAATGCTACGTTGAGAATCATGTAGATGGCGAGATACCAACGGGAGATATCCACCTCTTTAACAAAAAACATAATACTGAGGAGAATGAACATCCCGATGAAATGCATCTGGAAGATCTTCATGAATTCGTCGGCAAAACGCTTTTTCCGCTTCGGCGAGTACAAGGTAATCATGATGCCGACAACCACGGCAACCGCGCCGTACACCAGACTCCACAAAGCATAGGTTTCGAGAGGTAACGGCTCTTCATAGGGAAACCAACCGCTTTCGAATTTCACCCACCATGCGAGCAAAAACGCCAACTGGATAAAGGCAAAGTCGGTCAACATATACAATTTGGTCAGAAAGCCCTGATTCTGGCGGATCATGATTTCACCTCCACTCCACCTGAAGATTGCGTCATCGTTGCTGGACGAATGGGCTTAAGCCGGTTCGTGAGCAGGGACAGGAGCAATTTCAGACCAACGCCCGCATACACGGCTCCATTAACGAATATGTTGTATTTCTGCCTGTAATGCTTCCGATGGAAAAGAATCATCGCCCGATGGAACTCATAAATGATCTTGAACGGCCTGCGCCGGGCGCTGCCGCCTTTATAATGGATGATCGTCGTCCGCGGATAATAGTGAATGCCCCATCCCGCCTGCTTAATGCGATAACACCAGTCGATATCTTCCCCGTACATAAAAAACGTCTCGTCCAACCCGCCCACCTGCGCAATCGTCTCGCGGCGTACCAGCATGAACGCACCGACCAAACAATCCACCGGATACTCTACATCCGGATTCAAATACCCCAGCTGATACTGGTTAAACTCCGGCTTGTTGGGGAACAGCTTACTGAGACCAAAGGCATAATAGAAGGACGCCGAAGGCGTCGGGAACCCTCTTTTGCAGGCCTTATCCAGCGAGCCGTCCGGGAGGACGATTTTGCAGCCGGAAGCGCCTATGATCGGATTGTAGTCCATAAAAGCGACCATCGTCTGGATCGTATTCTGCTGGATAATCGTGTCGGAATTTAGCAGCAGCATATAGCGACCTTCCGCCACTTCCATCCCCTGATTGTTGGCTTTGGCAAAGCCGGTATTCTCCGTGTTCTCAATCAGCTTAACCTGCGGAAATAACTCTCGGATGGTCGGAACGGACTCGTCCTTCGAGTTGTTATCTATCAGAATCACTTCATATGTATATTCCGTCTCCGATGCAAACACGGATCGCAAACAGTCCACCGTCAGCTGACAGGTATTGTAGTTCACGATTAAAATGCTTAAATCCATTGCATAACGTCTCCTGACAAATATAGTAATCTATCGACATTATAGCATAAAGACGCAGAACGAGCAGGAATAAAGAACTTCTATTACTAAAATCTAGTTATTAATGACTCTTTATATATAGCCCACAAGAATTAAAAAGCGAAAGAGTAACTGCTCTACAATGGATTGACGATATAGTATTGATCTTTGAAGAAAATCAATTTTTTCTCTAAGCCGTTCCCTGGGGGCAATAAAAAGTTCGAGCTGTTCTCTCTTAGTATCCTCCATTAAATGACCGTACACTCGATAAAACTCAATTGCTTGTTTGACAAGAAGATGCTCTCCTTTATGTTTTATGTAACTGCGATATTTCTGTTTTGATTTGTTGAAAAATGAGTTGCTCCCACCTACAACATTATTTTCATGCTGGCGATACAGCATCGAAGGATTCTTATCATACATTACATTGCCGAAACCAGATACCAATAGGTAAAACCACCAGTCGTGCATGATGATCTTGTTGGGATCTATTCGATTACCCTCCATAAACTTATCCCTCGCTGCCTTATTTAACGTAATGGTTGCTCCGACAGCAATATTTTGCACCAAAGCATTGTAAAAAGAAGGTTCCCTTAAAGGGGGCTTGGGCCAAGTACCGAGAGAATTTAAATCTTTATCGGCAAGCTCCGTAGATGTGAATACCATCCCTGGAACATGATCCGCTTGAGAATCTAACATAGTTACAGCACGCTCAATTTTATGCTCCAGCCATACATCATCCTGATCACAGAAACAGTAATAATCTGCATGGGGATCGGATTGCTGAACCAGCTCAAAGAAACTGGAAACAACCCCCACATTACTTCCTTCAATCACTTTGATTCGGTCAGGATGGACTTTAGCATATTCCTTTAATAAAACTAGCGTTTGATCGGTAGATCCATCATCTCGGACAAGAACAGAGATATGAGGGTAGCTTTGATTAAAAATACTCTGAAGCTGTTCGGATATATAATGCTTCCCATTATAGGAAGACAACAGCACCTGAACCTGTTTCATTTCGTTTATGACCTCCACATTACCTGCTAAATATAACATAAGGCCTGATCATACAGATCAGGCCGACGTTTGCTGTATTCACTTCAAGTATAGTTCAGGGTGCTGTTTCATATCCAGCATAAACTGCTTCAATCCCTCTCGCCAATGCGGCAGATCTTGCAATTGATTTAAACGGATCGAAAGATGGTCCATTACCGAATTAGCTGGTCGAGGGGCTGGTCGAGGGAATTGTGCGGTCGTACAGGGCTGCAGACTAGCCTTAATTTTTATACCCAGCTGTTCCTCTGCTTCTTCGAAAATAGCTTTCGTAAACTCGAACCACGTGCATGATCCGCGGTTAGAGGCATGGTAAATGCCGTATTTTTCAGTAGTCGATACTTGCAGTAAGAAACGAGCCAAATCTACCGTGTACGTAGGTGATCCCTTCTGGTCATCAACAACTTGCAAAAGAGGTTTCTCTTGTCCCAGGCTAAGCATCGTCTTCACGAAATTACTTCCCTGAAGACCAAATAACCATGAGGCACGAACAATAAACCACTTAGTACTAAAATCTCTTACGATCTGTTCTCCAGCAAGTTTGGTTTGGCCGTAAACTGTTCTCGGATCGGTTGAATCATACTCATGATAGGCTCTGTCATGGGTACCGAGAAACACATAATCCGTACTAACATAAACGAGCTTAGCTCCAACTTGTTCGGCTGATCGAGCAACATTTCTTGTACCTATAGCATTGACTAGATAAGCTCCGTCGATATCACTCTCCGCAGCATCTACTGCCGTATAAGCAGCGCAGTGAATGACACAATCTGGACGGTATGAAGCGATTATTTGTCGGCATTGATTCAGGTCTGTTACATCCAATTCTTGTCGGCTACAAGGAATCACTTCATGCCCAGCCTGCCCAAAAATATGAATGACGTCCTGACCGAGTTGTCCTTTAGCCCCAGTTACCAAAACCCTCATTGCTCTTTACCTAATCGACTGCCATATTGCTTGGTCAGATATTCACGATATTCCCCAGATTGAATTCTGGTCCACCATTCCTCGTTACTCAAATACCAAGTGATGGTTTCCTTAATTCCGGACTCGAAGTTATGCTTCGGCTTCCAGCCGAGTTCTTTCATTATCTTTGTTGGATCGATACCATACCTACGATCATGGCCAGGTCGATCCTCGACAAATTGAATCAGCGTCTCAGGTTTGCCAAGCTCCTCTAAAATTGTCTTAACAATATGAATATTTGTACGCTCGTTATTTCCCCCAATGTTGTAAACATCACCAACTCGGCCTTGATGAATAACAAGATCAATTGCGCTGCAGTGGTCCTCAACATACAGCCAGTCACGAATGTTCATACCGTCGCCGTAAACCGGCAAAGGCTCATCATTTAGTACACGAGAAATCATGAGCGGAATTAACTTTTCGGGAAATTGATACGGACCGTAATTATTCGAGCAGCGGGTAATGTTAACTGGCAGGCCAAAGGTTTCGTGATATGCTCTGACGAGCAGATCTCCACCCGCTTTGCTGGCTGAGTATGGACTGTTTGGAGCGAGAGGTGTCGATTCAGAGAAGAGTCCTGTTTCCCCTAGGGATCCGTACACTTCATCCGTCGAAACCTGCACAAATTTGGTTACCCCGTATTTTTTTGACGCATCCAATAGCACCTGCGTACCGAGTACGTTTGTATTCACAAATACTTCTGGCTCCAAAATACTGCGGTCTACGTGGGATTCAGCAGCGAAATTAACTACAACATCGATGCCTTGTTGAAAGATTTGATCAACTGCTTGTTTATCTGCAATATCCGTCTGGATAAAGGTATAGTTTGCTTCCTTCTCAACAGACTCCAAATTTTCCAGGTTCCCTGCATACGTAAGGGCATCCATGTTAGTGATCTTATAATCTGGATGCTGCTGCATCATGTATAGAATAAAATTACTACCTATAAAACCGGCACCACCGGTGACTAATAGTCTCATGGCTAGATACTCCCCTACTCAAAATTCATTTCAGCATCCTTCAACAATGGATGCCGCTGATCTTTATCCGAAAGAATCGGGTTCGATGTCGGCCAATCAATCCCTAAAACCGGATCACTCCATAATATGCCGCGGTCATGTTCTGGGGAATAATATTCGTCTACCTTATACAATACTTGCGTGTTAGGAACGAGGGTACAGAAGCCATGTGCAAACCCCTTAGGGACTAAAAGTTGTCGCTTGTTGTGTTCGCTCAAGATAACGCCCACCCATTGGCCGAAGGTAGGTGAGCTTTTGCGAATGTCTACGACTACATCATAAATAGCACCCGTCATCACACGGATAAGTTTTGTCTGGGCTTTGGGGTTGAGTTGATAATGAAGACCTCTCAGTACACCTGGTTCGGCGGAAAGGGAGTGGTTATCTTGGATGAAGTTGTTATGAATACCGCATTCCTTGAATATTCGCTCATTATAACTTTCCATAAAAAAGCCCCGGTGGTCTCCATGCGCCACCGGTTCCAGTATAGTTACACCTTCTAACTTAAGAGGTTCGACTCTCATAACTTTTTGCTCCCCCTTAAATTACTTTTTAAACTTGCCGAATTCATCTCCAAACACAATGTTTCTTGCTAATTCATTGGCCTTAGCCAACGATTCATGGGTTCCTGCATCCGTCCACCAATCTTGGAGGACGTCAAATGTGAGTTCACCTCGTTTAATATATGCATTATTGACATCGGTGATCTCCAATTCTCCCCGTGCTGAGGGTTTTAATGTACGAATGATGTCAAATACGTGATGGTCAAACATATATATTCCGGTTACTGCATAATCCGATTTGGGCCGTCTAGGTTTTTCCTCTATTGAAATAATACGCCCACCTTGTAGTTCAGGAACTCCAAAACGAGACGGGTCAGATACGTGCTGAATAAGAATCTTTGCTCCCTTAGATTGATTTTTAAAGTTTGAGACATACTGTGAAATATCGTCAGCAAACACATTATCACCTAAGATGACAGCCATCTTGTCTTTACCGGCAAACTGCTCAGCCAAGCTCAGTGCTTGTGCAATACCCCCAGCCTCATCCTGAACCTTATATGTAAACGACACTCCCATTTCACGACCACTTCCCAATAAATTCACAACATCTCCCATGTGATCTTTACCCGTGACGACGAGGATATCGGAAAGTCCAGCTTGCTTAAGTTTGAAAACAGGATGAAAGATCATTGGGTATTTCCCGACAGGAAGGAGATGCTTATTCGTAACCTTAGTTAATGGGTAAAGGCGGGAACCTGTCCCGCCTGCTAGTATGATGGCTTTCATTTATTCGAGACTCCTTCTAATATACTGACAATTTGCTCGGCTCTTACACTCCATGTGTTCTGCTTCAAAAAAGATAACGACTCTTCTCTAGAAAGTACTTTTATTTCATCATCTTGTAAGTCTCTAACCAAATTTAGTAAATCTTTCTCGCCAGAATATAAATTTACAAAAGGCAAAAACTTATACATTTCCCCATATTCAATGGAAAATATCGGTTTCCCAAAAAGTATATACTCATAAATTTTTACTGGGTCGACTGAGCGAACTAACTCATTAACTTTAAATGGCATTACAAATGCATCTGCCAAGCTAGCATATGTCATAAGTTCCTCATGTTTAATAGGCCCGGTATACTCTATTCGTGAATGTTGGGGGACCCTGGTATCAATAGGCCCAACCATTGTAAATTTAACATCTGGTATCTGCTGAAGAACCATTATAATTATATCGAAATTGATCCACTCACCAATTGTTCCAATATACATCAAATTCCATAAGCAATCAGTTCTGTTCGGCTTTACTTGGCTAATGTTTTGGAATACTTCTTGATTAAATAATGTACGACTAATTCCATTGCCAATTAAATAGGGTGACACCTTCATCTCTCTCTCATAAGATAATTCCATTTTCTTCCTCAGATAATTTGAAGAAGTAAAGATATAGTCGGCTCTATTAACAAGATCAACCTCCAATTTCTTCAATCTACCGACAGTACTTGTTCCAGAATAAAATCCTAAAAAATCATCCATACAATCATAAATCACAATTTTACCTTCAAACTCATCGAGAGTAACAAAGTCTAAAATTATGGGCGAAGTCACCCAAATGTAATCATAGTTTTGTAAAGAAGCAACAGTCTTGTAATTGATAAGTTTCTCAATCATTTGCAATTCTTTGAATCGCCCTGACAAAGGGAGTTTTTTAAGAAAATTAATTTTAGAATAATTGTATACATTCCGAGAATTATTAACTTTGATATATCTTCTAGTGTAAATATTTTGAATATAAAATAGATCCACATTATAGTAAAATGTGAGTTCCTCGTACAAAAAATGAGGGCGCTGTTTAATCCAGTTCCAATCAACATGCATTAAATAAGCTATTTTAGGTTTTTTTGACAAGCTGTACTCGCTCCATTTCGAAAAAGTTCCTCAACATAAATCTTGTCACTATATTATATTATATGTTTAACTTAACGCACGCTAGAGTAGAGAAGCAATTATATATTTGCGAACAGCGATAATATTTCATTAGCTTAGAATTGCGGACCCTGCAAGCTCATAGTCTGTGACGCGAACTTTACAGTACTTATCGTAACAAAGGTGCTATTCATAATATGATATACTTGGTCGATACTATTAAAATGCACCTTTCTTTATTATGCAGAATTTTTTTTGTCTGCTTCCTCTGATACCAAACCAATTACTAAGTTGTTTATTTACATAAAACAAAATCAAATAGCGGCATCAAAAACTTAGTTTGTTGTGGGTTGAATTTACGAAAGGATCCCAATTCTGCTTCAATTATTATTACATCATTTTGGAGGTACTACTTTGAAAAAACAGCTGATCTATCCGATAATTCTATTTCCTCTTATTGTTTTAATTATAGTCGAAAGTATCTTTCTAAATGGTTTCTCATCTTTTTTTCATTGGCTACTTCATAAACCTCTTAATTTTTTTTATGAGTATTTACTCGTCTTTAGCATCACAAACTTATTCTTCTTTGCTAATAAGAAAATCTACAGAATAATTTCTATTACAATTGTATGTTTATTGACTATTCTTGCATTTTCGAGTCAGATAAAATTTAAATATCGGGGAGAAATTATTAAACCTTCAGACTTATTATTAGTTAATGAAGCTTCTGATATTTCAAACTATTTAGACAAAAACATTTATATTGATCTTGCAATTTATGCTTCTATATTCATAATATTGTCCATATTAATAATTATGGTGAAATGGGAGAAACCTAAACTTAAAATATCACTATCTCTGTCTATTCTGTCACTTTGTCTGCTTTTATTTATACCACTTTTCATTATAAAGCCTGCAACTAATGATGAACTAGACCCCGGTGTTAACAGTATAGGGTTTGTATCGGGAATTTCAGCTAATCTGGTCCCTAAAACAACCAATCATCAAGTCCCTGACTACACAAAGGAAAGGGTTAACAATATCATTGATGAACTACCTCAATATCCGATTGATGAGTCATTTCATCCGAATATCATAATTGTTTTAAGTGAGGCATTCTGGGATCCCACTGAAGTGAAGAATATTGAATTTTCTGAAGACCCGTTACCTTTTTACCATAGCATGTCAAAGAAATACTCGTCCGGGAAGATTCTATCACCTGTATATGGAGGTGCTACTGCTAATCCTGAGTTCGAATCAATCACTGGGTTATCTACCCGTTTTATTGAAGAATCAACACCATATGTTAGTGTTATTAACCGTCCGTTAGATTCGTTAGCAAGTATTTTATCAAGACAAGGTTATAAAAGTACTGTGGTGCATAGTTACCATAATTGGTTTTATAATCGACCTGCTGTGTACAAACAGATGGGATTCGATCAGTTTATAAGCGGAGAATTCTTTTCGAATCCGACAATGAAGGGGCCTTTTATGGATGACAAAGACCTTTTCACAAAAGTGGTGAAAGAAATAGAAAACTCACCTGAACCTGACTTTATTTATACGATCTCGATGTTGAATCATGGGCCATATAAAAATGATCGTTATATTAATGTTCCTGAAGTTGTAAGTGGTGAAATTAGTGATCAAACAAAAAAAACACTGAACATCTACTCTCATTCCCTCAGGTCAGTCGACGAGGCTCTGAAACAGTTAATTAGCGATTTAAGTAAACTTAAGGAACCTACAATTATGGTGTATTTTGGAGACCACTTGCCTTTGTTAGGCGAGAACTATGATGTATATAAAGATATAAAGTTTTTTGCCGAAGATAATGAATTACCGGAATATTTAAATAAACACTCGACATCTATGTTTATTTGGGATAATTTTGGTTTGGAAAAGGAAAGTCTTGGATTAAACTCCCCGAGCTTCATTGGCAGTTATGTCCTAGAGAAAAGCAAGAAAAAAGGGAATGTAATTTTTGATTCACTCTATAAACTGAGAAAACAAGGAATTACAGTAATTCCTGAAGAATCGTATTACCGGGATTTGGACCTTACTTCAGATGACTTCTCTGATTTTCAAATGCTTCAGCATGATGTGCTGTTCGGTTCAGATTTCAGTCAGACCAATAAAGATTTAGAAAGTAAACATGTACTGCTAGGCCATAATATAACTATTAATTCAACTAATCCAAGCACAATTGTAGCTGATATAAAGTTCAATGAAACAGACCATGAATCAATCCTTGGAATACAAGGGGAAGGATTTATTCCGGAAAGCGCATATTTTGACTTTATTAAAGGTAGTCAAATATATATAAATAATAAGCCTTATAAAACGGCATTTACAGATAAAAAATATATCAGTACTATCATTCCTGAAGAATTATATAAAGAACCAGGGGAATTATATATTGATGTTAGAGTCGTGGATACCAAAAATACAATCTTATCTAAGTCAAACCAAATCATCTTAAATATTATCGATGAAAAGGATTTACAACCACATATCAACTGGGTTAGTCCAGGTGAAATCAAAATTGAACAATTTAAACAATCAAATGAAATTCTGTTTGATTTATCTGGTGAAGGATTTACGTTAAATAGTAAGGTGTATATTAATGACGCTCCAGTCACAACAGAATTTGTGAATGGTACTTATATCAAATTTCGGATCCCTGAACATTTTTACAAGCAACCTAATGTTTTAAATATTGAAGTCCAAAACACTGATCACAACAAAAAATCTAATAATCAAATAATTTATGTAACGGAATAATTATCCTCGCTATACTTTGTACCTGATGTCTCTTAAAAAAGAAACTGCCTAGCAAAATGAGTTTGTTGATGGATGAGAACTTCAATAACCGTCGTTAGCAATCTGGAATTTGACATGTTCAAGGTAGCATCTCGGCTTAAACACCGTGGAAACTGATTCATGTTTTGAATACGATTATACGCAAGAAGCATGGCATCGATGATCGACTTTAAACGCGGGGGGCGTTTACAAGTTCGGCTTGCAGCGACGAAAAGCAAAGCCTAAGAAGCGGAAATAAAGATTTATAGTTTCACCTTGACTTCTGGTATTTGGATAACAATATGTGTATCACTGGTTCCGTTGGACATAATATAAAATGTGCAATAAGGTGTTCCAAGTACCGGTCAAGTGGTCACGGCCTTTTTCTTCATTTATTTCTCCCAAATAACCTGCATTTTCATTTGTTTGAAGAGTGGATTCATCCATACAAATTAACCTCAGGTTCTAATGAATATAGCACTTGAGGGAACAAGGTGCTCACATTCTATTGATATACCAACCGCTCCACTCTCCATCCTGGTGCTGCGGTAACATTTATTAAAGTGAAGTATTGATCCTGACTTTAACAATGTTACAACAGCGTTATGTGTTAAAGTATGGATTTAAAATTGCTATTAAAATAGCACCTGCATAATCATTATTATGGTAGTATAGCGTGTGGACACCTAACAATATAATAAGGAAGTGAAACGATTTGACCTCCAGGGTGAAGTCATACGACTACTTAAGAGTTTTAGCAGCATACGCTGTTATATTAGTACATACTTCAGCTCCTATCCTCTACTTATATAACGATTTGAATAAATCCTATTGGATGATAGGCAATGCATTTGATTCCATGGCTAGGTGGTGCGTGCCGGTATTTTTTATGCTCAGTGGTTCTTTTTTGCTCGAGCCGAAAAGTGAAAACTTGAAAACATTCTTCCTAAAAAGATTAAACAAAGTGCTTATTCCTCTTTTTGCATGGAGCATTATATATTACGTATTTTCTATTTCGGTATCTGGTAGCGAGTTTTCACTAAAGATATTCGTCAAGCATCTACTTGCGGACGACATATACTTTCATCTTTGGTTTTTATACGTGATTATTGGCTTATATCTACTTGCTCCTTTAATCAGGGTTTTAATCAAGAACCTAAATGATCAACTTATATCTTACTCTTTGATAGTTTGGTTTTTAGGAGTTCCAATGGTTGAGTTTTTCAATCATGTTTCCCACTTTAAATTTGCTGTCGAATTACCTGTAAATGGATATCTAGGATATTTTATACTGGGGTATTACCTTCGCGAAAAAGAGTTAAGTGTAAAGATAACTAGAGTGATACACATAGCTGCTATTATATGTATTTTTATGACATTTTTTGGAGTTTACTATGAAACAGTGAAATCAGCAGGTGTCTTCTCGGGTTACTATTATGGGTACCTTACTCCTAATACAGCAATAATCTCAATTTCGATTTTCCTCTTGTTTAAAGGTATAAAGACCGGAATAAAGCACGACTCTTTACTTATAACTATCAGTAAAACGAGTCTAGGGATATATCTCATTCATGCACTAATACTAAAATGTTTATCTCAATATTTTAATCTTACAGCGTTGTCTTTCCACCCCATTTTAAGCATTCCTTTTATTTCAATTCTAACTTTCGTTTTAAGTGCCTTACTAATATTCATCCTGCAAAGAATACCAGTAGTTAATAAAATAGTGCCTTGACTAAATAACCACTTTTCTCTTTGATTGAGAAAGTGGTCTTTTGTATTAATGAAATTGGGCACCTTTATATACGATATTCACTTCCGCCAAAATGAGAAAAAGGAATAGGGAGCAATGTTTTTTGGAAGTGATACCTTGAGCCATCCTAAACCAATACATTAACAACTAACGCTCGTGTCCACCCAGCATAATAGCTCTTACAAGCCCTTGTGATAAAAACGCCTCTTGGGCAGAAGGAGCGGCAAGCTAACTCCTGGACGGCTTTTCTACCTATAAGATTCTTAAATAGCAAGCGGAAGGGTTACGGATCCGGTTATGGGGAATATACCCACTCTGTGGAGCGAAGAGCTGTGAATTAATATAAAAAACCTTATATTGCAGAATGCTTCCATTCTGTAATATAAGGTTTGAATCCAAAACATTCAATTAAAAAGAGCCATCCATTGTTCGATAAATTCTTTCTCCAATGAAAGCGAGTATCGCTCAACTTCTTCAGCACTGTCCTCATAATGCTTCAAAATATTACCCATTTTTTCAATAGTAACTGAACCTTGCTTTGCATCAAATAAGTAATTATCGTTATCCTTTAGGAGATGACGATGAGCTACATTATCAAAAGCTAATACCGGCAACCCCATTTTCATAGCTTCCGCTACAGCCAGTCCAAAACTCTCCTTTTTTGACGCCGACATGAATATTCCTCGATGATCCTTAACGATCCTTAACAAATCCCAAACTTTATCAAAACTTACTGGCGGTAAATAGATTGTTCGATGCAGCAATCGATGCTTCGTTAATATTTCTTTTAGATTTATTTCATGCTCTATTATGGGGCCTGCCAAAATTAGAAAGAGATCATCCTCAATATTAGTGTTATATAGCGACACCACTTCAACTAATTCTTCTATATTCTTAAGGATGTCTAATCGACCGACATATAAAATAGGTGTTTTAGAATATATAATAGCATCAGAAATTTGATTCGATTTCTTAATGAAGACACTATTAGATACAACAACTAATTTATTTTTGTTCTCTGTAGATAGCTCACCTTGTAACTCTTCTTTGAATTGCTCTGAAGGGACTACTATTCCCTTGATTGATGCGGGCAAACTTTTTAGGTACGAACGATTTTTCTTGTAAGAAGTGTGGCACTCCATATACAATTTTTCCGGTTCGACAAAATCAAGGATTTCCGGGGTATCTATTGATAAAACGAAATCATATTTATAACTATCGATTTGATCAACAGTTTTCATAATATCACTCAAGTTATTTCTGATTAAATAATTATCAAATTCTTCCCTTCCGCCACTATCGAAAAAATAGTAGATGTCATACTGAATATTCAGGTTATTTTCTTGAATGGCATGCGCTCGATTAAGTAATACCCTCTCAACTCCTCCCATCGTCGCCCACTTATAGACCCCTAATATTTTTATTTTTCTCATTTTCTGTATAACCTCACATACCCACTGTTTTCATGACCCATCAACTTATCAAATCTTGATTCCCAGGTGGTATCTCTCAAAAATTTTGGCAGACGATCGTTATCACTTGTAGTTGTTCCTATTTCTGAATAACTTGCTTCTATTGCTTTCATAAAGTCACCAGCCTCATTATTAACAACACGTACTAACGGATAATTTCTAAGATGAGGTATCCCTGTCACAACTACAGGTAATCCGAAATAGAGATATTCGTATACCTTTATCGGATCCACTGCCTCGGACAACTTGCTCTGAGAAAACGGTATAATAGCAACATTCCAATTGCTTACAAAGTCATTTAGTTCAGAAGGTTTGACTTTTCCATGATATTTTATGTTTTTGTATTTTTTTATTTTTCTTAAAGTTTCCTGAGACGCTCCATAACCTATTAAATGGAATTTTAATGTTTCATTTTTTGCCAATTCAAAAATGAGTTCCCAATCGAACCAGGACTCTGTTAAATGTCCGAAATACCCCACTTGTATAACTTCATTTTCATTTTGTTTTTTACTCGAAATATTAGGACTACCCAACAACTCTGGGAAGTAACCATTTCCTATACATTGTATATCACATCTGATAAAGCTGAATTTTTCAACTAACGCTTGGGAAACTGCAGTTACTCGGTCTGCTTGGAGTATCATGCTCTCTTCAGCGAATTTATCGTACCAGGGAGCTTGTCCAACCTTTGCAAACTCTTCCCATTCATCCATAATATCGTATACGATCTCGAAACCGTTATTTCTTAAGTTCGGTATAATCCCAACATAGGAGGATGAAGGTATATTTAAAAAAGCATATTTATTGGTTATTTCGCGAAGGTTGCTGACTCGATCGATATTCTCGAAAAAAGATGACATTGGAATACTGTATACAAAAGGAAAAACCTCTTCGTAAGCTCTTTCAACTATTTCATTTTTGTCCCATTGCCATATTATGAATAGCGAAATAATTTTCTTGCCAGATAAATATTTTGCTAGGTTAATTGAACGTTGATTATATAACTCATCAAAAGGAAATGCGGCAGGAATAACAGCTATCCCGTTAATATGGTTTTCCTGATATAACTGAGTAATTCGACTATACATCGAATTTATTTCATTAACCTGCGCGGGATCTGTATTCTTTACACGAAAATTACAAATTTTCAATTTGCACAATCTGTAAAAATCCCTAAAACCGTGATTTTTAATGATTCTCGCTGCTTTAAATAAATGTTTTATCCCAGGAAAGTTATCCCGAATCCTATAATACTTTGATGCTAATTTCCAGAATCCCGATGAATAAATATTTTTAATTTCATGAGACAGCTTGTAACTCTCTGCGCGAAACCAGTCCTCTTGAGCTTTTAAATATATGTTGTTTTCTTTTTCCCCATGTAATTGATACTGTAATTCTCTATTGGATTGAGTTAACTCGTTATTTCTATGCTGTTCGTTAGAAAGTAAACCATTTAGTTCTTGAATCAAAGCTTCTTTTGCTTTAAGTAATTCTAAGCTTTGGGTTGTTGACTGCAGTAATAGCTCATTATTTTTCTTTAGTTCCTGAAGTTCGTGCTTATTCTCAATAATCTTGGTTATTTGTGCATTATACTCTTCAGAAAGACTCCCTACAAAATCATCCAATGTAACAGATCTGTCAGCATTCTTTCCTCTCTCATAAATAACCAGCAGTTGTTTTCCACCCCAGAAGATGTTCTCAATTTTTGAACAGTCATATTCTCTAGAATATACAAGAGAAAACTCCTCATTGTTTAACAAGAAATCGCGATATTCAAATGTATAAAAATGCTCCTCGAACCTTTGACGTTCTTGAAAGGGAATTAACAAGACGACATATTTCTTAGCACATTTAAATAAATGTGACAACATACTAAATGGGTCATGGAAATGTTCGAGTGTATTGGAACTATATACAACATCAAACATATCATTAAAGCTCCTGATATCAGCCCTAATAAAATCAATATCCGGATAATACTGTTTCGCCTTTTTTATTCCTGCAACAGAAAAATCAATTCCAGTAAATTTGCTGCTGGGGTATCTTCTAGCCAAAAAATCTGTACAATCTCCTTCAGCACAACCTATATCTGCAACGGTCACTCCCGCCTCCAGCTCCTTTGTAAACCAATCTGGAAACAGCTTGATAGCGATATCACAAAAATAGAGTGTTTGCTTCCTGCCTGCATTTTCCTCCCAATTTCCGTCAAATCTCTTGTCCCAGTATTCCTCACTATTTATCTTTACTTTATCCAATTAAATCACTCTCTACTTCCGTAAATAATTGCGAACGGGGGTATGAATAATACCAAACAATTGGCCCGCTGTTATGGATTTAAGATATGAGGCACCTTCAATATAGTCATAGTATTCTGGTTGAATAGAACTCCGATCTTCAATTGCAGCAACTACAATTAAATCTCCTTCTGTAAAATAATTTACGAATTCAAAAACAATTTCATTCTCCATTTCAGAAAAATTCGGTCGCAATTCCTTGTTATCATGTGTAGTGAACACCAGTAAATCAAGTCCCATTTTGTTTTTGAATGATATTGCGACTGAAACTTCTTCTTTATCACAAGATTCTGGAAGAATAAACCTAATAATTACTCGAACTACTTCACCGTGTACAATCGTATTCGTAACCATTCCTTTTTCATTAATTACTTGTACACTTTGAACCAGATTTGGCTGACTTCCCCAACGATTAATTGGATCCAGCAAACTTTGCTTCTCTTTCTCCTCATTTGCATTCCCAGGCATTGATTCTACATTATTGGATTTTTGACTAGCATTGATGTTTTTTTCATTTTCAGAATTCATATATTCCATATACTCTGCAGTAACGGCTAATGTATCACCGAATGCCAGAAGGTCACCTTGATGAAGCCACATTGTTTGATCACAAAACTTTCTAATGCTAGAGATATCATGACCTACAAATAAAATCGTAACTCCATTGGTTTTTAATTCATCGAATTTACGAAAACACTTTGCTTGGAATTTCATATCCCCGACAGCCAGGGCCTCGTCCACAATGAGAATATCTGCGTCTACATTAATTGCAACAGCAAATGCTAAACGAGCAAACATCCCGCTGGAATATGTTTTTACTGGCTGATGAATAAAATCCCCGATGTCTGCAAACTCAAGGATGTTATTTATTTTCTCATCAATCTCGCGTCTAGACTTACCATGTAGGGTACCATTTAAATAAATATTCTCTAATCCCGTATATTCAAGATTAAAACCTGCTCCAAGCTCTAATATCGCAGAGACTTTTCCTTTAATATCCACCTCTCCAGATGTAGGCGTCAAAACACCTGAAAGAATCTTTAATAAAGTGGATTTTCCTGATCCATTTTTCCCTATGATCCCTATGGTCTCTCCTTTATTTATGGTAAAATCGAGGTTTTTAAGAGCATGAAATTGGACATGTTTTTTTGAACTTGGAAACAACGCTTCCTTTAATCGATCTAATGGAGTGTTATACATTTTATAAATCTTTGAGAGTTCTTTGACTGTAATCATTAATGTACTCCTATATCACATCCGAAAAATGCGAGCTAAGTTTTTTGAATAGAGCAGAACCTACCAATAAAAGAATTATGGTTACGAACCAATAATAGATCGTCATATTATAATGTTCCCAAAACCAAACTTTGTTGATAAATGTATCTCTAAATCCCTCTACTATGTAAAAAAGGGGGTTAAGTTTAAATAAAAATTCAAATTTGTCCGGTACCATCGAAAATGACCAAAAGATCGGAGTTAGCCAAAAACCGAATTGCAGAATGATTGATACTATTTGACCTATATCCTTCAAAAAAACATTTAGCGCAGAAGTAATCCATCCTAACCCTATCGATAATAAGACTAAAGCTGTTATATAGTAAAGAAGTTGGAACAAATAAAAATCAACCCCAACTCCATATATGGTGAATACAATCAGTGTAAGCATAACAAACAAAAGGTGTATTTGCAGGGCAGAAATGACCTTAACTATTGGCAATAATTGGGTTTTAAAAACGATTTTTTTAACAAGATAGCTGTTTTGTTCTATTGAATACGTGGACGAAGACAAACTTTCTGAAAAGAAAAACCAAGGCGTTATACCTGCTAGAAGCCATAAAACAAATGGAACATCCCCCACTGGGTAAGATCTAAATCCAACTTGAAATACAAACCAGTAGATGAGGATTAAGAGAATAGGATTTGCAAAGGCCCAGAAAATCCCTAATGATGATCCTAAATAACGCAATGAAATATCTTTTTTGGCCAATTCCCAAACAATCGATCGTTCTTTATAAATATCAGAAATAAATCTTCTTAGCGTCATATTACTGTTCCTCTCACTGTTCAAATAAGTAGCGTCCCTAGTTTGACCGCTCTATCTATGCTAAAATATTGTCGTATCTACAAGAAAAGGAGCTAAATACGTTGTCGAATCCAGTATACGGTAAAAAAACCGCCGCGTCGAGAAAAGGTGAGACGAGATCGGCTTTGTTTTGGGTGTTAATATCAGGAATTATACTGTTCCTCGCTTGGACGCCGTTTCAAACCGCTCTATTTAATGGGCAAATGTTAGAATTTGAGAAACCGATTTTCTGGGCTGCAATCTTAGCATGTCTATTAATATTTCTCTGGATTGCTCATTCCTATAAAAGCATCCAATTAAAAGATCAAAGAGATGGGCTGGCTGTGGGTGTGCTTTTACTTCCCTTAACTTACATACTTTCGCTAATTAGCGCTGTCTCCCATGTTCTTGCCATGAATATGGTCATCATTAATTGTATTTACGCCATCATGTTTATCATTGGACTGTACGTGCTCCGTGACAAGTTAGGAAACGGAATCATTCAAAGCACGATTATGGCTGTAGCATATCTTATTGTTGGTTTTGGTCTACTCCATTGGTTTGGGCAAGGCAAGACTGCAGGTGCAATAGCGAAATGGTTTTCCAATACCGTTTTAAACGGCACATACACCCATGCGGTCATGATCGACTCCAATGGTTTGCGTCTCACTTCCGTATTCCAGTACGCCAATACTTATGCGGCATTTCTAATGGCATTCCTTTTCGCGGCAGTCTTTTTTGTTACGACATCACGAAAATGGTACGGGCAAGCCTTTCATAGCTTCATGTTGGTACCCATCATAGTATCGCTGCTCTTGACATTGTCTCGAGGCGGTCTGGTGATGTTACCTGTTGTGTTTGTTTTGTTACTCTTATTCCTGAAGCCAGCTAAACAATTATTGTGGATCCTGTACTGTGGTATAGCAGGCGTTACTTCACTGATCATTTCCAAACCGGTAACAGAGCTGGGGTTGAGTTTAAATGAAGCCTTTAGCAGCAGCGCTGCTCTTAAAGGCTGGGGCATTTTGCTTGGTACGTCTGCTGTTGTAGGACTCCTCGGATGGGTTATGCAAAGTTTTATCGCTCCTAAACTTGAACAAGCTTTAGGCAGTTGGTCCTTCAAAAAGACATCCAACCTATGGATTCCGCTCGGTTCCGTTATAATTGGTGGCCTGCTGATTATCCTATTCATTGGCACTGGTTTGAAAAATATACTGCCGCAAAGTATTAGCGTCAGACTCGAGAATATTAACTTTAATCAGCACAGCGTTCTGGAACGTTTTACGTTCTATAAGGATGCCATGAAGGTGCTAGCAGACTATCCGATCATCGGAGCTGGCGGGGGAGCATGGGCTTCACTCTATGAGCAATATCAAAACAACCCCTATACAAGCCGTCAAGCGCATAACTTCTTTTTACAGTACTTGATCGAGGTCGGAATTGTTGGATTTCTGATATTCATGTCGTTTATTCTGTATACTTTCTATAAGTATATCCGAGGTTATATCAAAGGCAGTGAGGAAGAACGCAATAGTCACTTCCTGTATCTCATCATCGTCCTTTCAATTTTAATTCATAGTATCTTGGACTTTAACTTGAGTTACGTGTTCATGGGAATTCTTGTATTCCTGGGACTTGGCGGAATGGCTGCGGTAATGGATAATAAACCAGTGAAAAAATGGAGCGTCAAAGATTCTACGGCCAGAGGTACCTACAGTATAATCGTCGGACTTTGCGCTATTCTCGTCATGATTACATCCATCCGATATGTACAAGCTGCAGACTCGGGAACGGAAGCACGTGGAGTCGTTCAGGTTAGCACTTCCTTTGAGGAAATTAAAGCTCCTCTTGATAAAGACTTGAGCATACGCCCGAGCCATCCCGACTCGGTACTGTTAACCGCAGCACTCTATCAGAGCGTGTTTAAGCAAAATCAAGATGAGAATTTCTATGACGCATCGGTTGCATTACTTAACAAAGCATTAAAAGATGAGCCTTATAACAAATCCATGCTCAAGAGCCTAATCGAAAGTTATGAAATGAAGCAGGAACCCGAACGGGCCTATGAAGTACTTACCAACAACGCTCATAAATTTAAATGGGACATCAAGTGGTACGAAAAGATTATCAATAAAGGATACGATCTGGGAACTAATGCCCTCGGTACAGGTGATACAGAAGCAAAGGACAAATACTTCAAACAAGCAACTAAGGCATTCACTGATGTCCAAGCCGGCATTCAACACCTAAACACATTACCTGAAGGCCAATTCCAAGGTAATCCTTTCGAAAACACGCCCGACATGATTCTCCACGCAGGCAAAATGTACTTCATGATGAATCAGCCGGAGCAAGCAGCGAAAGCACTTAAGCTAGGCATACAAGAAGATCTCTCGCAAACAACCCAACAAGAAATTGTTCGTTGGTATCTGGCAGCATTACAAAAGCAAAACTTAAGTGATGATGCCCTTATGGGAAAACTAACCCAAGTTGATCCGAATGCGAAGCAAAATGTTCAACAGCTTGCTGATCTTCAATTCTAATTAAAAAGGGACAGTTCGTGGTAGAAAACCTTTAGCCAACTGTCCCTTATTTCATATGCTATGTCTTATTAGATTACTCTACTGGACCTTCGCCAAAACCCCACTCAAATAAGCAATTAAATCATCTCTCAACTCTTCACGCTGCAATGCATAATGAATGCTGGTTTCGATAAAACCCAACTTCTCGCCGATATCATGGCGCATCCCGTCAAAGTGATACGCGTAAATCGAGCTACGATGGGCTAAGGTGGAGAGCGCATCGGTCAGCTGGATCTCCCCGTTCTTCCCAACCTCTTGATTCTCCAGCAAATCGAAGATATCCGACGGCAAAATATAGCGGCCCATGATGGCCAGGTTGGAAGGCGCCTCGGCACGGGATGGCTTCTCTACCAGTCTCGATGTTTCATAGATTCGGTCTGATTTCTGAAGTCCATCTACGATCCCGTAACGATCGACTTCATTCCAATCGACGGGCTGAACACCTACAATGGCAGATTGGTAGGTGTCGTAGACCTTCATCATCTGTTTTAGGCAAGGCACTTCCGACTCCACGATGTCGTCGCCGAGGAGCACCGCAAACGGCTCGTCCCCGATGAACTTGCGTGCGCACCAAATGGCATGGCCTAGTCCCTTGGGCTCTTTTTGCCGAATATAGTGGATATCCGCCATGTTGGAGGGCTTGCGCACCTCTTCGAGAAGTCCCCACTTACCCTTCTCCGCTAAATTATGTTCCAGCTCAAAGGAAGAATCAAAATGGTCCTCAATCGCCCGCTTCCCTTTTCCCGTTACAATGATAATGTCCTCTATACCGGAAGCGACCGCTTCTTCGATAATGTATTGTATGGTCGGCTTGTCCACAATGGGTAGCATCTCTTTCGGCATCGCTTTCGTAGCCGGCAGAAAACGCGTACCCAGTCCTGCGGCCGGTATGATCGCTTTACGAATGTTCATTTTAACCGACTCTCCTCTAGTACATTCCGTAAAAATATGAATTTATCGAACTGTTTCAAAATTCAAGTCTATCTAAACACAGAATTATTCACACACTATCTCAAATACAATTAATTCAAGGCCTTTCGAAACGTGTATTAAAGTTATATTTACCGTACTGGCAATAGGGATAACAAGCCAAAAAGATAGGAAGAAGCGCTCAATGCTTTTAGAGATGTTCGAAAACTTGATTAAAATATCCTCCAGGTTTAATGCCATCAACTATATCGGTAGATGCTTTTTCCAAGGTCTATAACTTCGGGAAATATAGCCATAGTTATGTATAGCAGCAACTATAATTGGGAACTGGGCCTTCTCTCGAAAGCAACGACAGAAGATAAACGCTGATCAGTTCGTATTGATAGCAAGTCGCGGGTTAGGCCAAAATATTTCCAGTATAAAGAAACAGATCAATAATTGCCAATCACATTTAATTTTATTTGAAAAACTTACTGTACAATTTTTTGGAATAAGTAATTCCTTTAGCATCTATATATTTTTCCATAAAGTTAGCACAAACAAATATCAAGGGGAGAGATATAAGAAATGTCAAGATAAAACTTATCTTATATGAAAAGAACTTTAAAAATTTATCAAAAACTAAGAATGAAAACGATGACATTATGGGAAAATGGAGTAGATATACTGAAAAAGAGACCCTCCCTAAATAAGTAATCTGAGAATAGGAAAGCAAATGTTGTAGGAACTTACTATTTATAATTACAACTATAATAAAAAAAGCACCGGCGATATGATAGAATCTAAAAAAATTTGCATGCAAAAATGGAACTTGCAGGTACTGATAAATAGTATTCTCTACTGGCGTAAATGGATATGAAGCGAATAGCACTCCGATTAATAAAAATGAAACATTAAATTTCCTGCTCATTGTTACTGAAAAATTCCAATCGGGACTATTTTTGAAATCTGATAAAATAAGGCCTAATATAAAGGCTAAATAATAGCTATCCCAGAAAACAGTTATCATCACTAAATACATTAACAATCTTTTTCTTGATTTACCAAACAAGGCTAAAAAAGAAAAAATTAATAGAGAGCCTAAAAATTCATAAGTCATTGTCCAGAGAACAGGGTTATAACTTGAGTCATAAGTGAAGAATATATTATATGTAAGAGTTTTTAACATCTTGAGAAAATTATGATCGGCGGTAGTATACATTTCATTTAAAGTGTATATTGAAAAATATTTAAATGAGTCCGTAACTAGTAAAAAATATGCTAATATCACAGAAAAAGAAACTGGTATAAATAATCTGATGTATCTTCTAATTGCACCAGACGTTAATAATGCCTGGTTTCTCTCTAAAAAATAGCGTCTACTAAGGACATACCCACTTAAAATAAAAAAGATGCAGACTGCAAAATTTCCATTATATATAAGATTAAGAGGAGTAGCACTTATTAAAGATTGCTCAATAAACAGCTGTCGATTATAAAAAAATTGTCCGAAATGTGCAATAACAACAATTAAGGCGGCTACACCACGAAGTCCTTCTAAATACTCTAGTTTTTTCATTCAATTGATTTCTCCTGTAAGTACTTAAAGACATGAATAAAGTTTTATAGTAACAATTTAACACATATTAGCTGAGTACAATTAAAATAAGAATGTTATATTTTCTTGATTACATCATAAATCAATAATTTTGCAACTTCCCTTTAATTTTACTTCAATGCAGCACCTACATAAAGATGAAAAGGCATTTAACCTTTAAACTGATCAAAGGTATATAAGTAAACCGATAAAATCCCCACCATAAAAGAGTACGCTATTAAATCTTGGGAGCGTACTCTTTAAGGGATACAGAACCAAATAAAATACTACTTCACCAACTGCCCCCGCGTAACGCCAAGCTGGTTGGTCGCCTTCAGCTTCTTCCACACCTGGGTGCCGCTGATCTCGCCGCGCAGGGCGCGGTTGTAGAGATCGATGACTTCATGGACTTGCTCCGGTGTTTCCTCGAGGAATTCCACGCGGTAGCTGGATACGCCCAGCTCCATGAAGTTCGCCAGGTACTCGGCGCCGGATTGCTCGATGGCGTTGTACACGGTATTACGGCAGCCTTCGTCTACCCGTACCGGGTGGGACATGCCGATCCGGTCCTGCAGGGACACGCGGCTCTCTTCGCACGGACGTCCACAGTTCGTGAAGTCCGTGCCCTCACTGAGGAACGTACAGTACACGCAGTGCTCCGTATGGAACATCGGCAGATGCTGATGGATGACGATCTCCATCTTGGACGTGTCGGCCTTCCCGAGAAGATCCACCATCTGCTGGATGTTCAGATCATAGGAAGGCGTGACGGCGTCGCATCCGGCTTCAACGAACAGGTCAACCGCCTTGTGGTTGGCAATGTTCAGGGAGAAGTCGCCGATCAACCGGGGATGCTTCGCCCCCGGGTTCTCCATCCGGTGGCGCAGGTAGAAATACAGCGCACCGGTATTGCGCACCAGCACGGCGTCCGGCTGGAGGCGCAGGATGTTGTTGTGGTAGCCGTTCTCGCCCGGCATGTGAATGCGCGGCGTTGCCAGCGCAATCTGTTTGCCGGCTCCACGCACGGCTTCCACCGCTGCCGGGAACTGCTTGATGAACTCGAAGTCGGCGTAGATCATCTCGACGCCGGCCTCAAGCGCAGCCTCAACCTGCGGGAGGCTGCGGCACAGCGCGGTGAGCTTCGCCTCACCGCGGGCCACGGGCGCTGCGGGCGCAGCCGCATCGCCATACACCGACACCGCCCGTTTCACGTACACGGGCGGCTTCGGCCGCTCGCCGGCGAGCAGCTCCACCGCACGGCGGCGGATGCTGTTGAGCTCGCGAATCGGCACAATGACGTCGCCGTACAGGTCGACGTCAAGTGCCTCAAGCTGGAACACCGTTCCGCCCAGGCGGCCAAGCTGCTCCTCCAGGATCTCCTGGCTGAGCGGCCGCTTCTGGGCGATCTCCAGTTCCAGCTCCGAATCCACTTGGACCGTCGTGCCTTTCTGCACATCGGTCCACCAGGTCGACAGCGGCTGCCCAGGACGGCCGCTGACGCGCACATGTACCGGGAATACCCGGTACGGCTTCTCCGTCTCGTACGTCTGACGGAGGCGCTTATCCAGCGCCGGATCGTTGGTCTTCCAGATCCGGTCGCCGACATGCAGCTTGCGCAGATCCACGTCGCTCCGGCCGGGAACGATATCGACGATCCAGCCTTCCTGCGCCTCGCCCTCCAGCTTGACGCCTTTGCGGCGGACGTCGTAGACGCGTCCGCCTTCTTCTTTTTTCGTTGGGTCGCCGGCATCAAACACGATGCCGTCCCCGCGCTTCAGCGGTGCATCCAGCTTGCAGACGACCCCGTCGCGCAGAATCTGCTCCACCCGGCCGAGGTACACGCCGCGGCTTTTCGGGAACGTGCCCTCGACCAGCTTTTTATTATTCGTTCCATCCAGGAAACCATGGGTGAAGCCGCGGGAGAAGCTCTGCTGCAGCTCGCGCACCTCTTCCTTGCTCGGTCTCGCATCCTCGCCGTCAAAATACCGGTCGATCGCCTTCCCGTACTTGCTCACCACGTTGGCCACGTATTCCGGGCTCTTTAAACGGCCCTCTATCTTGAACGAGGTCACGCCCGCTTCAATCAGCTCCGGCATGAGATCGATCGCTGCCAGGTCTTTTGGCGAGAGCAGGTAGGCAACGTCGCCCATCGGCTTCTGCTCGCCATCCACGATCAGATCGTACGGCAGACGGCAGGCCTGCGCGCACTCTCCGCGGTTGGCGGACCGGCCGCCCCACATTTCGGAAGTCAGGCATTGGCCCGAGTAGGATACGCATAGCGCACCATGCACGAATACTTCCATCGGCAGCTTCGCCTGCTCCCCGATCTTTTGGATTTGCTTCAAATTATTCTCGCGTCCCAGCACGACGCGTTCCATGTTAAACGGCTTCGTAAACTCGACGGCCTCCGGCGACGTAATCGTCATCTGCGTTGAGCCGTGGATCGGGAAATCCGGAGAAATCTCGCGAATCATTTTCACCAAACCCAGATCCTGCACGATCACCGCGTCCACGCCGGCATCCACGCACGCATCGATCAGCTCCTTGGCATCCTCCAACTCGTTCTCAAACACCAGAATATTGAAGGTCAGGAACCCCTTAACCCCATAACTGTGCAAAAAGGCCATAATTTCGGACAGCTCGTCCATCCGGAAATTGTTCGCCCGTGCGCGCGCATTAAATTTTTCGACCCCAAAAAAGATCGCGTCCGCCCCGTTCGCCACCGCGGCTCGCATGCAATCCCAATCCCCTGCCGGCGCCAGCAGCTCCACGTCTTCTCTTCGTAGTGCTTTCGTGTCCATCTATATCCTCCCAGACCGGTCTAAGCCGGCGTGCTGTGTACTACTATTCTTCCATTGAAACCTGCTTGCCATACTCTATGTTCATAGAACAGGGCATCCGACATCTATATCAATTGTTTGTAAACCATTTGAAAGCTTTTCAACTTATCTAGTGTACCAAAAGTCCGGCTTCTCTTCTACCTGCTAACTTGATTTCCACACATTTGATAGTGTTGCCATAATCCGCATGGCACTCGGTTTTGTGCAAAACAAAAACAAGCCCTCCCATCGGAAAGCTTGCCTCACATGATCCTCTGTGGCTGTTACTGGCGCATGATCACCGTGCGGGACTATTGCTCTTAACTCTCTTTTCTCTGCCTAAGTAGATTACTTTCCCTTGCCTTTATGCCAGGGATACCGCATGGGGATTTCAAAATCCTGTAGTCAGAACCTCCTTAACATCTCAGCGGTCGACAGCCATCCAAGAATGCCCCAACGACCACGCACCGTGCGCACAGGGAGCAGTGCACACGATGTACAAAACTTTAGATCGGAATCGTCCCGTACTCACTGGTGGAATTCTTCACCACAGGTTTGTCTGTGCACGACCTGCCCCCAGGTTGGCCAGTACAGTACATCGTCCTGCACCACGCCCCTACTCTTACTCCGCGCCCTCCAGCACAAAATCCATGCTCGCCAACCGTTTGCCGTTCACGACGATGTGAAGGCGGTGATCGCCGGAGTAGAAGCGGCGGGTGGAGATCGGTTTAAACGATTGCTTCTTCTCGACCTTCCAGCATCCCGGCGCATAAATCTTGTCCGAGCATTTATAGCGTTTCGGCGCAAGCTTGCCGCTTGCCTTCATATAATCGATCTCGTAATCGATGCGGAGCGCCATCGGATAGCCGGTTTCGTTGACTAACTGAAAAGCGAACTCCAAATCGTCCCCCATCGTAATCACGGAACGTTTGATGCGCAGCTCTCGCACCTCCAGTCCTTCCAGCTTCTCAAGCTCCTCGTATCCGAAAATAGCCAGTGCCCGGATATCCCCTTTTCGAAGCAGCGAACGCAGCGCATGACGTACGATCCAATCCGTTAGCGGATGCTTGCCATACCATTTGGCGGCGATCTCCAGCACAAGCTCCGGGTGATCCTTGGAGATATCGTTCAAGTGATTGGCGACGCTTTTTCTAACATACAAGGAGGAGTCCTCTTTCAGCTGCTCCAGAATCGGCAGCGCCGGACGCGGATCCTTGATCAGGGCCGGCAGCTGCGGCGCCCAAGGCAGGCGCGGCCTGCAGCCTTCGCTCGCCAATCGGCGCAGATGCTCGTCATCGGACTGAGCCCATGCCATCATCTGGGCCAGCATCCGATCCTGGTCCCGGATGATAAAAGGCCGGACGGCAAACTCCGCCGTGGAAGAATGCGTGAATACCGCCAAAGCTTCCATCGACGTCTCCAGATCATCCATGCCGTTCACCTCGACATAATCGGGAAAAAACACGTATTCCACGCCTCTGAAATGCGGAGCCACCTGCTTCAGGATCCCGACGGCTTCCGGGTAAGAAGCAGGCAGCGTGTCCGTTAAGGCCAGCGTAATATGCCGGATGCGCTGCTTGAACTCCTCCTGCTCCCAGGCTTCATTACGAATCAGCGTCATGAACCGGTCCGCATCGAATGCCGGATAAGCCTCCTTCAGCCGGTCGGTCACTTGCTGGAACAACGTATTCGAATATAGATCCTTCAGCGTTTCTCTCATATCAGTTCTCCCCAAAAAATAATTTTTACGATCCTGCATCCACGTCTCATGGAATCCTGAAAGCCCTTTATTCATGCGATAAACCGGCGGTTCCGCCTCATCCCCAAACGAGCCGCCGACCGCTCTATCCCCATTCCCCGCCTCTTCCCAATCCAAAACATGTGGTGTAGGATGAAGTTGCACGCCTTTCGCTTTAGTGCGGTAGTCTGGTTGATTCCAGTTTACCAAATTGGGGGGGCGTTTTGCTTTATCCGCATCCGGATTGCCCTGTTGGGACCTCAGCCGATGCACGGATGGACTGAACACCAATCGAGACCGCAAAGTCATACGTTTATCGACGTACTTACTCCAATGAAAGATCCACATGTAAAGGAAGCGTTTCTTCCAAAAATAAGGCTGGTAAGCCCATGAAGCTTACACTTTCTTATTTCTGATACATGTAATACATACACCATTACTTATTTAAAAAGACAGGAGGCGAAGCTCGAAGGAGTACAACAAATCGCACATCAGGAGATGAAGAAGACATGGAAAGTTGGAAAAAGAATTTATGGATACTATGGTTCGGCTCATTTATCGTTTCATCAAGCTTCTCGATGGTCATACCATTTCTCCCGCTTTTTCTGATTGAGCTCGGCGTTACCAAGCATACGGAATTGTGGTCGGGACTGTTGTTCAGTTCCGCTTTTTTTGCGGGCGCCTTGTCCTCTCCCTTCTGGGGAGCCGTCGGCGATAAATATGGACGCAAACCGATGATTATCCGCGCGGGCTTAGTGCTCTTTGTCATCTATGTACTGATGGCATTCGTCACGAACGAGTATCAAGTGCTGATTCTCCGCCTGCTGCAAGGCCTGCTCTCCGGCTTTATTCCGGGCGCGATCGCGATCGTAGGCACCAATACCCCCGAGAAAAAAGTCGGCTACGCCCTCTCCATGATGTCCACGGCCACCGCAACCGGCGGCATCATGGGCCCGATGATCGGAGGCACCCTGGCCTCCCTGTTCAGCAACCGGATGGCATTCGGATTGGCAGGGATGCTGTGCTTCGCAGCCACGCTGCTCGTCATATTCTGGGTCAAAGAAGAGAAATTCGTACCCAGCAAAGAGCGCGTCTCCGTCATGAACACGTTTAAGGTCGCCGGACACAACAAGGCGCTGATGACCGTGCTCATGCTTACGGTACTGACGCAGTTCTCCGTCATGACGATCGAGCCCGTACTGCCGCTGTATATCGCTCAGATCGGCGGCTCTTCATCGCATACCTCGATGATTGCCGGCTTTGTGTTCTCCATCGTCGGGATCGCCAGCATCCTGTTTGCGGCCCGCTGGGGACGTCTGGCCGATAAAATCGGGTTCCAAAAGGTGCTGCTGATCGGCCTGCTCGCCAGTGGAATCGGATCGCTCGCCCAGATCCTGTTCAGCAACATTTGGGCATTCTCGGCCATCCGCTTTGCTTACGGCGCGTTCTTTTGTGCCGTGTTCCCGGCACTCAACGGCCTTGTGGTCAAACATACGCCTAGCGAATTCCGCGGGCGCGCGTTCAGTCTCAACCAAACCGCCAACCAAATCGGCGGGATGGCCGGGCCGCTCGCGGGCGGCATGATCAGCGGCATCTTTAACATTCACTCGGTATTCTTAATGACAGGCGTCTTAATGCTGTTTACGACCGCCATTACGTATTGGACGATGCGGCCGTCTCGTGGGCAGCCTGTAGAAAAAGGCTCCCTCTCTTCATAAATACCTTCCGTATGCGCACGCGTTAAGTTTGATGACGCGTGCGCAACTCATTACGGATATCAATAAACCCTCTCCCACGTTCTTTCCGAGAAGCTCTTTTTCATGAACCAGCATGTACATACACGAATCCCACAGCTATCTTCAATCACACTTTATTGAATCCCTCGTCTCCCTTACAACCGCGAACCTCTTGCCTAACCACTTAGTCTCTTCCACCGCTTCACACATGCATGAGACGATCCGCTTCATCCCAAGGCACCGCATAACCGCTGCCCTTGGCGCAGAATATCGAAGAGGAGCTGTATTCCGGGTCTGCGTTCTTGTCGTATCCTTTGCGTTCAATGACCTCTGCCTCGTTATGGCACCGGTCATATCCGCCGTATACCAGCGATATCGTTCCTCTTCCTTTGGTGTACGCCGCTAATTCCATTCCATATTTCATCATGGTGGATACGGGTGCCGATCCCGTCACCGTCACCTTGTCTCCCACCGTTTCCGGAGGATCGAAGCTTGCTTTGGCCTGGGTCAAATCCGACATTAACCGTCCGATAAACTCGGCATCCACCTTTACCTTGAAATGATAGTATGGCTCCAACAGCAGACTGGTTGTTTTCTCCAGCCCCTGTCGCAAAGCGCGATACGTGGCTTCCCTGAAATCGCCGCCATGCGTATGCTTGTTGTGCGCCCGTCCCTTCAGCAGGGTAATTTTCATATCAGTGACCGGCGAACCTGTAAGCAGCCCGTGATGATCCCTCTCGCCAACATGCTGGGCAACCAGATGCTGATAATTAACCGGCAGCAGATCCGGATGGCACGCATTGGCAAACACGATGCCGCTGTTCCGCTCTCCCGGCTCCAGCCGGAGGTGCACCTCCGCGTAATGCTTCAGCGGTTCAAAATGGCCGCTTCCCACAACAGCCTCCGTTATGGTCTCTTTATATAAAATCTCCGGCTCGCCAAACGCAATGCGGTAACCGAACCGCTCAAACACGATTCGTTCCAGCACTTCAAGCTGAATGATGCCCATCACATGAATATGAATCGCCTGTGCCGGCTCATCCCACTGCACGGACAGGGAAGGATCCTCCGCATCCAGCAGCCGGAAGCAGCGCAGCATATCCTTGGGATGAATCGAGGACTCGAATTGCACCTTGGACTTCAGCGTCGGCACCAGCTCGTACACCGTCCGGCCGCTAAGAGCCCCCATCCCGACTCCTGCCGCAGCAGCGGAAATGCCGGTAACCGCAAACAGGTCGCCCGCATGCACACGGTCGACAGGGGTTGCCCGCCCCCCATTGATCAAGCGGATATGCGTCACCTTCTCCGTGATCGTCTCCGTTCCGGAGACATACGTGATTTCATCCCGCACCTGCAGCGTGCCGCCAGTGGCTTTGATATAGGTCAGCCGGGCGCCCTGTTCATCATGGCGAATCTTATAAGCCCTCCCGGCAAATGCCGCCTCGGGATCGTAATCCGTTACCGTCAGCAGATCCAACTGATGCATGAAATGGGTTACGCCCACGTTCTGCAGGGCGGATCCGCTGAAGCACGGAAACAGCTCCCCCTTCCGTACCATTGCTATCATTGCATCCAGCCAACGCGAATCCTCATATCCCTCTTCCATATAGAGCTCCAGCAGCTTCTCGTCCCGCTCCGCAATAAACTCAATGAGCGAAGACTGCATCAGGCCTTCCTGCAGCACATCCTCCTCGGTGACCAAACAAACGTCTTCGGCAAGCTCGCTGCGAATCTCCGCCAGCACGCGCGGCACGTCTGCGCCTACCCGGTCGATTTTATTGATAAACAGGAACGTCGGCACGTCATGCTTCCGCAGTAACTGCCATACCGTCTCCGTATGCCCCTCGACACCTTCCACGGCGCTGATGACGACAACGGCGGCATCCATGACTTGTATGGCCCGCTCCATTTCCGGCGAGAAGTCGACGTGACCCGGCGTATCGATTAAATAATACGTGGAACCGTTAAAATGCATGGTGGCCTGATCGGCAAATACGGTAATGCCCCGTTCTTTTTCAATGTCATGACGATCAAGATATGCGCTCTGGTGATCCACCCGGCCGCGCTCCTGAATCGTATGGGTCGTATATAACAACTGCTCCGCCAGCGTGGTCTTGCCCGCATCCACGTGGGCGAACATGCCTATCGTTTTTTTCATCCGCTTATCCCTCTTCTGCAAGCCGGTTTCATGAATGATCCATTTGCTCTCACTTTTTAATTTTAACATATCAGGCTCCCTGATCGGCACATATGTTCTACATTATTCGGATGAGGGCCCGTCATTCCGCTGCCTAAACCAAAATAGCTGCCCATCCGCACCATGAGTGCAGCAGGACAGCTATCGGTGTTATCAAACATTCGCTTTATTCCATATGATGTGAGTTCATAATTCCATTCTGCGGGTTATTTCACGAGCTCAAACGAGGCGAGCGTACGCGCCAGCGCCGCTTGCTGCACTTCCGTTGCATTGGCATCATTCAGCGTTGTCATGATCGTGTACGCGATATCCCCGCTTTCAAAGACGATTTCCTCGGTCGTATAACCAACGCCGTTCTTCACCTGATGCACCTTGAACGACACGGCAGGCACGCCGGCAAACGTGATCTTATCGACGCCCAGCAATTTCACCGACGAAGCCGCGCTGGCTTCGTTATAATACCGTTTCAGATTGCTGACGATGACTTCAACTGTTGTATCCTTTTGGGCGGTAATTTCAAAGCCGCCCCCGGCAAAGCCATACTCCACGATTCCCTGCTCGAACTGATCGTTCAGCGGCTCCCAGTACCTCGGAATATCGATATGATAGCGGTACGTCTCGGAGCTTTTGCTTCTCATCTTGGTTTTATCGGTCAGGTAGCCCTCTTCGCCGATGCGGCCGAAATTTGCCGGTACCACATCGTAATCGATCTCGATTGATTCGAGAACCTTTTTCCAGTTGGAAGCCGTCCGTTCCTGCCCATCCGGTATCGCATACTCCAGATAATAGCGGTAGCCGTTCTTCTGGACCATCACCTCATATTCCGTTATCCATTTATTCCCGAAGTTGTACCGAACCTCTTGAATCTGCCCTTTGACGCCGGAAATCTCCACAGGCGTAAGTCCGACGTATTCGTACGATTCCTCGACAAAGGATTCGGCCAGCCAGTCTTTAAGGCGCTGCCCCCAAGCGGCGAGGGTACCATCGGCCCCCGCCGGAGCGGATGTCACCGAGACGGACAGATAGCCCTCTCCTTCGCTGCCGTATAACATATCCTTGTTGTTGATTTCCCAGCCTGCCGGAATGCCGAACCATATACCGTATTCTTCGTTTCCTGCTTCGCGGAACCCATCCACGATGGAGGATACGTCTTTTACCGATTTGTCTCCTGCCCGATAGGCCGTTCGGAAAGAGCCCAGCAAGCCTGCGTGTTGGTCCATATCTTTATAGTGAACCGCTTCGGCATCGGCAAAATACAGTTCATAAACGCGGTCGTTGGCATAGTACTGCCGACCTTCCCACAAGACGCCGTCGACATCGCGGGAGACCACTCTGGCATACGGAACCGCTGCGCTTGTGACCGTCTCTTGGTGCAGCACAACGTCTCCGGAGTCGCCCACTTCCTTCAGGAGCCGTTCCAGCAGATCATCGGGACTCAGCTTCACCTTGTGGGAGGATGCGTGCACCTCCAGGTAATAGCGGCCCGTAGCATCATTGAAAGCCGAACCGCTCTCATCGTCCGTGCCTCTTCCAACCATCATCCAGGAGGGATAATTCAAACTCCATTCATAATAGCTGTTCCCGATTCGGGTCTTCCCGGTCGTGTTGTTGATTTCGCCCTCGTCCTGCTTCTCTTCCTTATCCGTGACCATGAGGCTGATGGCCAGCTTGCCCTGGGAGGAGCTTACCTTGGCGCCGATTCCCGCCGCAACCGGGCGCAGCGGCACCATCAGCGTACCGGACACCATGGTCGGTTCCACCGGCAGCTGCACCTTTTTCCCGTCGATCCATGCCGTCTTGTTGTCCATGATGAGCACGACCGTATGCGGCCCTTGCAGCAGCCGTATCCGGTTCTCGCCCTCCAGCCTGATCTCGCTGCCAAACGCTTTCTTGAATACGCCCAGCGGTACCATCAATACGCCATGCTTCAGCTGCGGCTTGGCAATCGTGTAGGAAGTGCCATTGACCGAAGCTGTGCTGCTGCCGTTTTGCACGGTCAGTATACGCTTCTCCGGCACAACCGCTTCTTCTCCCCATGCGGGAAGAGACAACGTCGTAAATAACATCAGCGCCGATAAGGTTCCGGCTGTCACCTGCCGCAGGCGACGGCTAGTTTCCGTTCTTTCTCTCTTGTCCATTACTCGGCCTCCCCAACGCTTGACGAAGCAGCTCCGTTACCGTCCTGGCTGAGCGTCAGTTTTACGTTCACGATATCCCCATCCCGCTGCATCAGCAGCTGAACCTGCTGACCGGGAATATAGGGCTTTAACCGTTCGTTGATATCAACAACGGAATAAATACGCTTGCCGTTAATCGCATATAATACGTCATCCTCTTGAATGCCGGCCTGCTTGGCCTGCTCGGACAACACCTTCGTAACGGTCAACGGATCGTCCGAAGGGAGACCCACGATGGCGGACCAGCTCTCTTCCAGCTCCAATCCGAGTCCGGCTCTAATCACCTCGCCGTATTCCAATAAATGCCCCACAACGTAGCGGACCGTTTCTGCAGGTATGGAGAAGCCCATGTTTTCAATGCCGACGGCGGCGAACTTCTTGCTGTTGATCCCGATGACCTCGCCCTTCAAGTTGACGAGCGGGCCCCCGCTGTTGCCCGGGTTAATGGCGGTGTCGGTTTGAATCAGACGATAAGAGCCGTCTACGCTCCGGTTTAGCCCGCTAACCACGCCCACCGAGGCCGAGTTTCGCAGCGAGAACGAGATCGGCGTGCCAATGGCAACAACCGTTTCCCCGACTAGCGCATGCTGCGCTGTTGCCGCAAATTTGGCCGGCTTCAGGGACTTGGCATTGATTTTGACCAATGCAATATCGCTCTTGGGATCGCTGTATACGCCCTTGGCTTTATAGGATTTGCCGTCTGCGGTCACGACCGTGATTCCGGTAAGCCCGTCCACCACATGGGCGTTCGTCACGATCCAGCCGTCCGACTTCCAGATGACTCCTGTGCCATGCGCCAGGTTGTATCTGTCGTCCACTTCGCCGCTTCCTTGAGCGGCCTTCCCGATAATGCCGACCACCGACGGCGACATCCGGCTGATGACTTGAGGCACCTCGTTTTGCTCATATGTATTCTTAGGCTTCGCGCTTGCTGCATCCGCAACCTCTGCCTGTGTGAGCATGCCGCTGCTTCCTGCCAAAATGACGGTCCCCAGCAGCATGGCCGCGGATCTTTTTTGCCATTGTACGTTTTTCAATTGGTATGTTCCTCCCCCGGTTCCATCCTCTACCCAACTTGTACTCCTCAATTTATCATGTTTTTCCATTTGTAACCATTGCTGATAGACCTATTTCTTTTACGTTTTTCCTGCGGATCGTGTAACTTGCCTCCGAAGAAACAAAAAGACGCCTTCACACTGCAGGGTAGCAGAAGGGCGTCTAGTTTGTATGTATTTCATTCCATTCGTCATGAAGCCGCTTTAATAGCGTGCATCACGCCAACCTAATTGTTAAACCATCCTGTAATCATGGCATAGTCAGAATACAAGAACACAAATAAGCTGACGAGACCGAAAGCGATTGCGAATTTATTTTTTTGACGGGCCATCAACAGGCGAACCACGCCAACAAAGATCAGAATCGTAAACAAAATCATGAAAATATCAAATGTCTTAAATGTCGCGGTCGCATCCGATGCTGCTGCAAGGATCATGAAACGTACCTCCTCGTGGGTTTCTTCTCGGGCAAATTTACATATCTTCTTCTATGTTATCCATGTGCCCGTCCAGATGCAAGCCCTCCGCCCCGAAAAATGAAAAAAAGTCATAGAAATTTCTCATTTTTAACCAAATTGTCAGACATTAGCATGACTTTCATCATGGCAGGGACTAGATCGCTAACGAAATGGAACCTAACACAGGTTGTTCCGTTATCCAAGAGGTACCCGGGTGGGATCGAGAATGGGATCCTCATACTCCTCCTGATCCTCCTGATCCTTTTGTTCCTCTGGAGCCGACTCCTGCTCGGTTACCGTCTCCTCCGCCAGATCCTCGCTTGGCAAAGCCACGGAAGGATCCATGATCGTGATCCGATCCACGGGGTCCTTTCTGACATCCAAAGTTACCTCGTTGGACGGTTCGCTGCGGATATGCCATTCGTTCACGGCGACCACATGAATTGTATACCGGCCGGGCAGACCTGCCAGCATATGAAGATTCGGAATGAGATAGGCCGGACTCTCTAACGGTTCATCGTTCAAACGTGCCCCAGCTCCGTCGGGTCCTGTGTAGTATACATGATAGGTTACGCCTTCCTGTGCATCTGACCAGGTTAAAGCAATGGATTCATCTTCCTCATTTAGGATGGCCTGAAGGCCCGACACTTTATTCGGGCGGCTCGAAACTTCGTTAGAATAACCGCTCTTGCCGAAGCTGTTTACAGCCTCGATCACATAGTAAGAGGGTTCTTGAAAACGTACATCCGTAATGGCATAAGAACCTGCGTCCACATTCGATCCCTCAGCCAATAAGGCATACCCCGATCCCGATTGTCCGCTGGAATAGATATTGTAGGTTACGCCCTGCTGATGCGTCCAGGTTAATTGAGCCTGCCCCTTCACATGGTGGAACCTCAGATCATTCGGAGCTGATGGTGCCGTTGTCGGCAAAGCCTCCGATACGGTAGCTGAAGGTCCCGTCTCTGTCGGAGCTTGCGTTGGTCCGGAATGAACAGGAGTTGCCGAGGTTGATCCCGATGAAGTAGCAACGATGCCATGAATGACCGGAAGAGGGCTATTCGGCGGCGGTGTTTCCGTTTCGCTCACGGCAGCGTTCAAATCGATTGACTCCACGGATTCCAGCCATTTGGCTGTAGCCCTGACAGCTTCTTCCCGAGTGACGGTACCCTTGGGGTTCAAACCGTCAATGCCGGATTCCCGAAACAGTCCTAATTCCAAGGCCAGTGCCATTGCTTCCTTGGCATCATTGCTGGAGGATCCTTCCTCTAAATTCTGCCGTGAAGGTTCCGCGCCGGATCCGATCTTATCGGATATCCCTCGCAGAGCTCTTTGATACAGCATAGCCATATCCTGACGCGTCAGCGGCAATCCGAGCCCGAATCTCCCGTTACCGACCCCTTTGACCAGCCCTTCCTGAACCGCAGCTTCGATCGCGGTGAAGGCATAATGATCCTTAGGCACATCCTTAAAGGTAATGACTTCCGGAGGACTATCCGCGTTTAGGTTTAACATGTGGACGATGAATATGACAAAATCCTGCCGGCTTATAGCCTCTGTCGAGCTAGACTTCCCCTGCCCGTCTAGCGGAAGGAACCCTTTATTTAATCGGGTAAGGGCTTCCTGTGCATTGAAGTGTTTCACACCCGAAACGGATACCCCCATCTCTGCCTGCACGCGATCCGTAACGGATCCCCCTACCTCTGCCTGTACGCCGTCGGTTGAGTTTATGTATAAAGCACTTGCTGCCAAAACGATCAGAATGGAACAGGTGATCCTCTTCATACAATCCCTCCGTTTTAACGAAATCACCAAGATCATACCATATCCTGGAATACGAAGATATTGGAGGATAGCATGAAAATAACGCCGGACATAAGTGCATTCCTTGAAGTTTTCTCTAAATGACTTGCTCGCCGCTCCCTGCTCGCACGGTTCGTGGTCCGGGGCATGCTTCGATGGCTGTCGACCATCACAAAAAAAGAGCCCCTGGCAATTCCACCAGGGACTCCTCTCATTTTCTTATCGATGCCGGCATTGAGAATGGCAATGTGCCATTCCCATTGCTAGGCAATTCCCATGCCGACAAAGAACAACTTTACGTCCGCTAACATTTATTAGCGGGCTGCTTCCACCTTGTTCAATTCCTCGGTTCGCTTCGTATCGCGTTCCAGAATCGGCTTCAGATACTTGCCTGTGTAAGACTCAGGCACCTTGACCAGATCCTCAGGCGTTCCCGTAGCGATAATGGTACCGCCGCCGCTGCCGCCCTCCGGACCCAGGTCGATCAGATAGTCCGCGGTCTTAATGACATCGAGATTATGCTCGATGACGAGGACGGACTCCCCGGATTCCACCAGGCGGTGAAGCACGACGAGCAGACGATCGATATCGTCCACGTGCAGGCCGGTGGTCGGCTCATCCAGGATATACATCGTTTTGCCTGTGCTGCGGCGGTACAGCTCGGAAGCCAGCTTCACGCGCTGCGCCTCGCCGCCGGACAGCGTGGTGGCAGGCTGACCCAGCGTAATGTAGCCCAGGCCCACATCCATCAGCGTTTGCATCTTACGGTGAATTTTCGGAATGTTCTGGAAGAAATCCGTTGCATTCTCCACCGTCATCTCCAGGACTTCGGCGATGTTCTTGCCTTTATATTTGACTTCCAGCGTTTCGCGGTTGTAACGCTTGCCCTTGCAAACTTCGCAAGGCACGTAGATATCCGGCAGGAAGTGCATCTCAATCTTGATAATGCCGTCTCCGCGGCAGGCCTCGCAGCGTCCGCCCTTCACGTTAAAGCTGAAGCGGCCCTTCTTGTATCCGCGAATCTTCGCTTCATTCGTCTGGGAATAGATATCCCGGATATCGTCGAAGACGCCTGTATAGGTTGCTGGGTTGGAACGCGGCGTACGGCCGATCGGAGATTGGTCGATGTCGATGACCTTCTCGATGTGCTCCAGACCTTTCATTTCACGGTATTGCCCCGGACGTACCTTCGCCCTGTTCAAATCCCGAGCGAGCGTCTTGTACAGGATCTCGTTGACCAGCGTCGACTTGCCGGATCCGGATACGCCCGTTACCGCCGTAAACACGCCAATCGGAATCTTCACGTTAATATTTTTCAGATTGTTCTCTTTCGCGCCCTTAATCTCCAGCCAGCGTCCATCGGTCTTGCGGCGCTTGCTGCTGACCGGAATGAACTTACGCCCGCTCAGGTATTGGCCCGTCAGCGAGTTGGGGTCGTTCATAATCTCCTTCGGCGTTCCTTCCGCAATGACTTGGCCGCCATGAATACCTGCGCCCGGGCCGATGTCGATGATATAGTCCGCGGCCATCATCGTGTCTTCGTCATGCTCGACCACAATCAGCGTATTGCCCAAATTCCGCATATGCTCCAGCGTGGAGATCAGTCGGTCGTTATCCCGCTGATGCAGCCCGATGCTCGGCTCGTCCAGAATGTACAGCACGCCCATGAGGCTCGATCCGATCTGAGTGGCTAACCGGATCCGCTGCGCTTCTCCGCCGGACAGCGTTCCCGCCGAACGGCTGAGGGTCAGGTAATCCAGCCCGACATTAACCAGGAAGCCCAAGCGGCTGTGAATCTCTTTCAAGATGAGATTGGCAATCTGTTTTTCTTTCTCGCTAAGCTCCAGATGATCGAAGAATTTCAGGGACTCTCCGATCGACAAGCTGGTAACATAGGCCATGTTGCGATCATTGATCGTAACGGCCAAGCTTTCCTTGCGGAGACGATGGCCTTTGCATACATCGCACGGCTTGCTGCTCATATAGCCTTCGATGTATTCGCGGATACCCTCGGAGTTCGTATCGCGGTAGCGGCGTTCCAGATTCGGAATGATGCCCTCGAAGGTGACGTGCGCTTCCTTCCGCTGACCGAAGTCATTCTCATAACGGAAGTGAACCTTCTCTTTGCCCGTGCCGTACAACAGTTTATTCATCTGTTCCTGGCTAAAGGTACTGACCGGCTTGTCCAGCGGAATGCCGAAATGCGCGCAGACCGATTTCAAAAACTGCGGATAATACGTGGATGTGCCCCCGCTCCATGCGGCAAAGGCGCCTTCCTCGACGCTTTTGCTCATATCCGGCACAAGCAGCTCTGGATCCACGATCATCTCCACGCCCAAGCCGTCGCAATCCGGGCAAGCACCGAAAGGCGTATTGAAGGAGAACATTCGCGGCGTCAACTCTTCCATGCTGAAGCCGCAGATCGGGCAGGCAAAGTTGGAGCTGAACCTCAGCTCCTCCTGACCCATGATATCGACCAGGAGCTGGCCGCCTGACAGGTTCAGTGCCGTCTCGATCGAATCGGCGAGGCGGGCCTCGATATCTTCCTTCACCACGATCCGGTCCACTACCACCTCGATCGTATGCTTTTTATTCTTCTCAAGCTCGATGTTCTCCGACAGATCGCGAAGCTCCCCATCGACGCGCACCCGAACGAAGCCCTGCTTCGCAATGTCGGCAAACAGATTTTTGTGCTCGCCCTTGCGGCCGGAAATGACCGGCGCGAGAATTTGCAGTCTCGTCTTCTCGGGATACTGCATGATGCGGTCTACCATCTGCTCGACCGTCTGGGAGGTAATTTCCACCCCATGGTCCGGACAGTGCGGGTGTCCGACCCGGGCGAACAGCAGACGCAAATAATCGTAAATTTCCGTCACGGTGCCTACCGTCGAGCGCGGATTGCGGCTCGTGGTTTTCTGGTCAATCGATATCGCCGGCGACAGGCCTTCAATGGAATCGACATCCGGCTTCTCCATCTGTCCGAGGAACTGGCGCGCATAAGCGGATAAGGATTCCACGTAACGGCGCTGACCCTCGGCATAAATCGTATCGAATGCGAGGGAGGATTTGCCCGAGCCGCTAAGCCCCGTCAGAACGACAAACTTGTCACGCGGTATCGTGACGTCGATATTTTTCAGATTGTGTGCGCGGGCGCCTTTGATCACAATTTTTTCACTGGCCAAACGATATCATCTCCTACTCCATATGGCATGCATGTGGTGCTTATATTTCACAAAGAGAACGACCGCATAGGCCGTCCCCCTTGTCATTCGTCTCTCCATATTACTCGGCCTGCAGTTCCAGCAGCGCGTCACGAAGCTCGGCCGCACGCTCGAATTGCAAATTCTTCGCCGCTTCCTTCATCTCGGCCTCGAGGCGTTGGATCAGCTTCTGACGCTCTTTCTTCGACATCTTCTGTCCTTCGCCCACCAGGTAATCCGCCTTGCCCTCGGCGACCTTCGTCGCTTCGATGACATCGCGCACCTTCTTGCGGATCGTCTGCGGCGTGATGCCGTGCTCCTCGTTGTAAGCAACCTGGATGCTGCGACGGCGCTCGGTTTCCTTGATCGCCCGATCCATCGAATCGGTGATCTTGTCGCCGTACATGATAACCTTGCCTTCCGAGTTCCGGGCCGCCCGTCCGATCGTCTGGATGAGCGAGCGGTCGGAACGCAGGAAACCTTCCTTGTCCGCATCCAGAATCGCTACGAGGGAAACCTCCGGCAGGTCAAGACCCTCCCGTAGAAGGTTAATACCCACCAGCACGTGGAATGTACCAAGCCGCAGATCTCGCAGGATCTGCATCCGCTCCAGCGTTTTGATATCGGAGTGCATGTAACGGACCTTGATTCCGATTTCCTTCAGGTAATCGGTCAAATCCTCGGCCATTTTCTTCGTGAGCGTGGTCACGAGCACGCGCTCGTCCCGGTCCACGCGGTCATGGATCTCGCCGATCAAGTCATCGATCTGCCCTTCGGTCGGGCGCACGTCGATGATCGGATCGAGCAGGCCTGTCGGCCGGATGATCTGTTCGACCATCGTATCGCAGTGCTCCATCTCATACGGTCCCGGCGTGGCCGATACATAGATGATCTGGTTCACCTTCTCCTCGAATTCCTCGAACTTCAGCGGCCGGTTATCGAGCGCGGACGGCAAGCGGAAGCCATGATCAACCAGCACCGTTTTACGTGCCCGGTCACCGTTGTACATCGCGCGGATTTGCGGCAGCGTAACGTGCGACTCGTCAATGACGAACAGCATGTCGTCCGGGAAGTAATCGAGAAGCGTATATGGCGTAGCCCCAGGCTCCCTGAAGGTCAGGGGACCCGAATAGTTCTCGATCCCGGAGCAGAATCCGACTTCCTTCATCATCTCGATGTCGTAACGGGTGCGCTGCTCCAGCCGCTGAGCCTCCAGCAGCTTGCCTTCCGAGCGCAGCAGTTCAAGCCGCTCTTCCAGTTCGCGTTCGATATTCACGAGCGCTACCCGCATCGTCTCTTCGCGGGTGACGAAGTGAGACGCCGGGAAGATGGCGATATGCTCGCGTTCCCCAACCAGCTCGCCCGTCAAGACGTCGATCTCCGTGATCCGTTCGATCTCGTCGCCGAACAGCTCGACGCGGACGGCATGCTCTCCCTTCGAGGCCGGGAAGATCTCGACGACATCCCCGCGCACGCGGAACGTGCCGCGCACGAAGTTGATATCGTTCCGCTGGTATTGGATATCGACCAACCGCGACAGAATCTCGTTGCGCGGCTTCTCCATGCCGACCCGGAGCGAAAGCAGCATTTCCCCGTACTCGTGCGGCGAACCCAAACCGTATATGCAGGATACGCTCGCCACGATGATGACGTCGCGCCGTTCGAACAGCGAGCTCGTGGCGGAGTGGCGAAGCTTATCGATCTCTTCATTAATGCTGGAATCCTTCTCGATATACGTATCGGAGGAAGGAATGTAGGCTTCCGGCTGATAGTAATCGTAATAACTCACGAAATAATCCACCGAGTTGTTCGGGAAGAATTCCTTAAACTCGCTGGCCAGCTGCGCAGCCAGCGTCTTGTTATGCGCAATGACGAGTGTCGGACGGTTTACCTTGGCGATTGTCTGCGCGATCGTAAACGTCTTACCCGTTCCTGTTGCACCTAGCAGCGTCTGATGTTTTTTCCCTTGGCGAAGTCCTTCGACCAACGCATCAATAGCCGTGGGCTGATCGCCCTGCGGCTGGAATTCAGACTGGATCTCAAAGGATTTGGTACTGACAACTAAATCGCTCATTGCCCTTCATCACCCTCATACTCTAAAATGAAATTCATGCTAAAAGATATGTCGAAACTTCCCGATGATATACTATGGGAAATTAGTGGTGTCTGCGTAAGGAATAAGAATATTTGTTCCCGTCTCATTATACCCTTTACGTTTTTTTGATGCAAACAGTTTAGTGAAAATTTCAATAAGTTCCAGGGCAAATCTTTAAGTCCCCGGCTTCCACGACTTCGGGAGCCTTCAGTGTTCATGTCGAACTTGTGGCATACGAACCGATGATCTTAATTAACTTCCTTAAGGAGATGATACAGCGTTATGGATATTACGATTATTCTTGGCATTCTCGCCGGTCTGGCCGCGTTGATCGGAGGGTTTTTATGGGAAGGCGGGCATCTGAGCGGCCTGCTGCAAGGCGCGGCTGCGCTTATCGTATTCGGCGGGACCATCGCCGCCGTCATCGTCAGTTTCCCTGCCACCCGGCTCCGTACGATTCCCGCTGCGCTCAAGCTGGCCTTCGGCCGCAGCAACCGTTCGACGGACGAGCTGATTGATGCCATCGTCGATATGTCGGTAACGGCCAGAAGAGACGGGGTGCTGGCGCTCGAGCGCATCTCGGCCGAACACGAGGATCCGTTCCTGCGGGAAGGCATGCAGATGGTCGTGGACGGCAACGACCCGGAAATGGTGCGTCAAATCCTGGAGCTCGATATCAATGCCGCCGAGCAGAAGCACGAAGGCTATGCCAAAATTTTCGAGTCCGCCGGAGGCTATGCCCCTACCATGGGGATCATCGGCACCGTCATGGGATTGATCCACGTGCTGGGCAGCCTGCAGGACCCGACCGGTCTCGGCCCGTCCATCGCTGTCGCTTTTACCGCCACTTTATACGGCGTCGCAAGTGCCAATATTATCTTTTTGCCCATTGCGTCCAAGATTAAAGCACGTTCCGAAGAAGAAATTGTAAAAATGGAGCTGCTGCTCGAAGGAATCATGGCCGTTCAGAACGGAGAGCACCCGCTGTTGGTTCGCAAAAAGCTAGCCTCCTTCGCTTCCGCAGGCACCACGGACATTCCGTCCTCAAGGGGGATCGCGCATGAGACAGCCGAATAGACGGCGGCGTCAGCGCAAACAGGCCGAAGGCGAACAGCGCGACCGCTGGATGATCACTTATGCCGACCTGATTACGCTGCTTCTGATCTTTTTTGTTGTGATGTATGCCATGAGCCGGCTCGACACGGAAAAATACAAGCTTGTCACCCAATCCCTGCAGGCCACCTTCCAGAGCGGGGACAGCATTCTGGAGATGGGCTCGGGGATTACCGGAACTGCCGATACCGAGAACCATAAAAATCCTCCGCCGAAGCCTGCTGCCGACGAGGAAGGCGAGGACAAGGATAACGGGCAGGAACCGCTGACCGAGCGCGAGCTTGCTTTCCGTGCCCAGGAGGAAGAGCTGGCGAACTTTATGGGGCTCATTCAGCAATACGTGAAGGATAACCAGCTCGAAGAGGACATCTTCATCTCGGATGAGCCGCAGGGGATTGCCATTACGTTAAGCGACCGCTTCCTGTTCGATGTCGGCAAGGCCGAGCTTAAACCTGGCGCCGCTCCGGTTCTGGGCAAATTAGCCAGCCTGTTCGGCGATTTAAACACCACGGTGAGCATCGAGGGGCATACGGACGACGTGCCGATCGGCCGCTACTCCAGCTATAAGGACAACTGGGAGCTCTCCGGCGCCCGAGCGATGTCGGTGCTGCGATTCTTCCTGGAGCACAGCAAGCTGGACCCGGGAGGCTTCCAGTATGCAGGCTATGCCGATACGAGGCCGGCCGCGGACAACGCGACCGCCGAAGGCAAGCAGAAGAACCGCCGGGTTGAAATCACGGTGTTACGGCAGCTGAAGGAGTAGGCAATTGCCGCTATGACCGGCCCATGTACTTCCATGCTTTGCGTTGAAGGAAATCGTAACACATCCGCATAAACCGAATAAGCGCCCGGCAAACTGAATCGGCATGGATTCAGATCTGGCCGGGCGCTTTTGCATATATAAACAATGGTTGGATCACTAATAACAAACCTGGGCCTCACGATACTGCACCAGGATATGCAACCTCCGGTCGAAGCTTCAAGAGCTTTATTACGGAGGAACTCCTGGAGCGAATAATTTAAGCGCCGTGCCCAACCCCGCTCTCGCTCGGCCGCAGGACAGCGGAACCGACGGCCAGCAGAATGATTGCCATCAGGCCCAGCACGGCCAGCGGCAGTGCGATGTCGGATAACGTGCCGCCCGTAGCAGCGGTCTCCACCGCCTCAATGGCCCATTTTTGCGGGATGAAATTGGCGATCTTCTTCATGAATTCCGGCATAATGGCAAGCGGCCAGAAGCACCCGCCCAGCATGCAGGTCGGCGTGACGATCATGGAATTGATCATGGCCGCATTTTGCCCGTTCCGGATCAGCCCCGCGACCGTGCTTGCCACGCCTAACGATACGAGCATAAAGGCCATCAGAATAAGGAAATGCAGCACGAACGGAACTCCGTAATCGTAACGAAGGACATACCGGCTGAGCACGAGCACGATGACCACCTGCAGCGAGCCAACCACCAGGCTGCCCAGAAAATTACCTAAAGCGATCTGATAGGCGCGTACCGGCGCCGTATACATGCGGGACAGCGTTCGCTGCCTGCGGTCATCAATCATCATCGACACCACGCTGGAGATAAGGGTCATCATGAACATCAGGGTAAATCCCGTTACGTTCGAGAGTCCCGGCTTCGCATATAGATTCAGATCCGTGACCTCGGTATCCACCCGATTCAGCGCGGATTGCTTGAGCACCTCTTGCAGCGCCAGCATACGATCCGCGTCCGGCTCCGAGGTTTCCCGGATCAAGGCGGCCGTACCGCTCAGGCGCGTAACCGCGGAGTCCGCCGTCATTCGGATCATTACCGAGGCCTCCGAGGTGGAGACTTCGTATATTTTAACCGCCGGCCGTTGGCCTTCTATTAATCCGTCGCTGAACCCCTGCGGAATATAAACGCCCACCGTGCTTTTATTCTCCACCAGGTCTTCCCTCAGCATATTCTCGGACCCGGACTCATTGAGCACGTATTGGCCGCTCCGCTCCAGTTCATTCATCAAGTACCGCCCTGCAGGTCCCTCATCCTCGTTCACGTAAGTGACCAGAATGCTCGCGGCCGTGGTCTGCCCCATGAGAAACACCGTCAAGGTGACCACTACGCAAGGAACCAGCAGGTAAACGATCCAGCCTCTCTTTCGCCCGAGCGTCCGTCTCACCATATGCCAGGCAATGGTTAAGCTATGCATGGTATCCCACCTTCCTGTACGTAATCATGGCTGCAGCCGACAAGGCCGCGGTAATGGCCGCCAGCATGCCAACGCATGTGACAATCAAATGCACGTCGCTGTTCAGCATCATCCGCAGCATGCTCTGCATCGCCCAATGGTTGACGGTGAAGGCGCCGAGCTTCTGGAAGAACTCCACGGGCAGCGGCATAAACCCTCCGCTGACAAACGTCATGGCGATAATGATCGCCTGCATCAGCCCTCTGGCTCCAGCCGCCGTGGAGGAGACCAGGGTTATGAACGTGGCGATGGTCATGGACGATAACGTGATTAATACGCAGACCACGATGAGCAGCAAGGGGTGCGGTCCCCATTTAACGCCGTACAGCCACATGGATCCAAGGACGATGGCGGCTGCCTGTGCCAGCGTGATCAGGCTGCATCCGATAATTTTTCCGGCAAACACGGTTCCGGGGTTAACGGGCGCGCTTTGCAAGCGATATAAGGTCCGGCTTTCCCGCTCGCCCAGCAGGCTGCTGCTGGCCATCAGACCGGAATACAACAGGAACATGATCAGCATGGAGGCAGCGTAATATTGGGCTGCGGAGTACGTTGCTCCTTTCTCGCTCAGCTGCCCGATCGTAACGTTGGGTCCGTCCGACGCATCGACAGGCGCTGCCGCTTGAGCCGCAAGAACTTGGTCTCCGCCCATAACGACTACCTCCGCCTGTTTGTGATTGGCATCTGCGATAAAGGTCTTGAAGACAGTGTCTGCCACGAGGTTTAGATCACGGTCTCTTCCAGGTAGCAGTTCAAGCTTCACGTCCGCTCCCTGGCTCATTCGTTCATCAAAGGAAGCAGGAATCACCACCGCGTAATCGACCTCGCCCCGGCGCAGCTTTTCTTCGGCTTCTTCGCGGCTGGATACCACCTCAGGTTCCAGTAGGTCCTGAATCTCCGGCAAGCCGGTCAGCGCCTGCATGCTCCCCGGCAGCTGTCCTCCAGCCTCGGCATCCAACACCAATCCCACTCGGACCGATGGCTGTTTAAATTCCTGATCATTGCCAAACCAGCCCGAAAGCGCGTTTCCCAATATGAAAATAAGGATCAGCGGCAGCAAAAATTGGTTGATCAGCACCGATCGGCTGGTGGCCATCCGCTTCAGCTCGAACCAAGCGATAATCATCGTATTCATCTTCGGTATTCCTCCTTCATGGATTCCTCTGCTCGTGTCCGTTATGATCAATCGCGAAGCGTTCGCCCGGTCAGGCTGAGAAACAGCGTTTCAAGCCCCGGCTCCTCGCACTGCAGGGAGCGAAGCGTCGTATGGTGTTTACTGCAAATGAATAAAATATCCTGCAGCTCATCCTGAGCTGACGGTACATAGACTTGGACCTCGTTATCATTCTGCGCCACGCGCCTAACGCGCGGGTGAATGGTCAGCTCCTCCACCAGATCCGGTGTGATCCCATCAGCAGTAAGAATGATTTTTTCCTCATGCGCCACGCGTGCCCGAAGCTCCTGCTGCGTCCCGCAGGCGATAACATGACCTTGATCCATGATGGCCACCCGGTCGCTGATCGCGGCAACTTCCTCCATGTAATGACTTGTATAAATAACGGTAGAACCCATGCGGTTCAACGTCTTTACGGATTCCAGGATATGATTCCGGGACTGCGGATCAATCCCCACCGTCGGCTCATCCATGATAATCAGCTTCGGACGATGCGTAATCGAGCATGCAATATTCAGTCTTCGTTTCATCCCCCCGGAGAAGGTGGACGGCCTTTCTTTTGCCCGATCCTGCAGCCCGACAAACGCCAGCGCCTCCTCCACCCGTTCCTTCAGCAGCTGGCCGCGCAGGCCGTACAATTTGGCGAAAAAAGCGACATTATCCCAAGCCGTCATCTCTTCGTACAGGGCCAGATCCTGGGGCACCAGCCCAATTCTCCGTTTCACTTCCAGCGGCTGCTCCTCGATGGAGATACCGTCTACTTTGATGATGCCCTGATCCTTCGCCAGAAGGCCGCAGATCATATTGATGGACGTGCTCTTGCCCGCTCCGTTCGGTCCCAATAATCCAAAAATCTCGCCTTCGTGCACTTCCAGGTTCATATGATCCACCGACAGCTTGCTTCCATATCGTTTTACGACATCCTTCATCTCCAGAAAGACGGTCATAATCATCATCTCCATTTCCCTCGTATCCATCTGTTGATTACATTCTATCTGGAATCGCCGGATTTTGAAGGTAGAGGAAGTCACCTTATGGGGTGACGAAAGTCATCTCCTTGCCGAAAACATCCATGTGCTATAATGAAGCCAATCGTTTGAACGGTTTGACTTCACAATGGAAAAGGGTTGGATCGCACGTGACATCTCCACTTGCCTATCTCAGGTACGGCCTTATTCTCCTGCCCGCCGCAGCGGACATCTTTTTGCAGCAGCTCGACGATTACGGGGAGTATATGGTGTACATCCTGCTTTTTCTGGCGATTGCGGTGCTGAGCCGTTTCCTGCCTTCGCCTGCTTACCGGAAAGCAGCCATACTGCTGGAAATCCCGTTGTCCCTATGGCTATGCCACCAATACGGCTTCATGATGGTATTCCTGTCTATATCCTCCCTATGCGTCTATCTGCCCTTGTTCGAGCGGCCTGGCAGGCTGTGGCTGGCATTCGGTCACCTTGCGCTGCTCAACATCGCGATTACCGATTACGATGCGCTGCTGCATACGACGGCCAATCTGCTGTTTCTGTTCTTGGCGGTCACATTCCACCGCATCCATGAAATGAACCAGAAGGAATTGGATCACATTCATTTATACGACGAACTGAAAAGACTGCATTTCCAGCAGGACGAGGCAGGCAGGCAGCTGCTGCAGTTCGCCCATCAGGTGGAAAGCGCGGCGCAGGCCGAGGAGCGTAACCGCATCTCCCGCCAGCTGCATGACGATATCGGCCATCGGCTGATTCGCGTCAAAATGATGATGGAAGCCGCTCTTCATATCGTGCCGCAGGATGCCGCCCGGGGCATGGATATGCTCCATCAAATCCGCGACCAGCTGGGGGAGAGCATGGAGCAGATGCGGACCGCCGTGAAACAGATGAATCCGTCAAGGCGGATCACGGACGATTATTCCCTAGATCGGCTGCTGGAGGAGACCGGCAGGGAGACCGGAATCGAGACCGAGCTTGTACTGCAGGGAATTCCTTATCCGCTTTATCCGAGCCAACAGGTGGTATTATACAAAAATGCCCGCGAAGCCATCACCAACGCCATACGCCACGGCGAGGCCAAGCAGGTCCAAATTTTTCTCCAGTACGGAGACGAGGAAGTTCGAATGGAGGTCTCCAACGATGGCACGGTCCAAGAGGAGGCGAACCCGATCGCTGCGGCAGACCGTCATGGCATCGGGATAGGCGGCATGCTCGAACGAACCAAGGTGGTGGGCGGAACGCTGGAGGTCAGAAAATCCGTGCCTTTTACCGTCATCACCCGGCTGCCTGTCTACCGGAAGCGCGAGATTATGTGACTGGCACGACGGCAGGACCCTAATTTATAGAAAGGATCGTGGCTATCCATGATATCCGTATTGATTGCAGACGATGACCCGTTCATTCGGGAAAGCTTGAAACTGTTGGTGGGGATGGATCCGGATATCGAAGTATCGGCTGTCGCGGAACACGGGGAGGAGGCACTATCGTTATTGATGGACGGACTTCATGCCGACGTCGTGCTCATGGACATCCGGATGCCGGTATGCGACGGCGTGGAAGGAACCCGGCGCATTCGCGAGCGATACCCTGGTGTACGGGTGCTGATGCTGACTACCTTCGATGACGATGATTACATCGTGGAGGCGCTGCGGAACGGGGCCAGCGGTTATCTGCTGAAGAACATTCCGCCCGATCGCATCATCCAGGGGATCAAAACGGTGCATGACGGTAACATGCTGATACATCCCGATATCGCCCGCAAGCTGACCGGCATGCTTCGTCCAACCCCGCAGCCGGTCCCGAGATCCGCTGAGCTGGAACAGTTCGGGCTCACTCCTGCCGAGAAAAAGGTCGTCGCCCTTATCGCGGAGGGCCTGTCCAATAAGGAAATTGCCGCGCAGCTTTACCTAAGCGAAGGCACCGTCAAAAACTACGTCACCGATATTCTGGGCAAGCTGAATCTTCGGGACCGGACGCAAATCGCTATCTTTTATTTAAAAAAGGTGCAGGGCTAGTCCCGCCTATTCATTACATAACGGCATGAAGCTAAAAAACGGGCCCTTGTCCATATTGGACAAAGGCCCGTTTGCCGTATCACGATGAAGGGAATCCGGCTTCTTCGGAACCGCCGGACGTCTTGCTGCCGGAAGCCCCCCGCTTGCTGCGAATATGAAGTTTATTCGCCAGCAGCGTGATCAAGCTTACCGGCTTCAACCCCACTGCAATGCCATCCCTCGGGTCTGGCGCCACGATAGCTCCCAGCTGATGATGATCCCCGGCGTAGATCGCACGCTGGAGAAATTTGCTCTCCCCTTGATGGTTCTGAACCTCCAGCTTGCAGAAGGCCGGATTCTGTCGCAAGGCACTGTGCAGCTGCTCCTTGCTGTGAATCAGCTTACCGTTCACCTTGAGGATCGTCTCCCCTGCCAAAATGCCGAGCTCGCTCGCCGGACTGTCCGGCAGCACGGCGAGAACGCGTAATCCGCGTACCGGATGTACAAACATCGGGCTGCGTTGCTGTTCTTCGTATCTGCTGTACCATACCAAGCCTTCATGCAGCAGCAGCGCCGCTAATGCGGCCGCGATGGTAAGCGGCGACCACCACTCGGCCAGCAGGCTCAACGCCAGCACAATCGCTCCATAGAATATGAGACGCTTCGACGTGATCCCTGCCTTCTCCTGGGGGAGCATGCTCTGCGTCATCTCTCCGAAGCCGATCACGACCGGAAGGGCCATCATGGTAAAGCCCGTACTCCAAGCATCGCCGCCAAAGTACGGCGTCCACGGCAGCACGCTGCCCCCGCCAACCGCCGGAACGAGCAGGAACAACGGCAGGGGCCAGAAGCTCTGCATATGATAGCCGCCGACAAGCTTGCCGCGCTTGCCCTCCAGAAACAGCGGGGTGGCAAATCCCGCCCCTTGTATCCTTACCAGCAAAGCTTCCGCAAAATGTAGGACGGCGGACAACGCCAGCAAGGCCGGAATGTCCAAACCAAGGATCGTTGCCGTTACCTGATGAATCCAGCCTTCCGGCTGCCAATTCGGAAACCAGCCCAACACAAACTGAATGATCCCAAGCAGACCGATGGAATAGGCAAAGCATAAGTACCGGATATGAAACAGCATCAGGATCAGCGAAGTCACCCATATGCATATAATGGCTTCCAGACTTAATGATATCCCCAAGAAGGCCACCACGATGGACACGCCGATGCCTGCCGCCAGTCCCCCTAGAAACGTACGCCAGGTCTGCAATCCCCAGGAATGCAGCTTCACATGGAACAGCTTGCGCTCCACCAACACCTGCCTTCGGTAAAACAGCATGACAAACAAAATCGAAATATAATAAAAGGGCTGCGTCAGCAGTTGTATGCCTGCATCTATCCCATACATCAGCAGTTGTTTCAATGTCTCCAACGGCTTGCCACGCTCCTTTCGGTTCCAAGATGCTTCGAAGTTTACGCTTTCTGATATCTCCAAAGAAAAAAGAAGGCTAACGTTCAGCCTTCTTACTTGTTCGACGCCTTAGCGGCGATTTCCTTCCGAACCTCGGCAATTCCGCGATTCATTTGATTATCCTCTTTCGGATCCTGAATCTTCTCGATCAATGCCGCTTCCAATGCCTCGGCTGTAGCGCTGTTAATGATGCCGTCCGCTTTCAGCTTGTGCTTGCTCTGGAAGCTCTTGACCGCCTTCTCCGTATTCCGGTCGAAGTAACCATCCGTGCGTCCTGCCGCGTAACCAACCGCTTCAAGCATAATCTGCGCGTTCTTCACATCCGTGCTGTTCGTGTCGTACGCATAAGTTTTCTTCTTATCGATCGGCGCGACGGTAAAGTATTCAGGCTGCGACACCTTAATATCCGGCTCGATTCCCTTCTCATGGATCCAGGTACCGTTTGGCGTCAGCCATTTGGCAATGGTTACCTTGAGCAGGCTTCCGTCGCCAAACTGTTTGTCAAAGCTCGTTTGCACGGTCCCTTTTCCGAAGGAGTGCTCGCCCATCAGGGTAGCTCCGGCGGACTGCTGCAATGCGCCTGCCAAAATCTCGGAAGCGCTGGCGCTGCCCTTGTTCATCAGCACCGTAATCGGGTACGATTTCGCCACGCCATTGGAAGGATGCTTCTCCCGCTTCTTATCCTTGTCTTCGACCTGAACGATCAGCTCGCCTTTAGGCACGAACTGCTCTGCGATGTCAATGACAACGGACAGCACGCCGCCGGGATTGTTCCGGACGTCGATCAGCAGTCCCTTCATGCCTTGGCTTTCCAGCTTCTTGAGCTCTTCCTTAAAGCGTTCGCCCGTATTCAGCGAGAATTGGGAAATCTCGATCACGCCGATTCCGCCCTTCTCCATCCGTGCCGACACGGTTTCCAGATCGACGTCATCCCGGACGATAACATACTCGATCGGCTGCTCGGATCCTGCCCGCTTGATCTGAAGGACGGCCTTGGAGCCCTTCGGACCGCGAATCTTGTTAACGGCCGCATTCAGCTCCAGGCCCTGCAAGGATTCGCCATTGACGGAAAGGATGGTATCTTTGGCCCGAATGCCGGCTTTATCCGCAGGCGATCCCTTGATCGGGGATACAACGACGACGCTGCCGTCTACGGAGGACACTTCCGCGCCAATCCCCGTGAAGGAGCCCTCAATGCTTTCTTCAAACTGGGCCGCCGTTTCTTTGCCCATATAGTTGGAATACGGATCTTCCAGCGCTTCCATCATCCCGTTGATCGCGCCGTCGATCAGCTTCGACCGATCGATATCCTTGTAATAATTGCTTTCGATGAGGTCAATCGCTGTCCCCAGTTTCTTCGCTTCAGACTGCTCCAGTCCATTCCTGTTCGCGATGCTGGCCAGCAATCCCTCGCCGCCGTCTCCGGTCTGACTTGGAGCAGGCAGCTGGGTCAAAGCCATCGTTAACAGTCCGCCGCACAGCATGGCAGCGATGACCAGAAAGACAGCCGTTCGTTTTTTCAGCAAGTACTTCACCGCCTTTGTACGTTTCAACTGCTACACACAGGGGAATCCCGTCCACCTAGTATATGATTGGCTTGCCGGGAATATTTATACAGCGGTATTGAAGGTTATATGGTTTGCGTCATCATTTCTGTTACAGATAAGGCGAAGGATTCACCGGCGATCCGTTGACCCGAACCTCAAAATGAAGATGCGGTCCCGTGCTCTGACCCGTGGAGCCTACTTCGGCAATCTTCTGCCCTCTGGACACCTTGTCGCCTTCGCTGACTTTAATGCCGCCGTTGCGGATATGCCCATACAAGGTCCATACGCCGCCCCCATGATCAACAATAACACAGTTTCCGTAACCGCTCCACCACTCGGCCAAGATGACGGTGCCGCTCTCGGCTGCCCGGATCTCGGTCCCTTGCGGAACCGCGAAGTCCTGACCCGTGTGCATCTTGCCAACCTCGCCCGTTACCGGATGGACGCGCGGTCCGTAACCGGAGGAGAGTCTGGCTCCGGAGACCGGTATCGCAAACGGTCCGCCGTTGCCGGTATACCCGCCGCCGCCTTTGCTGCCGCCAAGGGTTGTCGCCTTCGCTCTCTTCGCCGCAGCCGCTTTGGCAGCCGCCGCTTTACGGGCCGCTTCTTCGGCGGCAAGCTTATTCTTTTCCTTCTGCAGATCCGAACGCTTGCTTGCCAAGGCAACCAGCATTTTATCCTGCTCTTCGGTTAAGATGTCCGCATCCTCGATATCCTGATCGTACTGGGCCAGCAGAACGCGCTTCTCCTGTTCCTTCTCGTTCAGGATGCTCTTGCGGTCCTCCATCTGGCCGTACAGATCCTTGGCGGTTGCGTACTGCCCTTCTAGTTCTTTCTTCTTGTCGATAACCAGCAGCTTGTCCTGCTTATGCTGCACCAGCAAATCCTGGTCCTGATCGACGATGGTCTTCAAGGAATCGGCACGCTCAATAAAATCGCTGAAGCTGGTTGCGGAGAGCAGCACATCCAGATACGATACTTGCCCATCCATATAGATGAGGCGAATCCGGGATTCCAGCAGCTTCTCGCGGGAGGCGATGCGCTCCTCCGCCGCTTCAAGCTCCTTGGTCGTTGTTCTCAGCAAATCCTCCGTCTCCTCGATCTTGACGGAAATCTTCGTCAATTCATTGCTGACGATGCTGATTTGCTCCATTACGTATTTCAGGTTCTTCGTCGTTTTATTCTTATAATGCTGGGCTTCTTGTTTATCATCCGCAGCCTTGCTCTTCTGCGCCCGCGCTTTCTTGACCTGCTCCTGAAGCACCCTCAGCTCTTTGTCTACATCGGCTGAAGTCTTCTTCTCGGCTTGTCCGACGGTCGGTTGGATCATAACAGTGGCCAGTAATAAGGCTGCTACTCCTGCGGCGATTTTCTTCAAGTTTCGCTCCCCATCCTTTACCTTGTTTTATACTTTCAAAAATTTACGTATCGACATGGTGCTGCCCCAAATGCCAATGACGATGCCAAGGGCCACGATGATGGTCCCGAGCAGCAGCCACAGATCTCCCAATGGAATCAGGCTCTGCGCCAGCGTCAAATCCGTCTGCGACGCGGCGTACAGGCGATTGTAGCCTATAAACAGCAGCGTAACCGTAATGATCGAGCCCAGGAGGCCGATCATGGCTCCTTCCACGAAGAACGGCCAGCGGATGAAGTTGTTGGTCGCGCCGACAAGCTTCATGATGCCGATCTCGCGGCGACGGGCCAAAATCGTTACCCGAATGGTGTTCGAAATCAGAAACATGGACATCAAGCCGAGTCCCGCTACGAAAATAAAGCCGATATTCCGCACCGTTTTCGTAATCTTGAACAAGGTTTCTACCGTGCCCTCCCCGTACTTGACGCGCAGGATCGGCTCTTCCGCATACTTCTCGTTCAGCGCGGTAATCTTGTCGGCAACGAACCCGACCGTGGTCGGTTCGATAACGGAAACCTCGAATGCGTCCGGAAGCGGATTCTGGTCCGCTTCGCTGAAGCCTTCCACCCATTCGGAGCCGAGGCTTTCCTCAAGCTCCTTCATGCCCTCTTCCTTGGACACGAATTTGATGGCGTTGACTTCCGGCATGGCTTCGATCTCGCCTTTGATGGTTTCGCGCAGCTTCTCGTCCACATTGAGATTCAAGTACGTATTGATTTGCACGTTGCTATCTGCTTTATCGGCTAATGCGTTCACATTCATGACTAACAGCATGAAAACGCCCAGTATAAATAATGACACCACGATGGACGTAATCGATGCGACCGACATCCACCCATTCCGGAAAACGCTCTTCGCCCCTTCCCGCAAGTGCCGCAAGAAGGTTCTAAAATTCATACCCGTACTCTCCTCTCTGCTGGTCGCGGACGATCTGTCCGTGCTCAATCGCAAGTACGCGCTTACGCATCGTGTTCACGATATCCCTGTTGTGGGTAGCCATTACGATGGTGGTTCCCCTGAAATTGATTTCGTCCAGCAGCTGCATAATGCCCCAGGAGGTTTCCGGGTCCAGGTTGCCCGTAGGCTCGTCCGCAATAATGACGGACGGGTTGTTCACGATCGCCCTGGCGATTGCGATCCGCTGCTGCTCCCCGCCGGAGAGCTGGGATGGCTCGCGGTTCGCCTTGGCTTTCAGGCCCACCAGATCCAGCACCTCCATAACCCGTCTCTTGATGAGACGCTGCGGCGCTTCGATAACCTCCATGGCAAAAGCTACATTTTCGTAAGCAGTCAGCTTGGGCAGCAGACGATAGTCCTGAAAAATAACCCCGATATTTCGGCGAACATAGGGGATTTTGCGCTGCTTCAGCTTCCCGATATTAAATCCGTTAACGGAAATTTGGCCTTTGGTCGGCACTTCTTCTCTATAGATAAGTTTCATGAATGTCGATTTGCCGGCACCCGACGGTCCGACAACATAGACGAATTCATTGCGGTTAATGGTAACGGAAACTCCTTGAAGCGCATGGGCGCCGCTTGGATAAGTCTTCCATACGTCCTGCATTTCGATCACTTCATCACTTCCCAATCCATAATTAGCCATTATACTTTCGACAGTTTCCATCGAATTCCTTTAAAATCCAAGAAAAATCCTCACGACATCGTCTATTGTAACAAATTTGTTACCTTTTGAGTACCCGAAAGTTTGAGCCCACCGTGACATATACATGAACAAGTGCATGTACTGCGGCCAATACGAAGTTAAGAAGGTGGTTTCAAATGAAAAAAATTCATCTCGGTCTCATCTTTGTCATCAGTATCGCTCTTCTCCTCTCCGTCGGTTTCGGTCTATTGACGATGTACGCGAACCAAAAGGAGCTGCCGAAGGGAGTCGTTCTCTCCGGCTGGCAGGTAGGGGGGCAACCCGCCGACGAGGTATTGTCCGAGCTGGAACAGCGGCTCCACGCCATGACAAGCATCAAGGTGACGCTGGAGTCGGAGGCCCTCAAAGGGCGCACGGAAAGCTTCAGTCTCCAAGAAGCCGGCGTTCGGTTCAGCGCAGCCGATTTCAAAGAAGCCATTGCCAAGCTGTCCGAAGGATCGCTATGGGAACAGGTTCTTTACCGGCGGCAGTTTCAGCTGGAATGGCATATATCCACCGACTGGAATCGCGACGTATTGAAAGGGCGGTTAAACGAAGACTGGCAAAAAGAACGCTTTGGAGAGCCTGTCAACGCAGTGCGGAGCATTTCCGATGACGATGTGGTCCGGTATACCCCGGAGAAAACCGCGTACCGCATCGATTGGCCTGCGTTCTATGAAGGGTTCAGCGCAGCGCTTCCGAACGAGTCCCACTTCACGGAACCGTATCCGGAAGAAGCCATTGCGGTGCAGCTGCCTCTTATCCGTCAAAAGCCCCCCGTTACCGTAAAGTCGCTGCAGGACGAGGGCATTGAGCGAAAAATCGTTGAATTCTCCACCGGTCTTGGATCCAGCGGGCCCGGACGCGTACATAACGTAACCGCTGCCGCCAAAGCCGTGGACGGCATGATTCTGAAGCCCGGCGATGAGTTCAATTATGCTCATATCATTGATGTTGCGAAGAAGGAGTATGGATTTGAGGAAGCTCCCGTCATCGTGAACGGCAAGCTGGTGCCCGGTATCGGGGGCGGGATCTGCCAGGTATCCAGCACGGTGTATCATGCCGCCCTGCTGATCGGGCTGGAGATCACCGAAAGGCGGAATCATTCCCTTCCGGTCAGCTACTTGCCCAAGGGACAGGACGCCACCTTTGCCGAAGGGGCGATCAACTTTCGCTTCCGGAACAATACAGGCAAGCACCTGCTTATCCTGTCCGAGGTATCGCACGGCAATTTAACGCTGAAGATGTTCGGCACCTTCCCGGAAAATACGGAATACGAGCTGGTATCCACCACGATTGAAACCTTGCCTTCGCCGGAAAAGGTCATCCACAACAACTCGCTGCCGCCGGGATTGAAGCAGGTGGTTCAAAACGGAAAACCAGGCTATGTGGTAGAAACCTACCGAACCAAGAAAGTGAACGGGAAGGTCGTGGAGAACGTGAAAATATCCAAGGATACCTACCGTCCCCAGAACAGCATCGTTGCCATCAATCCGACGAACGAGGTCCCGCTGCCGGATGCGAACGAAACGCCCAAAGAGGAAGTCGTTGAGGACGGTATCAGCGCCCCGTAAATCGAAGCTGGCACGAAACAGCCCGCATTCGCGAATCGAACCGCGAATACGGGCTGTTTTCCTTGCCGTTATTTTAATGTCGTGCATCGATTTTATAATAGCTTCCGATTTCCGCCTGGGCATCTGCGCTGAACGTCTCGGTATACTCCACCCGGCCGATGGAGCAGCCCTTTCCGATATGGACTCTACTACCCCTGACAATGGCCGCGCTCGTATTCTCCAGACGGATATCCTCGCCTTCAACCAGCTCGGCATTCAGATATCCGATCCGTGAGGAACGGAACCATTTGGCCAGCATCGTTGGAGCTACGAAGACCGTGCGGCTTCGGAGTTCGTTGACGCGCGAGGCTTGCGCAACGAGCCTCAGCGTCAATTCCCGAGCTATCACGGACCCGCTCACGCGTAGTATGCCGCGGACCGTCATCTCTTCGGCTTCCAGGTTGCCGCCAACATCCAGGGTACCGTTCACGACGCCTTTGACCGCAAACAGATCGGCTCCCGTGCTCAAGCCGCCATTGATTCCGATGCGGCTGATCCTGACGCTTCCGCCGGCATCCAAGCTTCCATTCACCCGGACGTGCTCCATCTGGACATGATGGGACACCTTCACATGGCCGTTCACTCTAGCCTGCCTTCCGAGCAGGCTTCCGTTTATGACCGCGCTCCCGTTGCAGCTTAGCAGATGGCAATCCGTGTCGCCATGAATGACGCCTTCACCGTTTATCCGAAGCTTGCCGACAATACCGCCGCCAACGACACCGTCACCCGTTATGGAAACACCGGGTCTATCTACGGCTGTTCCGTTATGCACCATATCGCTGCCTCCTTGCCATCTATTCGGCCTATGCCCGGATGTTTGGCCCAATGTCGCCCTTAAAACTTAAAGCCGCCGGGATGCTCTGACCTGGGCTTCCGGATGCTGCGTCAATTCATCCCGGTATTCCACTTGCCGAATCTCGCACCCTGGGCCGAGAATCACCCGGTTGCCGCGGACGATATCGGCTTCGACATACTCTAGATCCAGGACATCGCCCTCAATAATGCGTGCCTCCAGCCGCGTTCCCCGTAATGGCAGGGACAGCATCTCCCAGAGACGCTTTCCTTTTTTGCGGATCGTGATCCGGTCTCCGACGATTTCCTGCGCAAGGCAGCGGCCCAACAGCCGAATATCCGCTGTTCCTACATGCAGGCGGCCATCGATCTTGAAGCCCCCATGAAACGTGGCCGTCTCACTCCGCACGTCACCATGGCTTCTCAGGTTTCCGGTTACATCAAGCCTCTTCGATTCGGAATCACCGTGAATGCTGCAATGCCCCCCGATAAAAATGGATCGGCTGCGCACGCCTCTCTTCACGCTCAGGCTGCCGGCTACATGCAGCTCCTCCGCGTCCACCGTCCCCTTAATGGTTCCCGAACCGTTCACGCGAATCTTGTCGGCAGCTACGTCGCCGTTCAAACTCATCGTTCCGTTGCCTGTTAATTCCCGGCAATCCAAATCTCCATTCACCTGCCCGGCACCATCGATTCGCACCTTGCCGTATTGGCCGCCGCTTGAGCTGCCGGTTCCCGTAATCTTCAGATCGGACAGTTTATCGTCATGTGGTATCATAAGCATACTCCTCCAGATTCACAAATAGGATCATCATGCTATATCTTAATTGGACGCTCGCTAAACTTTTAAATCCATGCTATCGAATCCTCCACCAGATGGAGCCATAATCTCCCTCTAAGATAACACAACGCAGCGCATCATAGAACGGCCCGATGGCTGAACCTCGCCTCGGTCTGAAGACCGAGGCGTTTTATGCACGGATTCATTCCATCCGTTTCGACTCGGTCGCCGACCCCCTTTATGCTCCTGGAGAATGGCGAAGCTTCCGAATGCAGCAGACTTTAAATCCGTGCTCGCCCGCCGCAGACGATGACTTAGATTTACTTGGAGCAAGGGGGATCGATTGTGATATGATCCTAATAGGCTCGTCACTTTGATCTCTCATTTTCAAAAATGAAAGGGGATACATAATCCATGGCTCTTATGCAATGTCACTTTTACTCGGAGGTGCTCGGTCTCAGCACGTCCATGACCGTCATTCTCCCTCAGCAAACCTCTTCACAAATCGGCATGACGAATCATGCCAAAAGCGGTCTGCATCCGACGCTCTTCCTCCTCCACGGCCTGTCCGACGACGATTCCATCTGGCTGCGCAGAACCTCCATCGAACGCTACGTGGCCGAGATGGGCATTGCCGTCGTTATGCCGCAAGTGCATCGCAGCTTCTATACGGACATGGAATACGGAGGAAAATACTGGACCTTTATCAGCCAGGAGCTGCCGGCCATCGCCCGTTCCTTCTTCCCGTTATCCCACGCGAGGGAAGATAACTTCGTCGCCGGGTTGTCCATGGGCGGCTACGGGGCGTTCAAGCTTGCCCTTCGCTGTCCCGAATCCTTCGCCGCTGCTGCCAGCCTGTCGGGCGCGCTCGACATGGCGGGTCATATTAATAGGAACGAGGCTTTGTTTGAGCATCGTTTAGTCTACGGAGATCGGGACATTACCGGCACCGACAATGACCTGTTGTGGCTGCTTCAGGAAGTGGACCGCTCGGAGGGACCGAAACCGCTGCTGTATCAATGCTGCGGAACGGAAGACTTCCTCTACCAAGACAATCAAGCGTTCCGCAAAGCCTGCGAAGCAACCTCCCTGGATCTCACGTATCAGGAAGGGCCGGGCGGCCACGATTGGGGATATTGGGATACCCATATCCAGGATGTTCTGAAATGGCTTCCGTTGAAAGCCTGATGAACCCATAATATCCACGCCATGAACGTGCTTGCGGTTCATTCGCAGTTCCATGGGGTGTACTGGGTGCACTTCTCTTCATGAGAGGATTTTAGGCAATCCCTCGTTCAACGAATCTCATCGTTACACAACAAAAGGTGGATCAGCAAATATAGCTTTTGCCGATCCACCTTTATTTTTACTACTTCAAGTTTTCTGTATCCTTTACTCTGCATTCCCCTGGCGGAGACCCAGCCATTCTTCCGTGACCTGAAGGGTCTGCACGCTGCGGTCGATCGCCGCTTTCACCTGCTCGGTTGCCGTGCCGCCGTAAACGTTACGCGCATTGACCACCGTCTCGGGTTGAAGCACGCCATAGATGGAGTCGTCGAACAGCTCGGAGAACTGCTTGAATTCGTCCAGCGTCAGGTCCAGCAGGTATTTGTTGTTCTGGATGCAGTACAATACGGTCTTGCCGATCACTTCGTGCGCCTGGCGGAACGGAAGCCCTTTGCCGACCAGGAAGTCCGCAATATCCGTTGCATTCGAGAAGTCGGTGTTCACTGCTTCGCGCATGCGGCCTTTGTTGACCTTCATCGTGGCGATCATCGGCGCGAACAGCTGCAATGCGCCTTCCAGCGTAGCCACCGTGTCGAACATGCCTTCTTTGTCTTCCTGCATGTCCTTGTTATAAGCAAGTGGCAGCGACTTCAGCACGGTAAGCAGACCCATCAGGTTGCCGTATACCCGTCCGGTTTTGCCGCGGACAAGCTCGGGCACGTCCGGGTTCTTCTTCTGCGGCATAATGCTGCTGCCCGTGCAGAACGCATCATCCAGCTCGACGAAGTTGAACTCGGTGCTGCTCCAAAGCACCAGCTCCTCGCTCAAGCGGGACAAGTGCATCATGATGATGGAAGCATCCGAGAGGAATTCCAGGATAAAGTCGCGGTCGCTGACCGCATCCAGGCTGTTCTCGTAAACGCCGTCGAAACCGAGCTGCTCGGCCACGAAATGGCGGTCGATCGGGAACGTTGTGCCCGCAAGCGCGCCTGCCCCGAGCGGCAGCACGTTAATGCGCTTATAGCTGTCGATCAGACGGTCGATATCCCGCTGGAACATGGACACGTAAGCCATCAAATGATGCGCGAACAGAATCGGCTGCGCACGCTGCAGATGCGTATACCCCGGAATAATCGTATCCAGGTTATCCTTCGCCTGCCCGATCAACGCGGTCTGCAGCTCGTGCAGCATGCCGGTCAAAGCCACGACGCGGTTGCGCAAATACAAGTGCATGTCCGTTGCCACCTGGTCGTTGCGGCTGCGGCCCGTGTGGAGCTTGCCGCCGACAGGTCCGATTTCCTCGATCAGATTTTTCTCGATGTTCATATGGATATCCTCATCCGATACGGAGAACTCGATGCTGCCCTCACGGATGCGCTCCAGCACTTTGCCCAATCCTGCCTTGATCGTCTCCACGTCTTCCGCCGGCACGATGCCGCATTTGCCCAGCATGGACACATGCGCAAGGCTTCCCTGGATGTCCTCCTCGGCCAGCTGCTTGTCAAAACCGATGGATGCCGTATATTCCTCCACCAATGCGTTGGTCTGCTTCGTAAAGCGTCCGCCCCATAACTTGCTCACAACACTTGCCCCTCTCTGATTTAAGGCAGAGGGCCGCTTCCCGCTTAAGAGGTTCCTTTCATCCCGTTGCACGAGAATCGACGGCGCTCTCCAGCATGAAAACGGCCTTCAGCCTGTTCATTACTAGTACGTCCATATCCATACGCTTATATTCGATCAATTACCGGATATAAGACATGAGACTTCATATCATGTATCCTTTGGCCGCGTTCGTTACCGCGCTCAATCCGATGCGCTTGTTCCGTTACACGAGCCCTCAGACTGTTTTATTGATTCTGATTCACGCCGGTTGCCACTTTCAAACGCAATGCGTTCAAGCGGATAAAGCCGGTAGCGTCGCCTTGATCGTAAGCTTGCGTCGGATCGGCTTCCATCGTGGCGATGTCCGGGTTGTACAGGCTCACCGGACTCTTCACGCCTGCGCCGATCACATTGCCTTTGTAGAGCTTCACGCGCACCGTACCCGTAACGTTCTTCTGGCTCTCGGTCACCAGCGCCTGCAATGCCAGACGCTCCGGCGCAAACCAGAAGCCGTTATAAACCAAGGTGCTGTAGCGGGTAATCAGGCTGTCGCGCAGGTTCATCACTTCACGGTCCATCGTGATGGACTCCATCTTGCGATGAGCGGTGAACAGGATCGTGCCTCCAGGAGTCTCATAGACGCCGCGGCTCTTCATGCCGACAAAGCGGTTCTCCACCATATCCACGCGACCGATGCCGTGCTTGCCGCCCAGCTCGTTCAGCTTCTCCATCACTTGCAGCGGGCTCATCGACTCGCCGTTCAGCGCAACGACATTCCCTTGCTCAAACGTAAGCTCGAGGTATTCCGCCTCATCCGGCGCATCCTCAGGCGATACGCTAAGAAGGTACATATCCTTGCTGTCCTCCGCGCTTGCATCGAACCAAGGGTCCTCCAGCACACCGCTCTCGTAACTGATATGGAGCAGGTTGCGGTCCATGGAGTAGGATTTCGCAGCGGATGCCGTTACCGGAATGCCGTGCGCTTCCGCGTAAGCGATCATCTCCGCGCGTCCCGGGAAGGAGTTTCGGAACTCCTCGATGCGCCAAGGCGCGATCACTTCAATGTCCGGTGCCAAGCCGGCTACGCCCAGCTCAAAACGAACCTGGTCGTTCCCTTTGCCCGTAGCGCCGTGCGCAATTGCCGTCGCGCCTTCGGCACGTGCGATATCCACCATGCGTTTCGCGATCAACGGACGCGCGATGCTGGTGCCGAGCAGGTACTGCCCTTCGTACATGGCACCCGCCTGGAACATCGGGAAGATGAAATCATTCGCAAATTCGTCGCGCAGATCGTCGATGTACACTTTGGAGGCGCCGGTCGCCAGCGCTTTTTCCTCAAGTCCGTCCAGCTCTTCCTTCTGGCCGATATCGGCCGTGAAGGCAATGATCTCCGCATCGTAGGTTTCTTTCAGCCACTTCAGAATGACGGACGTATCCAGACCGCCGGAATACGCCAATACGATTTTTTGTTTTGCCATGGTTTAACTCCCTCTCTTTGTTACTAACAACCCTGTCCTTCATTATACTAAAGATAACGTCCATTGACGCATTTTCATAGAGAATGTTCGCTGGTCATCGGCGGCTCTATGCCATCAAAGCAACCATCAAAGCCTTCTGGGCATGGAGACGGTTCTCGGCCTGATCGAAAATGACGGAATTGGCACCGTCGATCACGCCTTCGCTGACCTCTTCGCCGCGGTGGGCCGGGAGGCAATGCAGGAACAAGTAATCCGGCTTCGCCGCTTTCACCAGCTCTTCGTTTACCTGGTAGTCCGCAAAAGCGGCTTCCCGCTGTGCCTGCTCCTCTTCAAAGCCCATGCTTGCCCATACATCCGTGTAGATCACGTCCGCATCCTTCGCAGCTTCGAGCGGGTCTTGGGTAATCGTGATTTTGCCGCCCGTTTGCGCCGCGATTTCCTCGCTCAGCTTCACGATGCTGGCATCTGCCTCATAGCCCTTCGGACTGGCCACGGCCACATGCATGCCCATCTTGGCACCGCCGATCAGGAGCGAATGCGCCATGTTGTTGCCATCGCCGATAAAGGCCATTTTGAGACCTTTCAGCTTGCCCTTGTGCTCCAGCACCGTCTGCAAATCAGCCAGTACCTGACATGGATGCGCCATGTCGCTCAGGCCGTTGATGACCGGAATCGAAGCATATTTCGCAAGGTTGACCACGTTGTCGTGCCCGAAGGTACGGATCATCAGGCCGTCCAGATAACGGGACATCACCTGTGCCGTGTCGCTGATCGGCTCGCCGCGTCCGAGCTGAATATCGTTTTTGCTTAAAAAGAGCGCATGTCCGCCCAGCTGGAACATCCCAGCCTCGAACGACACCCGCGTCCGCGTGGACGACTTCTCAAAAATCAAGCCGATCGTCTTGCCTTTCAGCGGCTGATAGACTTCCCCGTTCTTCTGCTTGCGCTTGATCTCGATTGCCGAATCGAGCAAGAACTGAATCTCTTCCGTCGAGTATTCGTCCAGCTCGATCATATCCCGCCCTTTCAGGCTTAATTCCTTCAATTGTCCGCTAGCGGCCATATTCTTCAGTCCTCCTTAACCATGCTGTTATTGTCCATAATGCTGCTGTACGATTCTTCTATGCTTGGCTAACCGCCGTATGCTCATGTATAAGTTCCGTAACGATCGACACCGCCTGGTCGATCTCTTGTTTCGTGACGTACAGATTCGGAAGCAGCCGGATCACGTTCGGTCCTGCCGTTACGAACAGCAGCCCGCGGCTCTGTCCTTTCAGCACCAGCTCGCCAACCGGTTCGACGCATTCGATGCCGATCAGCAGGCCTTTCCCCCGGATCGCGTTCACAAAAGGATGACTGCCCAGGCTCTCATTCAGCTTCGTCATCAAATATTCTCCGGCTTCGGCCGCGCGCTGCGGCACGTCGTCCTCCAGCATCGTCTCGATGGTGGCCTGGATGACGGCGCTGGCAATCGGCGTGCCGCCAAACGTCGTGGCATGGCTTCCTGCCGTGAAGGCTTCGCGCAAGTAAGCTTTGCCCAGCATCGCGCCGACCGGGAACCCGGAGCCGAGCCCTTTGGCCACGGTGAAAATATCCGGCTCGATGCCGTAATGCTCGTGCGCAAACAGCTTGCCGGTCCGGCCCATGCCCGTTTGCACCTCGTCCACGATCAGCAGCAGTCCGTGCTTCTTGCACAGCCCGGTGACGGCTTGAAGGAATTCCGGTTCCACCGGATGCACGCCGCCCTCCGCCTGCACCATCTCGATCATGATGGCTGCGGTATTGTCGTTAATGGCTGCTTCCAGCGCCGGAAGGTCATGCAGGGGAACGCTTTTGAAGCCTGCCGGAAGCGGGAGGAAGCCTTCCTTCACCTTATCCTGGCCGGTGGCCGTCAGCGTAGCCAGCGTCCGACCATGGAAGGACTGGGTAAACGTAATGACCTCGTAGCGTCCCGTTCCCTTCACCTTCTGATGGTAGCGGCGTGCCAGCTTAATGGCAGCTTCGTTCGCTTCGGCCCCGCTGTTGCAGAAGAAGACCGCATCCGCGCAGGTGTTGGCTGTCAGCAGCTCGGCTGCTTTTTCCTGGCCCGGAATGTGGAACAGGTTCGAGACATGCCACAATTCATCCAGCTGGGCCTTCAGCTTCTCTTTCACTTTTACCGGGGCATGGCCGAGATTCGTTACCGCCAGACCGGCCATAAAATCAAGATACTTATTGCCTTGGTCGTCCCATAGCCAGCTGCCCTCCCCTTTGACCAGGGCGATTGGGTATCTGGCGTACGTTTGGAACAACGAGCTTTCATTAGCTGCTTTGATACCGCCTGCTGCTTCTTTTCCCATAGCCTTCACACACTCCTTTGCATTTGGCATTGCTTCGTGTTTCACGTTTGAACCGTCCTACGATATGAACATCCATTAAGCTTAACCAGCACTGCGAATTCGGATCATTCCTCCGATCCCTGTTGCCCACAGATTTTCATGGAATCATGTAATCAAGGATAAATTCCGTGGACAAAGGCGACCGCGCTGCTTCTCCAGAACAATTCCACCTTCTCCGTTGAAGCCGTTATATTCTACAATTTCGAATCTAAATCTACATCCGCACGATGCGCGTGCCCAGCACTTCGCCTCCAAGCACCCGGCTCAGCACGTTCGGCTCGCTTCCGTCCACGATGACGACCTCGCTCACTTTGCCGTGAATGCAGCTGATGGCTGCTCTTACCTTCGGTATCATGCCGCCATAGATTTCGCCCGTTCCGATCATATCCTCGATCTCCTGCACCGTCACGGTCGGAAGCACCCGCTTCTCGCCGCCCGATCCCTTCATGATCCCCGGCACGTCGGTGACAACGATCATCCGGTTAACGCCCAGATGAGAAGCCACGGCACCAGCCGCCGTATCGGCATTGATGTTATAGCGCTGACCGGATGGATCCACGCCGATCGGCGCAACCACCGGCATGTACCCCATCTCCAGCACGCCGCTCAGGATCGATGACTTCACCAACGTGACGTCGCCGACCCAGCCAACCTCCGCATGGTTCGTTACCGGTTTGGCCTCGATCAGCCCGCCGTCTGAACCGGACAAGCCGATGGCAGAACCGCCCACGCTTTGAATCCGTCGTACGATCTGTTTATTGATGGTGCCCGCAAGCACCATCTCCACGACGTCCAGCACATCCTCCGTCGTCTTGCGCAGACCGTTCACGAACTCGGTCTCGATGCCGAGTTTCTCCAGGTTGCCGGAAATTGCGGGACCGCCGCCGTGCACGATAACAGGGTTAACCCCCTTATCCTGCAGATTCTTCAAATCCTCGAAGAAGCTGTCCGGAAGGGCCGCGAGCGTGCTGCCGCCGCATTTCATCACAAACGTATCCGCGCTTGAGGTTTGAACCGGCTGCGAATTCTCCTGATCGATCGTGCTCTTCATATCCATCTCCTCCGTCCTGATTTTTTAGTTATCTAAGTACGATAAGCCGCATTAATGCGGACATAGTCATAGGTTAAATCACAGCCCCAAGCCGTAGCCGACCCGCTGCCGATATGCAGCTTCACGTCGATATCCACGGTGTCGCCTTGAAGGTACGCCAGCGCCGCATCTTCGTCAAAAGCAACGGGCCTTGACTGCTCCAGCACCGAAATCGGACCAATGGCAATATCCACCGTCTCCGGATTGACCGGACGGCCTGCGCGGCCCACAGCCGCAATGATCCGTCCCCAGTTGGCATCCGCACCGAACACCGCCGATTTGACCAGGCTGGAGCCGATGATCGTCTTGGCGATCGCTTGCGCGTCATCGTCGCTTTCGGCGCCGTCCACGCGAACCTCGATCAAGCGGGAAGCTCCCTCTCCGTCACGTGCGATCGCCTTCGCCAGCTGCTGGCACACATAGTGGAAGCCGGCTGCGAATGCATCCCAATCCGGATGCTCCGGCGTTAACACGTCATGCCCCGCCAGGCCGCTGGCCATCGCAACCAGCATATCGTTGGTGCTTGTATCGCCGTCCACCGTAATCATATTAAAGGTCAGGTTGGTCGTTTGGCGCAGCAGCAGCTGCAGCGCTTCCTGACCAATGACCGCATCCGTCGTCATGAATCCGAGCATGGTCGCCATGTTCGGATGAATCATCCCCGATCCCTTCGCCGTGCCGGCGATGGTCACCTTCGTGCCGTTAACCTGTACGGTAACGCAGGCTTCCTTTTTTACCAGATCGGTTGTCAAAATCGCTTGGCTGAAGCTTTCAGCCCCTTCGCTTTCGCCGCTGAGCCGCGCAGGCAAGCCGGCAATACCGGAGGATACTCGGTCCATCTTCAGCAGCTCCCCGATGACACCCGTCGAAGCAACGGCCACATCGTTCACGTCCAGGCCGAATTGCGCAGCCGTGCTGGCGCGCATCGTGTATGCATCCTCTTCGCCCTGCTTGCCCGTGCAGGCATTGGCATTCCCGCTGTTCACGACAATCGCGCGAAGCTTGCCGTCCTCCAAGCTTTCACGCGTTACCTTCAGTGGTGCCGCTTGGAACAGGTTCGTCGTATAGACGGCAGCCGCCACGGCAGGCACATCGCATACAATGACGCCCAGGTCGTTACGGTCGGTCTTCTTAAGTCCACAGTGGAGCCCGGCAGCCTTGAAGCCTTGCGGCGTTACGATGCTGCCCCCATCGATAATCGCAAACGTATTCTCTCCCATGTCTGTATCCCCAGCCGCTTACGGATAAATCGGCGTAAACGTAAGTCCGAGGCTCTCCTCCCATCCCATCATCAAATTCAGGTTCTGGATCGCCTGCCCGGCCGCACCCTTCACCACATTATCAATGACCGATATAATGGTCACTCTGTTCGTGCGCGCATCCACCGCAAAGCCGATATCGCAGAAGTTCGACCCGCTGACTTCTTTTGTTGCAGGCCATACGCCCAGGTCGCGGATTCTCACAAATTTACGATCCTTGAAATACTGGCGGTACAGTTCAATGAAATCCTCTTCCGTGTAAGGACCGTTCAGCGTGGCATACATGGTGCTCATGATCCCCCGCGTCATCGGTACCAGATGCGTCGTAAAGGTGACCGTGATCGGTTCGCCCGCTACCTGCGTCAATACCTGCTCGACCTCGGGAATATGCTGATGCTTATTCACCTTGTAGGCTTTGAAGTTCTCGTTGATTTCAGCATAATGCGTCATCAGGCTCGTTCCCCGTCCTGCACCGGACACGCCGGATTTGGCGTCGATAATAAGGGATGAAGCATCGATCCAGCCCGCGCTGATGGCCGGAATCAGGCCCAGCAGCGTCGCGGTCGGATAACAGCCCGGATTGGAGATGAAATCCACATCGCGGACCTCTTCGCCAAACACTTCGCACAGGCCATATACGGCCTTTTCCAACAGCTCCGCGCTCGGAGCCGCGTGTTTATACCACTGTTCATAAACGGCTCCATCTTTCAAGCGAAAATCGCCCGAGAGATCAATGACCTTCAAGCCTGCATCCAGCAGCTCCGGTACCAGCTTGGCACTGACGCCCGAAGGCGTAGCCGCAAATACCAAGTCGGCCACCTCGGCGATTTCCGCCGGGTTAACGCCATCCAGGTTGCGTGTGATGATATTGGTCAAATGCGGAAATCCGTCCGATATCGGTACGCCTGCCGTCGATGAAGAGATTACCGATGTAATCTCAACGCGCGGGTGCGCTTGCAGCAAGCGGATCAGTTCCACGCCACCGTAGCCGGTAGATCCAACAATAGCAACTCTTACTGTATTTGTGTCCGTCATATCCTCATCCCTCTCCCCAAGGAACAGCTGAAGGACCTTATGCAAGGTCCCATTCATCCATCCTTCATCTCTACCCCATGCTCTTCCGTTTCCTTCTTCCGATCGAGCCATGCCGCCGCCTAAATTCCTCTTCATCCTATGTTGGGTATCAAAAACCACGCGTGTCCGCTGATGATTCTTGGTATCATTTTGCTTCAAGAAGCAGTCAGGCTGGTCATGAACTTCTTCGGAAGCGTTCCGTTTCCTGCGTCAAAAGCGATATGTGCTTCCAAGGTATTCATTGACTTTATCCGTCTCATAAATATGTATTATTATACGACCGTATTCATATAAATACAATGGATTATTCAAATTTGGTCCAAACTGCTAACGAGCTCCGAAGGCAATGTCTATCGAGATGGATCGAACTCTTCTTTCAGAATGGAATAGAGTTTGAGGTCCCAATGCTGCCCCTTAACCTTGATCCCCTTCCTCACCGTCCCCTCATAGGACATGCCGATCTTCTCCATTACGCGCTGAGAGCCGATATTCTCCACCAAACATCGAGCCTGCACACGTACAAGCTCCATACGGCCGAAACCAAGCTTGAGCAGCGCAGAGGCCGCCTCGGTCATGATGCCTTGTCCCCAACAATCCCGTGCCAGCACATATCCGATCTCCGCGGCCTGCTGCTCGGGCTTCCACCATACAAAATCAACCGTCCCGACCAGTCTCCCGCTCTCCTTCAGCTCGATCCCCCACGGGGCAATATCATGCTTGGCATACTGAGCCAGTATGAATTGAATAAACCGCTTGCTGTCATCGATCGAGCGATGGGTCTCCCAAGTAACGTATTTCGCCACCTCATCGTCTGAGGCATAGGCATACATCTGATCGGCATCCTGCATCGATACTCTGCGAAGGCGCAGACGTTCGGTTTCCAGCACCGGCAAACTGCCGTAGATCTGTTCGATTTCCATTCGTAACTCCCCCTGTTCTATAAACTAAGACTTCACGCTCCCTATTACTTTTAACCTAATAAATAAGTCTATCGACCTAAACAGTGCTTTGATATAATCCTCTTAGGGAAATATGTTCCTACAACTTAGATTCCTGGAGGTAAAACCATGATATTCAAAAGAACGACGGGCCTATTATGTTTTCTCTTACTGATCTGCCTCACGTGGCAGGCTCCTCATCCCAGTTTCGCTGCCGCTTCAACCACCCAAGCAAAAACCAAACCTGCGCCAATGTTAATCCTTAACAAGAACACGGCGGCTTATTTGAAAAAAGGAGTCATCCCAGGCTTTGGCGGCGTCCAATTCGGCATGACCCAAAATCAGATCGCCTCCAAATTGGGAAAACCTGTGAGTTCATTCTACCACTACGGCGGCGAGTTTTGGAAATTCAAAAATATTTCGTATGCCGGATTTAATTTCGAAAACCCTTATACAGGCTCAAACGGCATGTGGTGTTTGTTGATAGGTAAAGAAGGCTTCCCGGACCAAACCTTTGCGGACGTCAAAAAGCATTTAGGCAGCGCCTACGAAATGTATTATAACGACATGGAAGAGGCATACGAGATGGTCTACACTTTCGGCAAGACCCGCATCTCCTTCATGGCGGACACCTCGAAGTCAAAGATTACGCTAGTTCAGATCCGTCGGTAACGATCCCATTACATAAAAAAAGAAGTAACCCATGCTCAGACTACGCTGTCTGACGAATGGTTACTTCTTTTTTATAGAGAGTATGCTGACGAGCCGAGAGGCTACGCCTTAATATTGCGGAATCCTTCGCCCAATACCTCATGGGCATTGCTAATGATGACGAAGGCATTCGGATCCACCGATTGGACCACCGTTTTGAGACGGGGAATTTCGCTCTGTCCGACGACGACCATCAGGACCGTCCGGTGTTCGCCCGTATAGCCTCCCTCTGCGGTAAGCTTGGTTAAACCGCGGTCAAGGTCCTCGAGAATGGCCTTGGTAATCGGCTCCGTATGATCGGATATAATGTAGGCCACCTTGGTAAAGCTAAAGCCCAACTCAATGGCATCAATCACTTTGCCTGTCACGTACAGACCAATCAGCGCGTATAACGCCTGCTCCAGCGACAATACGAGGGCTGCCGACGAGATTACGATCGCATCCAGCAGTACGACGCAGACGGAAAAGCTGAGGCCGCTGTATTTTTGCAGGAGCTGCGCCACGATGGTCAACCCGCCGGTTGACCCCCTGCCGCGATAGACCAGCCCCATGCCGATACCGACGCCGATACCGCCATAAATCGATGCCAGAAGCGGGTTAGAGGTTGGAATCGGCCAGTCCTTGGTCAAAAAGACGAACAGCGGCAAAATCACGCTTCCCAGCAGGGAGCGGATGCCGTAGTCGCGCCCAAGCAGCCAAAAGCCAAGCACGAACAAAGGAATGTTCAGCGCCCACTGCGTAAAGGCCGGTTCAATGCCGAGCCACGCTTGCGCAAGAACGGACAAACCCGACACGCCGCCCGAGGCGATATGATTGGGCAGGAAAAACAGATTAAACGACAGCGCCATAATAAAGGAGCCGACGATAATAAAGATTGCGTCCACCGTCTGCCGGAGCGGACCGTTGATCGGAATCAAGGGTTCTCTTTTTCGTTTGTTGATCGATGGATTGCCAGCGGATTGCGCCATAGTTCTATAAATCTCTCCTCAACGTCCTACTCGACTTCCTGCTTGATCTGGCTGCGCAAATACCCGTCGATAAATCCGTCCAAATCTCCGTCCATAACGGCGCCGACATTACCGGTCTCTACTTGCGTCCGATGATCCTTGACCATGCTGTACGGATGGAATACATACGAACGGATCTGGCTGCCCCAAGCAATATCGGACTGCTCGCCGCGGATCTCCGCCAATTCCTTCTGCTGCTCCTCGATTTTGCGTTCGTAGAGCTTGGAACGAAGCATCGTCATCGCCCGCTCGCGGTTCTTGATCTGGGAGCGTTCATTCTGGCACGTCACCACCACGCCGGTTGGCAAGTGCGTAATCCGTACGGCCGAGTCCGTCGTATTGATATGCTGTCCGCCGGCGCCGCTCGCCCGGTACGTGTCGATCTTCAGATCCTCGGTACGGATGTCGATCTCCACGTCATCCGTAATTTCCGGTACGACGTCACAGGACACGAAGGACGTATGCCGTCTGCCCGAAGAGTCGAACGGAGAGATCCGAACCAGTCGATGGACCCCTTTTTCAGCCTTCAAATATCCGTAGGCATTAAAGCCTTTGATCAATAGGGTTACGCTTTTGATTCCCGCTTCATCGCCAGGGAGATAATCCAGCGTCTCCACCTTGAAGCCGCGCTTCTCGGCCCATCGCGTGTACATGCGGTGCAGCATTTGGCCCCAGTCTTGAGACTCGGTACCACCGGCGCCGGGATGCAGCTCAAGAATCGCATTCATTTTATCGTAAGGCTGGTTCAGCAGCAGCTGAAGCTCAAATTCCTCCACGCGCCCAACCAGGTCCTTGATCGTCTCACCGATCTCTCCCGCAAGGGAGTCATCGCCCTCTTCATCCGCCAGCTCGATCATCACGACGGCATCATCGTAATCCGCCTGCAGCTTCTGGTATTGATCCACGGATGACTTCACGGCATTCATCTCGGCGATTAGCGCCTGAGCCTTCTCATTATCGTCCCAGAAATCCGGAGCCGCCATCTTCTCCTCAAAATTCTCAATCATTTCCTGTTTGAGATCTAAGTCAAAGAGACCCCCTAAGATTGGTTAGTTTTTTGCTGATTTCACGCAGGTCCTGCTTCACACTTGGATCGATCATGAGTCCTCGTCCTTTCTTATCTACACGTAATAATTTCAGTATACCCTCTCCTCCATGGAAAACGTTCCATTTCAAGAGAATTTCACGTTGCTGTACCAGGAATTTCGCCGTTTATTCAGATAAACTCCCTTAAGCGCGGCAGGGGGATTCGGATCACCGTGGAAAAGACCACCATCACCCGGTTCATCTGCCGCTCTTAAGGGAGCCAGAAAAATCCGCGCCCATCACCTGGACGGGCTATTCTATACGATTCATCGCTTTTGGGTCGGATCGCTTACGCGTTCTGTCCATGGCAATGCTTGTACTTCTTGCCGCTGCCGCATGGGCACGGGTCGTTCCGGCCGATCTGTTCAGCCACCTGGACCGGACGCTTCTCGGCAGGTTCGCTGCTGCTGTTCGTGGAGACTTTGTTCTCGTCCACGACCGCTTGGCGCTCCTGGTTCGTTGCGATTTGAGCCTTCATGATGTAGGTCGCCACTTCTTCCTGGATCGTAGCGATCATCGCATTAAACATTTCGAAGCCTTCGAATTGGTATTCGCGAAGCGGATCGGTACCGCCGTATGCACGGAGGTGGATGCCTTGACGCAGCTGGTCCATCGCATCGATGTGATCCATCCACTTGCTGTCTACCGCGCGCAGCACGATAACCTTCTCGAACTCGCGTACCATTTCTTCGCCGATGGCTTGCTCGCGTTCTTCGTATTTCTTCATCACGCGATCGAAGATATACTCGGTAAGCTCTTCGGCTTCTTTGCCCCACAGATCCTCGCGGGTAACGGCACCCTCGTCCAGCAGCTTGCTGTTCACGTAGTCTGCCACTTCCTGCAGTTCCCAGTTCTCCGGAATGTCATCGCTGCAGTGAGCCTGCACGACGCGGTCAATGACCGGCTTGATCATCTCGACAACGATTTGCTTGATGTCTTGGGATTCCAAGATCTCGCGGCGCTGCTTGTAGATAATCTCGCGCTGCTGGTTCATGACGTCATCGTATTGGAGAACGACTTTACGCATATCGAAGTTGTTGCCTTCTACCCGCTTCTGCGCGGATTCAACCGCACGGGTAATCATTTTGCTCTCGATCGGCTGATCTTCTTCGAAGCCAAGGCGTTCCATCATGTTCAGCACGTTGTCCGTACCAAAACGCTTCATCAGCTCATCGCCGAGGGACAGATAGAACTGGGTAGACCCCGGGTCACCCTGACGACCTGCACGGCCGCGCAGCTGGTTATCGATCCGGCGCGATTCGTGACGCTCCGTACCGATAATGTGAAGTCCGCCAATATCCTGTACGCCTTCGCCAAGCAAAATATCCGTACCGCGTCCCGCCATGTTCGTCGCGATCGTGACCGATCCCGGCTGTCCGGCGCGCGAGATGATTTCCGCTTCCTCCGCATGGTATTTCGCATTCAGGACTTTATGCTGGACGCCTTTGCGTTTCAGCATTTCAGACAAACGCTCGGAGTTCTCGATGGAAACCGTACCCACCAGAATCGGCTGGTTTTTTTTATGCCGTTCCACGATCTCGGCTACTACCGCCTTGAACTTGCCATCTTCGCTCTTGTAAACCACATCCGGCATGTCGACACGCTGATTCGGTCGGTTCGTCGGAATTTGAAGCACTTCAAGACCGTAAATTTTCTTGAATTCTTCTTCCTCCGTCTTCGCCGTACCCGTCATACCCGCCAGCTTGCGATACATCCGGAAGTAGTTCTGGAAGGTAATCGTCGCAAGAGTCATGCTCTCGTTCTGAACCTCAATGCCTTCCTTCGCTTCGATCGCCTGGTGGAGACCGTCGCTGTAGCGGCGTCCAGCCATCAGACGGCCCGTAAATTCGTCAACGATGACCACTTCGTCGTCGGTAACCACGTAATCCACATCGCGGCGCATGATCACGTTCGCTTTCAGCGCTTGTACAATGTGGTGATTCAAGGTTACGTGGTTGTGGTCATACAGGTTCTCGATTCCGAAGGAACGTTCAGCCAGCGCTACGCCTTTTTCCGTCAAGGCTACGGATTTGACCTTAATGTCTACCGTGTAATCCTCTTCGGCCGTCAGACGCTTCACGAACCGGTCGGCTGCAAAATACAGCTCGGTCGATTTCTGAGCTTGTCCCGAAATGATGAGCGGCGTACGCGCTTCGTCAACCAGGATGGAGTCCACTTCGTCAATGATGCAGAAATACAGCGGACGCTGTACCATCTGCTCTTTGTAGAGGACCATGTTGTCACGCAGATAGTCAAAACCGAACTCATTGTTCGTCCCGTACGTAATATCGCAAGCATAAGCCTGCTGTTTATCCGGGTGCTCCATGCCGCTTAGGTTAACCCCAACGGATAGACCCAGGAAGTTATATATTTGCGCCATTTCTTGGCTGTCACGCTGCGCCAAATAATCATTGACGGTAACCACGTGAACGCCTTTGCCAAGCAGGGCATTTAAGTAAACCGGCAGCGTACCTACAAGGGTCTTACCTTCACCGGTTTTCATCTCTGCAATTTTGCCTTCGTGGAGGGCCATCCCCCCGACCAACTGCACGTCATAGTGACGTTTGCCAAGCGTCCGTCTGGAAGCCTCGCGGACTGTCGCAAACGCTTCGGGAAGCAATTCCTCCAGCGTCTCACCTTTCTCGATCCGCGCACGGAACTCCTCGGTTTTGGCTTGCAGCTGCTCATCGGAGAGCTTCTCAAAATCCGGTTCCATTTTGTTGATTACATCGACCGTCTTCATGAGACGTTTGACATCACGCTCGTTGGTGTCGCCGAAAATCTTTTTGACAAGTCCTAGCATGGTTAACCCCTTTCGTGCAAAACAAGTGATAGAATCAACTTCATTAAATGCCAAAGGGTTAAATGATGAAATCGATTCATTGATTCCTTATGATGGTCCCATTTCATGCAGGCTAAAAAGCCCGTCCCATAAAATGAGGGTTTGCATAAATTGTAACAGTTTGTAAGGGATGCCGCAACAATATGTGCTATTACAAGAGGTGTCTGTTACGCGAAGCCTTACTCTATGAGACGCGGAGAGGCCCAAAAAAGTTGCGTGGAGCATTTTCCCGGCGCGCAGCAATGGAATTATCTTCATCCCCGAAGTCAAATTCTACATCTAATGAGGACAGGAACATCGATGTCCATTGTAGGGAATAAGCAGAGGATGAGGCCTGAAGCCACCGTCTGGAGCAATCGCTGAATTATCAGCTAAATGGGCTTCAATCCACCTATATAGGAAGCCCTAGCTTTGTGTCATCTGAGGCTATTGTAAGAAGAACCCATGAAGTTCCTTATGAACCCATTCCATCGATAAAAAGGTTGCACTATTCAGCATACTCCGATGGGGTTACCATCAAATGCCATTCTTTTTGCGATCCTTACGCGTCTCGAAGCCGTATATCCAAATAAAGAGCCCCACCCGCTTGCACGGATGAAGGCTCATCTTACATTTCGATTTCATTTTAAAATTCGAACCGGGCCAGCTCCCTCCGCATTCCCTTAGAAATGCTGCCGCTTAAAACTCAGTCCCGCTCGATCAATCCGTACTTGCCGTCATCACGTTTGTAGACGACATTTACTTCTTGTGTGTCAATGTTGGAAAATACAAAGAAATTATGGCCTACCATGTTCATCTGCAGGATCGCTTCTTCTACGTCCATCGGCTTCATGGTAAAACGTTTCGTACGGACGACTTCGTATTCGTCCTCGTCATACTCCACTTGCTCTGCATCCACCTGACTGGTGGCCGCTGCCCCGTTCTCCGCAATGAGCGTCTTCAGTCCGCCCTCTTGCTTGATCTTGCGGTTCAGCTTGGTTTTGTGCTTGCGAATCTGACGTTCCAACTTGTCCACAACGGCGTCAATGGAAGCGTACATATCATCGCTTCGGTCTTCCGCACGAAGTACCACACCGGTAAGCGGAATGGTCACTTCCACCGTGTGCAATCCTCGAATGACACTCAGGGTGACGTATCCTTCGGAGGTGGGGGGTGCATCAAAATACTTATCTAGCCTGCTGAGTTTCTTGTCAACATAGTCCTTCAAAGCATCGGTCACTTCAATTTGTTGACCTCGGATAGTGAATTGCATTGGGCACTCCTCCTTTGCACCCTCATTATACCATTTTGTTATGGCTATGTAAAAAGACAGAATTGTGAATTTTAGCACAATATTTTTCGGAGGCCGGACACAAAAAAAGACCCCGGAAGTTCCGGAGTCTTGGGCTAGCGAATCTCCAATTGTTAACCATCGTACCGTTTATGTAGGTCGGCTATGCCGGGATGATTATAATTTGATTACGTTAGCTGCTTGCGGGCCACGAGCGCCTTCAACGATCTCGAATTCTACGGATTGTCCTTCTTCCAGAGTCTTGAAGCCCTCGGATTGGATCGCGGAGAAATGTACGAATACGTCGCCGCCGTCCTCAGTCTCGATGAAGCCATAACCTTTCTCTGCGTTGAACCATTTCACTTTACCTTGCATGCACTAACATTCCCTTCATTGTCAAATAAAGTGTGACACTAATTGTCCACATTTCCGACTATAGCACCCGACTTATCCAGTGTCAATTACCAAGGAAAAGGTTTTCTTTTGCAGAAAACCGGGAAAAATGTCGACTTGGCTTCACGACTGAGTTGGCGGGCGAAAATAGTATGCGGACAAAATATGTTTATGGTTATTTAACCAGGGAGGGAGGGAGTGAAACAAGTATTGGGAATCTTATTTTGCAATGATTACTGTTCCTAGATTATCACTAACGGGTACATAAGGAATAGAATTCTCCGAGCAGAATTTTCGTACTGCTTCTTTCGCTCCCTTAAATATAGCATTATTATAATCGTGAACAAAAATATATCCACCTTTTACTAACCTAGGATAAAAATACGTAAGTCCATCATAAATCGGCTTATACAGATCAGTGTCAATACTTACAAAAGAGAACTGATCTTCAAGGCCTTCCGATGTTTCAGGAAAATAACCTTTTCTTATGTGTATATTTTCTGGGTACTTCATTTTTTTCATAACAAGATCTATGGTTGTATCTGTGAATCGAGTGGTTTCACTAGAGTATTTTTTTTGTAAATCTATCAAGATATCTCTATTGTCAAATCCCTGAAACGTATCAAAAAGGTACAGCTTCTTAGCTGGAAACAATCTATTAATATGCTTTGAAAAATCCCCTTTATATACGCCTAGCTCTGCAACATTACCTGGTATGTTACATGTATTGATCTCATTTGCGATGAGTTCTAATGTCGAAAGTCGAACATAATCAGTAAAACCATCAGTAAGTTCAAACTCTCTTTCCCTACCTAACATATTCATATTTACTAAAAAGTAAGGCTCCATATTATTGCGGGATATTAGGTTAAAACTATTTTGATTTGTTTCTTCTAGTATTCTACGATTTGCCTGATCTTGAATTTCCTGAAACACCTTCGAACCGTTGATCTTAAATGCAATAATTTTTTCCTTTTCAAGATTTGTGTCCTTAAGTTGATTAATTAACTCGTCATACTGACCACTCGCCAGTACGATATAGTCAAATTCATAATTCATTATTTGTTGTGGTGTAATTACAGGTTTATCTTCAAAAAACGTCCCATTCAATTTTAGATCACTATTAATAAATCCAATAATCTCTGCTTTGTTAGAATCGATATAGTTCTTTATAATACTCCATAAACCCCCATTACCAAAGACCAATAGCTTATACATTTAATTTCATCTCCTGATAGTATAGACTTCAGTTAGCACTGTTTTCCAAAATTAATAGAGGTCTTTTATAAAATTCACTACTTGTTGAAATGTCCATAGATAAACACCAAGAATTAAATAAGTCTCTCGACTTGCTCTCATCATTATCTATGGTATCAAGTATGGATTGTGGCATCGTTTTATACTCCTGCTCCATTTTAAAATAATAAGCCACCTCTCGGATATTCCATCCGGAACGTTTGGCGCAATTATATAAATTAGAGAACATTTGATAACAGTCACTAGTAGGCACGATTGGCTTTGTTTTGTCGCCCCCCCAGTTATATCCTAACTGAAGAATTATCAAGGAAGAGACTTTTGAAAACTTATTCAGATAGTTCTCCATATAATCCCAAACCTCATATGGTTCTTTCACTTTATCTTGATCGAAATCCACACCTGCGTGATGAAGCACGTTTAATATCAATGCACAGTCGAATTCATTTTGCAGTGTGTCAAAGTTCTCTATTTGAAGTGGTTTATCTATTACTTTGATGTTAGTAAGATTAAAAATCTCGTTGATTTCTCGAATAAATTCTGCATGATTTTTATTAGGTTCGATTGCTGTGACACTTATATTGGGCAAATCCTTCATAAGACTATGGGAGAAGAAACCAGTATTAGCTCCAATATCAACAATACTATCTACCTTTAACTCCTGTAAAAAGCCCAAAATGAATTTATAACGAGCAGTATCCCCGCGCCATTCTTCATTAATGTGCTCTTGATACCCGAGAGCCTCTTGTACAAAAGAAGGTATATTCTGATAAGTAGAATGCTTAGAAGAATCTTTGTACAGATTCTTAAGCTTTAATATTCTCTCGTTCATTTATTTGTCTCCCTTGATCTCGTCGTAGAAGTAATTAAGGCTATCTTTCCTTAGATAAACATCGCTTAATAGATAATCAGGCAAATGTTGTATAACTTCAGGATTAACATGGTACATCACATCGTTATTTTTTATAGATTTCAATAAGCCTGACAGCCAAAGATATTCTCCATACACATATGGGGGGGATGCTTTCGATTCTTCCTGAAGTTCACAACCGCACATTTGTAACCACAACTCTACTATTGGAACATTACAATCCATGGTTAATTGAAGTGGGCCCCAAAACCGTGGGTTTGCTTCTATCATGTAATCATTTTCCTTTATTCTTTTTATCTCAACCATGACAACGCCATGGAAACCCAATTCTAAAAAGAACCGTTTATACTTCTCACCGATGCTTTCATTGTGTATCTCTGCTGATACTGCTAGAACAATTGATTTTCCATTGCCTTGCTGAATGAAGTTTTTCTGAGAAAAGCTAACTACTGTTCCGGATTTATCAATGGAATATAACAAATAGTAAGATTCACCATTTACATATTCCTGAAAATAAAAATCATCCACATTATATAATCGTTGAAACTCTAGCAATTCAAGTTGATGATTAATAATAACGGGACTAATAGTATTTGAAGTCGAATAATTTCTTGGCTTTGCCACTATCGGATAATTGGTTACAGCTTTCTCTGACAGCGTAATTTCAGTTGGAACTTTCATCCCTTTCAAAGCACATAATTCACCAAAAGAGTATTTATTAGAAATCAACTCATATAAAGCTTTGTTCACTAAGGGAACTGATATATTTCTATCCTCCAAAAAACCTCTATGCTCTAAAATAAAGCGGTTAAGTGCTTCCGTACTTGGTACAATAGTGACCGTATCCACTTCATAGCGTGTTCTTATATGTTCAATTGCATCTATAAATTCATCAAGATCTAGCTGTCTCTTTTTACGTATCCATTTAACGTGGGATGTATATGCTGTTAAATGAATTGGATCATTCTTATCTAAAGCAATGATAAAAAAGGTAATCTTATATTTAGTAAAGATTCGGCATAAAGTTAACACCGCTCTGGTATTAAAACCCGAAAAAAGAATGAACGCGCGACTAGAATTGGAACCTCCTCTATTTAACACATTCATTCTCCTTCACCATGGAAGTTATTTGATTAATTATGATATGACATATCTCATCAATTATCGACTCTGATAATTCTCCGTACATCGGAAGGCACAGTATACGATTAGCCATCTCACCTGCAACTTCCATTGGAGGAGAATCGACATAAGGAAGTCCGTCTAATGACGGATAAAAATATCTTCGAGGAAAAATCTCCTGTTCTTCTAGTGCTTCTTTAACTCTAACTACGATTTCCTCATTTTTTAGTATGATTGGAAAATATGAATAATTTTTTGTTCCTAATTGATTGAAAGAGACTAGATCAATATCCGAGATAGAGCCTAATCGATCTTGGTAATACTTATGGACTTGCTCTCTCTTTGAATGGATTATATCAATGTCATCTAGAACACATAAACCCATAGCCGCTTGAAATTCATTCATTTTAGCATTTATACCTAGGACTTCTGGAATCCCATTTGATCCAAATCCAAAATTTATTAACTGCTTTGCTTTTTTATAAAGTTCTTCATTCTGCATGATTATTGCTCCACCCTCAATAGTGTGGAATAGCTTGGTTGCATGAAAGCTTACAATAGAAACATCACCAAAATTAAAAATACTCTTTCCTTTGTAATCAGTACCAAATGCATGCGCTGCATCGTATATCACTTTTAAATTATGTCTATCAGCAATTTTTTGGATTCGATCAACTTCGCATGGATTTCCAAATACGTGCACCGGTAAAATACAAGAGGTATCCTTAGTAACCTTTTCTTCAATCTTTGTAACATCTATATTTAAAGTCTCGGGATTAATGTCCGAGAAAACTGGCTTTAATCCTCCCCAAATCAAGCTACTTGTTGTCGCCACGAAAGAGAAGGGAGTCGTAATAACATCCCCCTTAAGCTCAAGCAATTTATAAGCTAATTGCAGAGCAAGCGTTCCATTAGAAACAAGAACTAGGTAGGGTACACCCAAATAATCTTTCAACTTACTTTCAAGTTCACGAACCAAGGTTCCATTATTCGTCAATTGGTTAGAAGCAAATATTCGTTCAACATATTCTTGATACTTTTTAATGTTAGGCAGGTAGGTTTTGGTAACTGGGATCATTATAGTTCTCTTTCCTCAGCATCTTTTTTCAACAATATATATGCATTATTATATTTCTTACTAAGAAAATTCATAATTTTATCGATTTGTTCATAATTTTTCTGAACTCGCAGTGTATTGAATCTCCATCTAAAATAAGCATATATGCGAAATCCTAACCACTTATCCATTAGCTCATCCGATGAGAAATAGTTTTTATTAGCAAACCCCCTTAACCTGTCCAGCTCCTTAATTGTGGAATAATCGTACTGGGGAGGCATGTTATAGCTAATGCTTTGCTCATGTACTCGATATACTCCTACATTATCTTGTATAAATCCAACATTTCCTGCCAGCATAAGTTTCAAATATAAAAATAAATCTTTACTCATCGTTTCTTCTACAAGGCATTCCATTTGAACAAGTAATTCCCTTCGAAATACGCTTGTCAGTAGACTCGTAATATGCGGGTAATCCCTCGTCTCATAAAACATAAAATAATGCATGCCATTAACTTCTTCATTTAAATATACTTCCGTTTGTTGCTCCTCCCCAGTAGATATATTAAGCTTCGTACAGTTCGCAAAGACAAAGGATAATGTCTTGTTACTTTCTAATAAACACACAGCTTTCAAGACGTAATTAGAATCTGTTAAATAATCATCATGGTTAACGAAGAGTACATATTCCCCGTCTGCATATTGATAAAATGCATGACACCCATTAACTCCAGGCCCTAAATTCTGAGTGTTTCTCTTATAGTTGACTCTGTACTCTCCTGAAAATCGCTCCATCATAGATTCCGTACCATCGGTAGAACAATCATCCGCGACTATAATCTCTATATTAGGATATGTTTGCGAAAGTAAACTCTCAATTGTTTGTTTGAGATAATTCTCTTGATTATATGCTGTAATTATGACACTTACTTTTGGAATACTGCTCTTGTTTTCCAGGAGAATATTAGTAACAGGCACCTTTAGCAATGAACGTAGAACACCGAGTTTTTGTGAGAGTTCTTCTTTCAAGATCTCATCCTTCGTTACTAGTTGAGCGATATAAAAATGAAAGGCCGCTTTGGGGTAATCTTCTACATTTTCATAAATAAAGCCTATATTATAATTTAAATCTTCATGCAATGGATATTTTTTAATTCCCTCTTCCAATATTCTCTGTGCTATTTCTAAATCATTTAATTTAAAATAAAACATGGATTGTAAAATAACGATATCTGGATCGCTTCCATATTTATCAGAATAGAGTTCCAGTAAATCCTTAGCCTTCATAAAATCTGTTGATTGCATTAAATTGTAGATATCTGCTTTTAATTTTAAGCTGAGTTCAAAATCCATTTGAATTCGCCCTTTTCTTGAAAGTTATTTTTTCTACACCCGGTAATATCGGCATGTTTTTACATAAACTTGATAGTATAATACGAAGATAAGTTCCAGCTGATTAATTAAAAACTATCGAAAGATCAGCTTAGTATTTACCAATGGAGTGAACGCAACGAAATTACCAATCGCCGTTCTTCTTGACAAATCTAGAGCGTAAGAAAAGTGAAGCTATTTCATTTTTTATATTATTAACTTGAATTTGATTTTGGCGATGTAAAAGTTAGTGTGTAATAAGAGCAAAGCCTCGTTAAAAAAACTAAAAAGCAGGCCTACTAAGAGTTCAACTAAAGCGGTCTGCTCGATAAAAATTATACTAAATATATATTGCCAAGTATGTCTGGGTTTAATATTAGCCTTATCACTTCATGTCTTTCACTTGCTACACCTTCCCTTTATGCGTATACACTTTAACTAATGCAGGTTTGAACCGATACTCAGCACTTCTAGAATAACATCTATATGCCTCTTCATCATTATCCATAACTTCGTAATATACCCCTAGATTGAATAAGGCTCTATAAGAACCGACTCCTTCGACCGACTCATATGAAGGATTTGTAACCTCGCCTAGATGAAGACAATATTCGAAAATCTCCTTAATATCCGTAAATTTCTGAACGTCCTTTCTATCGATTAAAGAGACACCGTATAAAAAATATAGATCTGTAAAATCAGGATAAAATTCAATAGCATCGTTAATAAGATTGTCCAATATATCAAATTGAGCAGTATTGAGTAAGCAATAGCCGTAAGATAAAAATAAAGTAGAAATAAAATCAGGCAAGAAACCTTGTTTCGAAGCACTTTGGAGAGCTTCATCAAAAGCCAGAATAGCCTGTTCATAATCCCCTTTCACATATAAGGTCTGTCCAATTTGAAAACTTATATAGCTTGAATTGGAATCGGATTCCTGTTGTTTTCTAAGCAGTCTTAAATTTCGATCGATTTTACCCTTTTTTTGTATTTCGCTATCTTGGTATCCAGTATGATTTATAACAATATTTGTATTTTGAACTGTTTCAATTGGCATGCCCTTGTAAGTTAATTGTTCATGAATAATACCCTTATATTGATATTCTCCACGATTAGGGAATAACCGAGTGAGCCTTGAATTCACTATTCTTTGTTCATCCATTACGCTGCGTACGATAACAGTTGCTGGAACATCTGATAAACTGTTTATATATTGCTCTAGAAACTCTGCAGTAGTTTGATCTAATATTTCATCTGCATCCATGATCAATATATAAGGTTGTGTAGCAACACTGATTGCGTAGTTTCTAGCATCTGAAAAATTATCATTCCATTGATAATGATGAAGTCTTACTCCCTCTTCGACAGCTATTGCGATCGTATGATCCGTAGATCCAGTATCCACCACATTAATCTCATTAACTATGGACTTCAAAGAGCGGATACACTTTGCAATGTATGCTTCTTCATTCTTAACAATCATACAAACGGATATAGGTAGCTTAGTTTTCATAATAAGTCCTCACTAGTCGTTTTATAGAGTTCTCTCAGCTAACTCTATTTCTAACAGAGATCCATAATATCTCAGCTCGTTTAAATTTGAATTTTTTCAATTTTTCTATCTTTCAATAATGATACGATATGGGCCAGTGTATTAAATCCATTTTCCTCTATCAGCTCCATCATGCCATTCTTGTACGATAAATTATGTTCAAATGCACGAACAAAGGTATAAATAATTTTCACAGCTAAATCTTGGCTAAGCCCTTTATACTCCCCCGAAATTCCAACAAAGTGCAACTTTAACATAGCAAATAAGGAGGCCAATTTAATGTAGTCCTTAAAGGGATCCCCAACTGCCATATTAGGAAACATGCTCTCAAACATATAATTCACTACATAATTCTCTAAAATATACTCATATCCAGCAATAAAAGGAGCATAGTAATTTTTATAATTAAAGAGGTAAACATCCACCACTTTTTGATTATCCATATGGTTCTCATCTCGAATATTCAAACCGTTCATCAAATCTTCTAAACATTCGAGATATTTCACGCTACTAATGTCTGACTTTTTTCGAGCTTTAACCAATCCTATTGTCGTCTCAATTTGCAAAGAAATATTATCATGTATAAGCTGAATGCTATTTAAATATTGCTCAGTAGAGAGTTTGATTTGATATTCTTGAATCAGATCATTTATTTCATGATAACTTTTTCTGTCCAATATCTCTTGTAGTTTATTCATAAACAATCCTAAGAAAATAAGTCTATCACTTAAGCTTAAAAGTCTACTTTGTACTATATCGATTGCAAATTCTCTAACTTCATGGAATTTCATGTTCCCATTATTTATATTCTGGGTTTTAAGATTAATCTTTGTGCTCCAATTTTTGTTTGGCTCGTAATCTTTCTTCTCGAAATCAATACCATCAGGATTCAAAAGAGCTAGTCTGGCAGCCTCGGGACAAGATAATGTGGCTGATAGCTCAAACTGATTATCAATTTGATTCTGGATTCTTGGAAAGGTTGCACATACTGGTGAAAGCATATCCTCACCGAGCTTTAAATGCACGGCGCACATCTTGTTTTCATTGAGTAACGAACAATGTTTATTTTCGTTCATTTTAAGAAAGGCATATTTTGAGTCGCTTGTGACTTCATTTTTATTTCGTTTGACAGAATCTTTAATTTCTTTTCTCAATTCAGAATGCTTGATATTTTTATACTTTAGATATGTTTTCTTATCAATAGATATTTGCCACCCCGCAGAACAACAATTATCCTCACATTCACTACCAATACAGACAAAAGAATTCATATACCTTGGTGTTAGTACTATCTTCTCCACAAAACCCCTCCTACTGATACCCTATAACCCTTTAATAATATATATCGTCATACAATTAGATTTCATGAACAATAAAAAAAGGAAAGACCCAATAAGGCCTTTCCTATATGCAATTACTTGTACTCAAAATCTTTCGAATTGCTTTTCTTTCCATCAGGGTTGTTGACTGTAACCGAAACAATTCCTGGAGTAACTGCGGAAGGAACCCTGATCATTAAGCGTGAACTATTGACAAACTGAGGGGTAATGATTATTCCTCCAAAGTCTATAGTCGCACCATTCTGATAATAAGCACCATCCACGTACATTGTGTAACCACCAGCTATCGAGCCGCTTGCCACACTCAGCTTACTAATTGAAGGTGCTGGAATAACAGGGGGCGCATCATAGGTAAATTGAGCAGTTGCAGTGGAGCCCGACGGATTGGTCAATTCAATAGGTACTGCTCCCTGGGCAGTTCCAGCAGGTGTAATAATTCGAATTCTCGCATTCGAGACGTAAGTAAAGCTTATTTGTTGCCCGTTAAAAGTGACTGTCATTCCAGGATCATAGTTCGCTCCATCAACATATACCGATGTACCACCGGCTAAAGGGCCATTTCCTGGGATTAACTTGCTGATTGATATTTTCGGTTCTTCATAAGTAAATCCGCCTGTTAATGTAGCTGATTGACCATCAGGATTAGTAATCGTAACGTCAACAGTACCAGCAGTTGAAGACGAAGGAATCATAACCCTTACTTGTGTAGTGTTCACATAAGCATACAGGTTTAACTGAGTAGAACCAATCGTCACTACAGCACCCCTTTGGAAATTTTCACCATTAATAACCATGAGATAGTTTCCTGTCTTGGCTCCTGTATTTGGTGTTACTGATGTAATTATTGGTGCTGGAATAACTATAGGTGCCTCGTATAAATAGCCATTCGCCTTCTCAACGTACTGTGAATCAGGATTCACTACTTTTACCGTAACATAACCTTGGTTTGTAGCTTCTGGTGCAACAATCGAAAGCCGTGAAGTAGTTACGAAAGTTGTAGCAATTGCTTGATCATTAAAGTAAACTTGTGCTCCATTGGCAAAGTTTTGACCATCTACGTAAACTCGATTTCCTCCTAAAAAAGGCCCTTTAGCAGGTAACACGGCAGATATTGCCGGACCAGGTGGTGGTGGTGGCGTCAAATACTCATACGCATCCGCTAGAGTGACCGACTGTAGATCAGGATTAGTAACTGTAATTGCAACCTTTCCAGGTGTAGGCCATTCAGGCGCAGTTACTGAAAGCCTGGAAGAAGTAGAGAACACAACCTTCGAAACTTCACTTCCGTCAAAATAAACTTTAGCATTAGGTTGGAACCCTGTCCCATCTACGTATATTGTATTCCCTCCAGTCATAACTCCTGATGCCGGTGTTACTTTTAGTATTGTTGGGGCAGGCGGAAGCGGTGGATTCTCATAAGTATATGCAGCTGGCAGGTCAACGGAATAACCGTCTGGCCCTTCAATGCGGACATCTACCGTTCCAGGAGTATTATTGGCAGGTGCACTTACCAACATTTTATTTACACTAGAGTATTTATAATTTGTACCTTCCACATCGCCAAAGAAGACTTTACTTCCAGTTTGAATGAGTGTTCCATTAATTGTAACGGTTTCCCCTCCCGTTGTAAGGCCCTTGTCCGGGGTAATTGAGGTCACTGTCATTTTGGGTGGTTCATTATATGTGTATGACTGGGACAACGTAGCTGTTCTTCCATCCGGATTCTCAACAACGACGTCCACAACTCCTGGATTAGTAGCAGCTGGTGTCATGACGGAAAGATAACCACTATGATTGAATGTTACACTGGTCGAATAGACTTCACCAAATTTAACCTTTACACCTTTCAAAAAGGAGCTACCTCTAACTTGCACCAGAGTATTTCCTTCCAATGGTCCATTGTTCGGTAATATATTGGTGATTACAGGATCATCATAATAAGTATAGTTTGCAGTAGCGGCTTGATTATCGTCATTGATGAGTTTAACCACAGCCTCTCCTTGATTACCTGGTGGCACCAGCACTCTAACCTCATTTGGACTTATATAGTCAACCTGTGTAGAGTATTTTCCAGCAAAAGTTACTTGAGGATTCTCCCTAAAATTCTCACCAGTGATCGTTACAGTATCACCACCTGTAACTTTACCTTCAGATGGAGTAACAGCTGTAATAACCGGAGCAGGATATTTAACCGTTACAGTTGGATTAGGAATATTCGCCTGCTTAGAAACACCCGTATAATCCTTATATGTAATACGCGTCCCGTTACCGTTTACAGGGAGCAAACCCACTTTACTTCCTTTTTTATGCCTTATTTTATAAGTGAATGAGAGTGTGTCTTTTTTCAACTCAAGGAAATTCCACGTCAGCTTATTTCCCTCAACAATCGGTTTAGGGATATTATTGTCGTATGAGCCTGGGATAATTTCAAATTGATTGGATATTATATCATCTACAATTACATCATATGCACTAGCCAAACCAATTTCTTGAACAATCGCAGCATAAATTTCAGAAAGTCCAACAGAGCCAAGCACATAGTGATGGTGGTGAGCTGTCGTTGCCATCTCTTTAAGCAACTTGTTTGGTCCGCTAGTGTCTGGATTAGCGTTAGATTCTAAAAGAGCTATCGTATAGAATACAATTCCAGCTTCCTTAGCCTCATTTGCTTTATCCAATGCAAACTGATACGGGTTATTGCTTGGTATTGTAGCATCGCCATCCGTTAACAGTACTATAACAGGCTGAGCATTGTCTCTATGACCCTCTAACATTTCCATAGCCTTTGATATAGAGTCTCCTGTTGCAGTACCACCGCTAGCTTTTATAGTGGAAATATAATCTTTTACGGAAGACGTATCTGTTGTTAACCCAAACGAACGGGATGCATCGCTATAGTCAACGATACCAACTCGGTGTTTTGAGAAATCCATCAAATCGATGAATCCTTTTGCAGCGTTTTTAGCATCCTCCATTTTCTGTGTTCCCATGCTGCCTGATCTGTCTATTATTAATATGACATCGTTGGGTAATACCACATTAACTGGCGGAGCACCTGTTATATCAAGCCTTACATCAACCTCTTCTCCCTCAAGGATGTTATTAGGAGTAACTGTTTTATTGACTGTGAGATAATTATCTGCGGCTTCGATTTTTCCCGGTAACCATTGTAGCCCTGCCACTATTATCATCACGGCTAATAAGCTTAATAGCCAGCGTCTGATCTTCATTTTTCTTGTCCTCCTTTATTCTGTCCTAACCCTTACGGTCAATATAAAAAGCTTCAACTTTATTCATTGAATTATAATTCATGTTTCTGATACGATTCATTTCTAGCATTTTCCCCCCCACTATCACCTTCAATTTATCGTTCAATTGCAGAACTTCCGAACAGTGTCTCTTCCAGGAATTTGAGTCCTCAAAAGCCTCTGTATCGGCCGTGTACAATAATTGAAAAAGATGATCAATTCTCTCTGAATCAATTAAATATGAACTTGCAGAAAAGTTGATAATATGTTTTTCACACAAATTTTTGATCTGCAGTAATATTTCTTCAGCCTGCTTCTGGGTCATTGGTCATTTCCACTCTTTACAATTTGTAATGCCTGTTTCCATGTGCCTACCATATCTCTCGAAAATTCAATGACTTCTTCTAAGGGTTCTATATTCTTATGGATGATAAAGTCGTTCAATCTTCTCAAATAATAATTATATAATTGGTACAACTGTTGTGAAATTTCATATTCCATATTGAGGGTAACTAGAAGTTCCTGAAGGATATCACGAGAACGCTGAACATTTTGTTTGCTCTCCTCGATATTCCCACCCTCAAACTGATGCCTCGACAAATTAAGTCTTCGGTACAATTCTTCATACAATATAAGGGTCAGTTCCCCCGGACTCGCAGTCTCTACTCTCACCTTTTGATACTGAAGTTGGTAATTCTGCATCATCATAGTTATTCTCCTCAATATAAAACGTATGTTAACCCAATTGTTGTGATAGCCAGGACCCTTGATTGTTCAACTTTTGAATCGCCTTTTCCATTGCAACAAACTGCTTATAGTACCGATCTTCAACTTTTTCCAATCGATCCTCTGTTGTTTTAATCTTTGAATTGAGATCTCTTATAAGATTTCCATAGTAGCTGTTATCAACAAGTTCACTGTTAGTACCACTGCCAATTTTTTTTATGATTTTGCTGCTCTGAGTCTTAAGTGCTTCATATATGCGATCCGCAAAACCTGTTTGTGCGAGACGTTCACTTGGTTTTGATTTATCAGCTGTAGGAGCTTGAGTAAATAAATTGATAACATCATCTGGGTGGTCATTAATTGCCTGTTCCAGTTTAGCTTCATCTACCTTCAACTTACCCAGTTCCTTAATTCCACCGTCCATAAAAGACTTAAAACTAATTCCGATATCACTCAATGAATTAAATACCCCTGAGGTCGTCAATTCTTTAGAAAGATTATTTCGAAGAGTATTCATTGTTTCTTCAAGAATACTTTCATTTCTTAGAAGACCACTTTTAGCTTTGCTCTCCCACAGTTCGATCTGCTTATCTGTCATCGATTCTTTTTCTTCATCGGTCAATGGTTTAAACGTCCGAAAAACCGACTCTGATGATTTTTCACGCAAGCTATCAATGGTTGTATTGTATAAATTCACAAACTCCATGATTTGATTTTTAACAGAAGTAGTTTCCTTGGATACACCTACAGTTACTGGTCCTGTGGAGACCCCTTTCAACTTCAGGGAAACCCCGTCTAATTCAAGACTGTTATTGGCTATACTAACCGTCTTGCCGTTTACGAGAACTTCTGCGTTGTCACCATTCGTTGTACCAGCAGTTAATCCCAATTGGCCAACATTACCACCTAGAGTAATTTCCGACTTTCCTCCTACCGTGGACGAAACCAAAGAAATTCGATTGTTAACCGCATCAAAACTTGCACGAATTCCAAGACCAAGCTTATTGATCTCATCCACCACATTCTGTGGTGTTTTTCCATCCAGGGTTACAGGTTTGCTGTTTGTTCCATCCGATAGAGTGACAGTTCCTGATGGAAACGTAGGGACTGTGATTTCACTTCCAATCACTGTAGCAGATGTTGCCAGTTGATTGACTTGAATACTGTAAGAAGACTCCTTCGCTCCAGTTTTCATAGTAGCTTCAACAACTGATGAATTACTTGAATTTGCACTAAGCTTTGAAAAATTTGTAGCAAACCTTAATTTATCTACAGCGTTAGTTAATTTCGACAACATCATATTTACTTCACGATACTGGTCTCTTGTCCAAATCGCCGTTTGTTTCTGTTGGTGCAACTTTTGAGATGGAAGTTTTTCGGCCTTCATAAGGTCCGAAACAATTTTATCAATATCCATTCCTGAAGCCATACCGCTAATTTTGATTGTCATTTCCCTGTCACCTCCTATATTTTACGATCCGTAAAAATACCAGCGATTTCACATAAATTGTAAACCAAATCAACCAGTTTTTCTGGGGGTATCTCTTTTATAACCTCTTGGGTTTGAGATTTCACAATCTTGACCATTAATTGATTTGTTTCTTTGTGAAATGTTACCTTCAATTCCGTACTGAGGTCTTCTAGAGTTTTATTAGCTTTTTCCACCAATTCCTCGTGTCTTCCATCAAGGGCTGAAAACAGCGGGTAATCTTGTTGTTGTCGCGGTTTACTCAATGTAGTAGAATCTCCAACTAATGATGGCAACTGTTTCTGCCTAATGAAAGGAAGCTTTGACGAATCATTACTCACTTTCATTCTCACTATTCCCCTCTAAAATTGCCTGATATTATAGAAAAACCGGCCGGATTATCCGGCCGGCCATTAAATATACGATAATTATCTAAGCAGTTGCAAGATACCTTGTGGTTGTTGGTTAGCCTGAGCCAACATTGCAGTAGCAGCTTGAGTGAGAATATTGTTCTTAGTGAAATCACTCATCTCTTTAGCCATATCTACATCACGGATACGGGATTCAGCAGCTTGCAGATTTTCAGCAGTCGTTCCAACATTGTTAATAGTATGCTCCAGACGATTTTGAACAGCACCCAATCCGGAACGAATTTCAGACACCAGATCGATTGCTTTCTGAACTTTAGTCATTTCAAGTTTCGCAGCATCATTCAACTGGTTCGCATCTGTTGTAAGAGTCAAGTCAACCAGAGCCCCAGCTGCGAAAAGTTGTGCCATTTGAGCACCTTTCAGTTCCAGTGTAATTGTGTCGCCTTCATTTGCACCGACTTGGAATTCCAATTCTTTAGCATCTACGGCAGTAGACAACAATTCTCTACCGTTGAATTTGGTTTGAGTAGCAATACTATCAATTTGTTCAGTCAGCTGAGTAATTTCATCTTGGATTTTCTTAGCATCCGAAGTAGTCAACGTTTCGTTAGCTGCTTGAGTGTACAGTTCACCCATACGTTGCAGCATGGAGTGAGTTTCATTCAAAGCACCTTCAGCTACTTGGATCATGGAAATACCATCCAAAGCATTGCGGTTAGCTTGTTCCAAACCACGAATTTGGTTACGCATTTTTTCAGAAATTGCCAAACCAGCAGCATCATCAGCAGCACGGTTAATACGGTAACCGGAAGAAAGCTTCTCCAAGTTCTTTGCAGAACTATTATTGTTGAAAGTCAACTGACGCTGAGTGTTGTAAGAGCTGATATTGTGGTTAATACGCATGATAAAATTCCTCCTTGGAATGTGTTGGTGATTAGCATCCTTGCTTCACCCAATTTGTGATCGAGACATGGCATGCGGCCGTCACTACCAAGCCTTTCGACCCATAATATAGTTATCGGCTTGATATTATTTTTGTTTATAGCAAACTAATATTTTTATTTTATTTTTTTCGAGCCGAAGTAACACTTTGGAGAATCGAGTGAACATCGTCATTAATTTCTACGGCCTCTTTATTTTGACGTTGTATTGCATCATAAATTTCTTCTCTGTAAATCGTAACATTAGAAGGTGCTTCCAAACCGATTCTAACCTGATCACCGCTGACTTCGATTACAGAAAGAACAATATTATCGTTGATAATAATTTTCTGTCCTTTACTTCTCGATAGGATCAACATGCTCACTCTCTCCTTTCCCCTCAACTACAAGTGAGTGTCGAGTGGAATATCTCCTATTATCTAAAACGACTTGTGCCGCCAGATAATTTTGTTCGTTCATTAAGAGCGGAGCCTTAAGATTACATGTTATATCGTTTGCAGATCGTACCGTAACAATAACTCTGACACTAACATCTTGATCATTTTCAATCCCTAAAACATCAATCCAATGGGAATCAAGTTGAAATTCATAATCGGAAAAAAATATAAATGGATCTACGATAACAAATGTCAAATCTTCATCTTCAATAGATTGAAGATATTCAAACGCTCCTGACTCTTCTTGAAATAGTATATACTTTGATAAGTTTGAGAAACCTAATATCGGACTGATAAACGTTATAATCTGTTTCTCATTATCGATTAACTTTATCTCACCAAATCTTTTTGTGTTTACGATCATTTTATTACCTCCTAGTTCAAAAATAGCAATAGCTATAATGAACTTTAGTTCATTATAGCTATGAATCGCTACACAACTGCGTCGAGTTGTTGTCCTGATACCGACAAGAATATGAAATTCTGGCTAATTAGATATGGATTTACCTTACCAGGATAATAATCTATCACTGGTCTGTGAACTTCTGGTTGGAATGTCACTCCTCCTGGAATATAATTCATTTGGATTTGTCCTGGAGTATAAGTAATATCAACATTATCATATCCCGGCTCACCAGCAATCTCGATTGGCCGTTCTTTAAACACATTCTGTCGAGCAATATCAGCAAATACATTGCCATTTTCATGTATAGCCATCATCCGGTCTCCATTTTGCGCTATCTCGGCTATGTTTTGCATAGAAATTTGCAAAGAGGCTTGTGCAATTCGATCTGTAACCTCCTCAAATCGGGCTTTGCCTAAAGCAGACCAAGCTTTACGAGAGTCAATCTCAAGCTTCCCCTTCACACTTTCGATCTCGATTGAAACATGCTTCTGACTCATATTCAATGAAGGTCTTGGTTGTTCTATGCTTTGCTGGCCTCTTGTCGTCTGCAGGCCCAACTTTGAATATCCTTGTTGGATTTGAATCTGAGGAAACTGCATTTATACCCCCCGTCTCATCTTAAAAAATCAAGTAGACTTGGTCGTATTATACGTGCCATTGTATCCAAAGAAGCCTGATATATACTTTCAGAGGTTTTTAAGTCAATGATTACTTTTGAAATGTCTGCATCCTCCACCTTAGACTGAAGATCCATATAATTTATATTCAAATCTCCAAGGCGGCTTAGTGTGAATTCCAATCGATTTTGTTTACCACCCATTTCAGATTGGGCTGTAATTACTGTCTCCAAATTATTTTGGAGGGAGGGAATAGCCTTCTGAATTTCTGTAGTATCGTTTGCTAACAACGCCTTTTTAAAGTTATCTACTACTGCATATATACCGGTTGCATCCCCATAAGCACCAAAAACTTGCTCTCCTAATGTGTTTACTGATACGGTAATCCCAGCACCAACCTGATATTTAACCTCACCTTGATCCAAAGTATAGGCCGTTTGTGACGGATCATCTGGGAATGGTTTTTGATCAATTCGATCACCATTAAAAATATACTTCCCCTTAAATTGGGAGTTACCGAGAGAAACAAGCTGTTCATACAATTGTTCTACTTCCTCGGCAATATTTTTACGTGCATCGGCTGGTACAGTATCAGTTCCACCTTGGACAGCGAGATCAGCCAATCGTTGTATAATCTGCGTTGTCTCTGTTAGAACCGTATCTCCATATTTCAACCACGAATCCGCATCCTCCGCGTTTTGCTCAAACTGCGTCGTCGCAGTAATCTGACCACGGTACTGGAGTGCACTAGCTACTCCCACCGGATCGTCGGAAGGACGGTTAATCCGGCGTTGGGTCATCATTTGCTCCTGGTATTTGTCCAGTCTGCGGTAGTTGCCTTGCAGGCCGCTCATCATGGAGCTAGTCATCATGGATTGGGTTATGCGCATGATTTATTCCTCCTATCTGCCGACAACGCCGGTACCGTTAATTAATTTGTCCAACATCTCATCAATGGTAGTGACCACACGAGATGATGCGCTGTAAGCATGCTGGAAGCGAATGAGGTCCGACATTTCTTCATCAAGCGATACACTGCTAATCGATAGGCGGAGTGTATCTGCATGCTCAACCAGCAACGTGCCGTTCTCCACCATCTTGATGGCGTTACTGCTGTCCGTACCCAATTTGGATATGACGGACTGCAGGTATCCTTCAAAGTTTGTTATGTCCGTTACCGCGCCGTTGCTGTTGTTCGGATTGAAACTAAACGTCCGCTCCGACAACCCCGCGATCAGAAGTGCCATGCCGCCGTTACCTTTGAGAACGACCTCAGAGGTTGTTCCATCCGGATTCGTCTTCATTTCGGTCCTCAGCGAGGCACCAATGTTCTTCAGATCAGATTGGATCGTCTGGCTTAATCTCATATTCCCAGCCGTAATTGGCCCGCCGTTTGCAGAGACAAAGAAATCGCCGCCGGTTGTGGCCGGCTCATTGAGGGTATAGCCTAACTTATGTAGTCCGTTAAGGCCATCAACCGTATGCTTAGTATCCTCGGCGAGTTTACGTGGGTTATTCGCATCCATAACCGCATTCGGTATGTTGACACCTGGTGGAAGAATCGTTCCAGCCGGCAGGGTCACTTCCACTTTACCGGTAGCCAGTGTATTGGCCATAATGTTCAACTGGGTGATATACCCTTGAACATGCACATCACGGGAGGTCACATAACCAGCAATCTCCCCGCCAGTCAATGCGCCCGCAATCGCGTTTGTAATCGGGGTAAACGTCATATCATCAACCACGACCTGGTTACCAAACGTCACTTGATAAACGTCACCGGTCTCCGTGACATTGACGTTTCCGAGCAATGATAGCTGATCAACGAGCAAATCCCGCTTATCGCGCAAATCGTTTGCGTTATCGCCAAGACCCTCGATGCGTTTTATGCTTTGCGTCAATTCAGCCACTTGCTCAATATAATTATTAGCTTCCGCTACCTTAGTGTCGATGCGGGACGTCAAGTTATTACTGAGCGTATCTAATTGGGAGTAAATATGGTTAAACGTCTCCGTCAAAGCAATCGCTTTCTGCTGAACCGCCATCCGGGCGGACAAATCGGTGTCGCTTGGATTCTTGCTCAGCGTCTGCCAAGCCGTCCAAAACTCCGCAATGCTCGCGCTCAAACTGCTGTCCGAAGGCTCGTTAAAAATCCCCTCAATATTTGAAAGCGTCTCTTGCTGAACGCTCCATGTCGACAAATTCGTGTTCTGATTGCGGTATTCGATATCCAGCAGGAAGTCCCGAACCCGCTGAATACTCGCCGCTTCTACGCCCATCCCGAGCTGACCAGCCGCTTGAGAGCGCTGCAATCCCGGAAAAGCGATCGGGTTAGCTGCAACCAGGCGGGTTGTCTGGCGGGAATATCCCGGCGTATTCGCGTTCGTAACGTTATGACCAGCTGTGTTAAGTGCAGCTTGCTGGGCGATCAAGCCCCTCTTTCCGATTTCGAGCAAATGAAATGTGGATCTCATCTACATTTTCCTTTCTGCTTATGCCCTGGTATCAAACATGCTTCGGCCTTTGCCCGCCGGATTCTGATGTTGCGGATGCTGGTAAAGCATATCATCCTCCGGACGGCTGACTAATAAATTCAGACTATAATCTATGAATGCCAGAGACTGCTCAATCAGTTCCCGGTTCATGGCATTCAGTTCTTTGAGCTCCATAAGCCTGTCCATCAATTGCTGCTGCACATCCTGCAGCTCTGTTTTTTCATCCGGGTTAAATACAAGACGAGTCATTTCAGTAACCGTCAGCTGAAGCTGGGAGCGGATGCCCTTCTCACGCAAAAAATCATCTGCGGCACCTTGACGCAGCGCTTCCGTTTCCGCCACCTGCTTCAGCAGGCGGTTCTCCTTGGTCATGACCGCTGTAAGACGTTCCACATCATTATCCAGAATGGCTTGCCTTTTATCTTTCCCTGCCTCTATGAGCTGCTGATGCAGCTCATCCTGACGCTTCATATATTCGATTATGGATCTAGCACTCACTTGGACTCACCTGATTTATTGTAGGATTGAAAATACGGGAGTAATTTGTCTGCCAAACGATCAACCGGCACTTCATATGTGCCGTTGGTTACAGCTTCCTTCAAACGCTGAATTTTCTCCGCGCGTTCCGGATCCTGTACTTTACTCTGTGCACTCAGTTCCATCGCCTCCGGGGAGATTGATACTTCATCCTTGCGGCGTTTCTTCTTATCGATATGCTGCATCTCCCGAGATTCAATATTCCGTTGATACGAATTGATGCCGTTCACACGTCCCGATTCGTTAATCTTCACGCCCTATTCACCTCACTTAAAATAAAAGACCGATAAGCTTTACTAAGTTTATCGGCCGGATATGAAACATTGTTAATAGTTCAAAAGTTAGTATTTGCGCAGTTTATCGACTGCACTATAAGTCTCTCTGTCTTTGCGGGACCCAGGCTGATGTTCCTGGTCGCCAGCAGCCGCCTGCCTTAGCTCCCTCGTTAATCGGGTCCGGCAGGACTCGCACATATTGCTCTCGCGAATCAACGTTCCGCACACTTCGCAAGGATATGCCAGGTTCGGCGCGTTCGCAATCGAGATTCGGCCTTCCTTGATAAACTTGGTAATCTGCCGCACGGATACTTCCGTAGCCTCAGATACCTCATGGATGGTTGCGCCTTTTTGCTCACGCAGGAAGGTTGCGCATTTCTCGTATTCCTTCTCAATCACTTTCATGCATTCAGGACACATTTCCCGAATATTCACCGTATATAACTTGCCGCACCGAGGGCAATTCCCCAAATTCATGCTCAACAACCTCCATGCCACATAGAACCTTTGATACCCCTAGATTACATTATCTGAGGGCTTACGTCTATCATTCGAAAGGAGAATCCACATATTTTTCCTATTTCGGTTGTTTATGAGCGGGCCCAGGTTAAACTATAAATCTCGATAGGCATTTCCAAGAAGGATTCGTATCCTCGCAAAACCTGCGCGCAAGCGTTAATCGTACTGCCAGTGGTATAGATATCATCGACGAGTAATATACGAAGAGGCCCCATGTTCGGTAATATCTCCTCTGGAGAACCGGTATTCGCTGCGCCCCGCTTACTTATAGACCACAACACTTCGGATGCTTGCTGTAACGCGCCAAAAACACCCACCATATCCTTTAGCCGGTCCACCCGGCTCTTAAAACTCTGTTTATCCGTGTGACGGTTACGTTCCAGCAGCGGAACATAAGGAGTTTTAATGCTAGCGGCAAGCCCCATAGCCAGCACTTCCGCTTGATTGAACCCCCTCTCCCGCAGCCTTTCCTGGCTAACCGGGACCGAAGTGACGGCATGTATGCTCCAAGGCACACTACGAGCGTTTCTCAAACGAGGATCAAACATACGGACGTTCGTCTCTCGATGGAACATCGTATAGGCTCGCAGCATCATCTCGACCAAAAGAGGTGCGTACCGCTCATTCCCCCTATATTTATACTGGGCCAGCCACTCCCTCATCTGCGCGTCATAGGTTACCGCACTCCGATTCAAAACAAAGCTCCGATCGTTCACGCCTAATCGAGTACAGTCAGGACAACCGATTCCCCGCCCGCATCGCAAGCATCGGGGTTTGAAAATCCATGGGATCTGCCGATAACAGGCATGGCATATCCCCTGAAGTTCCTGGTTACATGAGCCTATTTTTCCGCAAGTGAGGCAGATCTCGTCCATCGGTTTTAGCAAGCGATGCATGTGCCCGAAGAGTTGGCTTAAGACGTTGGATATCAAAGACGCACCTTCCTTTCTTGGTTAGATTGAAAAAAGAATGCCGCTCTGCGGATAAAAGACTACAGAGTGAACAGTGCGTTCATATCGCCACTGCAGCCGCTGATATAACCTTTTATTTCGCTTATATTGAATGAGTTACATGATTCGGGATTAATATTTACTTGCGCTTTGGCCACCGAACTCTCGATTCGGATGAAACCGCAGTTACTAAATCCCCCATGCACAGGAGCTGTTGAAGCTCTCGATCCATTACCATGTCCCTAGCAGACATCTCGGTCATCTATTATCCCGTTATGTAAGGATGGTTTGGAATTATAGGAATCTGAGAACTATGAGAAGCACTGGGGATCTAAGGGGATCTAAGGGAATCTAAGAAATCCAATAGACTATAAGAGTCTATGGAAGGCTACGAGTATCCATGAGAGACGAGAATGTATGGGAGCTAAAAGTATCTATGTGAATCTATTAGATTCCATAAGGTACCCATGAGATTAACATCAGGAGGACGAGAACTATAATTAACGCCCACACGCTTACTCCCCAGTCACCCCTCCTATTTACCCGTCAACTCTTGAACTGTTCGTAAATACCCGCCCTTACCAGCGATTCGGTTCATCGCCTTGATTTGCCGAACAGCCGAGCTTTGGCATCTCGTCCATTGCGGTGCAGCAAACACTACACGTCCTGCTGGATCATCCTTGGATCGGCCCGCACGTCCTGCCATCTGTATCAAGGCCGCTTCATCAAATAGCTCGCTATCTGCATCCAAAATAAAAACATCACTCTTGGGAACCGTTACCCCACGTTCAAGAATGGTTGTTGTCACCAGCAAGCGAATCTCGCGGTTTCGGAAGGACACCACTTTGCCCGCCCGCTCCGGGTCGATGGATGAAGTCCCTTCAATCGGCATATGGGCAATCGCCTCGCGGAGCAGTTCCAGAATAGGATCAATATGCTTGATCCGGGAAACGAACAGGAACACCTGAGCTCCACGTCTCAGAGAGGCACTCAGGCTGCGAACCAGGAGTGGGGGAAGCTTTTTTTCTTGTAGGCAGCGGCTCACCGCAAACATTTTCAGTTTATGAGGAACGGGTAACGGATGACCATGGAAGCGTGCGGGAACTTTCGCATGTGGCAATCGGCCAGCCGCTGCTTCGCGCTGTAGAGGCGTTGGCGGGGTAGCTGACAGATAGATATATTTCCCCCCCGGTTTGCAAGCACCCTTGGCCGCGTAATCCAGCATCGGATCGTTATGATAGGGAAAGGCATCAATCTCGTCGATCACGACCAGATCAAAAGCTCCCCTGAATCGCAGCAGCTGATGCGTCGTTGCCAGCGTGATGCTCCCCCGCTTCCAACGCTCCGGACTTCCGCCATATAACGTGACCACCGTCTCTTGGGGAAATGCCTTGGATAACCGAGGTGCCAACTCCAGCACCACGTCCCGTCTTGGCGCTGCGACCAAGACGCGCCCGCCTGCATCCAGAATGGACTGCAGCAGCGGAAAGATCATTTCGGTCTTTCCGGCACCGGTCACCGCCCAGATGAGAAACCGGGCGGCGGACCCCGCGGAGCCCCCTGCGGGCGGCTCCGCCAAAAACCGCAGCGCAGCGCCAGCGGCGGCGCTCTGCGCTGCGCTAAGCCCCCACTGGCCCAAGGCCGCGGTGGGGGAGCCCCCGGCCGTGCCCCGCACGGCCGACCCTGCTGTGCCATGCAGCAGCAGGGCACAAGCGCGGCTGCGCCCCATCGCGAGGCAGGCCTCGCAATAGGCGCAAGCCGCCGAGCCGCACGCGGCGCATGCCGTGCGGCTCTTGGCCTCGCTGCCGCAGCGCCGGCAGCGTAAGGCCATGGCCCGGCGGCGGAGCCAGCCGGGCCCTCTGCGCGGGGCGGGCTGTGCCAGCCCCGCTTCCAAGCGCAGGCGGCCCAGCAGGACGCCGAGCTGGGCCGCAGCGCGCCAGTCGCCGGTGCCCACGGCGACCTCCCCCAACAATGCTTCGACCTCGCCAGCAAGCAAGGCTCGTCCTGCCATGCACTCGATCAGCAGCTCTGCCTGCTGCACCAGTGCATCCCAGCCCACTAGCACGGCTCCCTTTTCGATCAAGGAACTTAGATAGGCCCCATCCATCACTTGGATTTCCTGCAGCAATACGCTCCATTTCGACCTGCTGCTCTCCGGCTCCTGCAGTAAAAACGGATTTAATGCCTGGTACATAAATCTCTGCCAATCCGACTTCACCCATCGATCCATGTCTGGAATCGGCTGAAATCTCGCTTGGATTTCAACGGCCCATCCCAGTGGTACTCGAGAGGATAACAGTACCACTAACGGTACACTATCCCTTTCAATCACCCGCCCCTTTCTTCCATACCACCATTGAAGGTCCACCCTCATATCCAGCGAGAGATAGCAATTCCATTCTTCTGCTTCTCGAATGGCATAAATGGCAATCTGCATGACATCAACTCCAATATTGAGACGTATAAACAGCTCAAAAGATCATATATAGGTACTGAAACTTGGTAGTTCACACCATGCTTCAGTTGCTTTTCAGATCGTTTCATAAAAAATATGGTCATCTAATACCAGTCGGGGAAGCATTATATGAAGATTCGATAGAGCTCCGTGAATAACGAATTATTTGGGCTTCTTTCTCAAATACCTATCTTCCTCATCTTCAACAACTCAAACCCTTTAGCCGATCCTGCTAATAGAAGTTAGAATCTCAAGCCATAGTTTGAGTTAGTTCCAAATCAATATAAAGCACGATCGTCCTTATCTAACTGCAGTGACTTCCATTTCCTATTTGTTTCTCTCCTCAACGCTCAGATCACCCAAACCAAAACATCTCCATTGCACAACGCCATTTGTCGAATACTGTCATTGCTACGATTTATAAGCATCTGATCCCTACATCTTCCACCCCAATACGCCAATAAACGCAAAAAGCACACCCCTCGCTATACGCTCGGAGTGTGCTTCACGCCTTCAACAATATGAGTATCATCCCGGGAACCAAAACAACTTGCCGATGTTTATCCCTGTACATATGGAATCTGAACAGCCTCCATCGGGTTTCTCAGATCGACCCGTATGACTTCGTCTTCATTCGGATCGACATCCGTTTCTTGTGATGCCGGATCACCGGATCTCCAAGTCCCGTATACCAGTTCAATTCCGGACAAATGAGTCAATCTCTTGACAATCTTTAACGTATCATCATACGACTGGTCATCAAGGACGGTGACGCGCACGCGCGTCCCGCTCAGCAGGGCATACCAGGAAAGGGCTCTCAAATACCATTCCACCTGCCGCTCATGGTTGGACGTGATCAGCACATAATGTCTGCGCCGCCCCGTGCCTTCACTAGCTCTTCGGAGATGACGGGCATGCACGATATGAACCAGAGCAACAGCGATCCCGTACACCGCGAGTATCCACAGCAATTGGGCAACCATGAGACTCACCTCCTTCTCTTATCAACAATATATGCTGACCAGGAAAGGACGGTGACAGTTATGTAACCGGTGCCCACACGGAACTTGTCGGGAACGGCTTATTTGCCAGAAATACATCTACCGTAATTACTTCACAGTCACTAGACCGCAGTTAAGCGGTTGTTTTCTTGCAATATCCGTATTCCCCCTGCTTCGGTGCTAGTACGAGATGATATCTTAACAAAAGCACCTATCGAGGTTTACTTCACAGAGCCAGATCGCTGTTAGCGGATGTTTTCTTGCGATATCGAGAAAGCCCTAGCACTTTCATCAAAAATAGGCAGCGGTATAAGCAGTTGTTTATTATGTAGCTTGTTACCGAAAAGAGTTAAGCCATGCTGTACCCCCCAATGATCATAACAAAAAGGAACCGCCCTTGGCAGTTCCCTCCCTATGTAAGACGCGTCCGTGCATTCGGATCGGCGATTACAACGTCACCCAGCCATATTTGATCGAGTTGATAACCGCTTGCGTACGGTCGTCCACTTCCATCTTCTGCAGGATGCTGCTGACGTGGTTTTTTACAGTTTTTTCACTAATGAACAGGTATTCCCCAATCATCTTGTTGCTCTTGCCTTCGGCCATTAGTCTAAGCACTTCCGCTTCGCGCCTTGTCAATGGGTTGTTCTCGCCTGCCACAAACTTGACTCCAGCTTCACGCGAACCGCTCTCCGCCATCGCGCCTGCTTCGTTTACATACGTCATCCGGCGGAGCTGGTGGATCAGCTTGCCCGTTACTTTCGGATGGATAAATGCATATCCTTCATGTACCGAACGAATCGCATTAATCAGTGACTCGGCTTCCATATCCTTCAGGAGGTAACCGTTCGCTCCCTTACGGAGCGTTTCAAACACATAACTTTCGTCGTCATGAATCGACAGAATAATAACTTTGATCTCAGGAAACATTTCACGTAATTTCTCGGTCGCTTGAACGCCGTTTTCGGTCGGCATGTTGATGTCCATCAGCACGATATCCGGCTTCACTTCGTTGCAAAACTCAAGCACTTGAATGCCGTCGCCGCATTCGCCGATCACGTCAATGTCGTCCTCCATATTCAGTATGCGTTTCAGACCCTCCCTAAACAGCTGGTGGTCATCCGCTAATAATACTTTGATAATCGTGTTCTCTTTCTCCAAATGTTCCATCCGATTACTCCTTTCTCTTTTCTACGTTCGTCGGGATATGAATCACGATCTTGGTTCCTTGATTCTCGGCTGAATCGATCTCCATTCTCCCTTCGAGCAGCTCAACCCTCTCCCGCATGCCAATTAACCCAAAGTGGTCCTTGCTTTTCTGCTCCAGCAAATCGACATTGAATCCCAGGCCATTGTCCTGTACCACGATTTTGACCAATTGCGCCTGGTAGGTGATTTCAACAAGCACATAAGTCGGGTAAGCATGTTTTGCAGCATTCGAAAGTGCTTCCTGCACCAACCGGTAGATGGCCGCCTCCATCGCAGAAGAGAGACGATGCTCTTTCCCCCGTGTCTCGAAGATCGTGCGGATTTTCGATTTCTCTTCATAATCATGCACATATTTACGCAGTGTGGGGATTAATCCTAGATCATCGAGTGCCATTGGACGCAGATTGAAGATGACTTTTCGCATTTCCTCCAGGCTCGAACGCACCTGGCCCTTCAAATCTACTATTTCGTCCTGCACCATCTTAAATTCCTGCTTTGCAAGCATTCTTTCTACAATTTCCGTCCTAAGAACCAGATTCGCCAGCAATTGCGCAGGTCCATCATGAATCTCTCTGGATATGCGTTTCCGTTCTTCTTCCTGCGCCAGAATAATTTTGAGTCCAATGACCTGTCTGTTCTTCGCAGATTCGATGATTCGGGATACCTGGCCCAGCTCGCCGGACAAGTATTCCAACACTACGCCCATCTGAGATCCGATCGATTCTGCGCGCTCCACCGAGTTCTCGACATTGCGAACCCGCTTTTGCAGCTCATCTCGTCTAGCCTTCAGATACATTTCCTTCTCCCGGTAGATCATGAGGTCAAGCTGAAGCTGCGTTGCTTTCTCATACGCCTGCTTGATGTCCTCTTCCTTGTACCGGACGAAATCCCGGCTGACCTCGGTCAGCCGGATCCGGGAACGGCGGTAGTTCAGCTCCAGCTGATCCACCTTCTCTAAGGTTTCCGTCGTTTCTTTTAATGTCCGCTGCAGTTCATGATTGAGAGACGCGAGCTCCTGCCGCGACGCCTCCAATATTTCGAACATTTGGTATTTGCTGTCCTCCATCACTTTGATGGCATTTTTTATGACACGGTCGATGGCATCGGCTTGATAATCCACGCACTCTACTCCATTTCTAACGTTTCATATACATATCATACCATATCATGATTCGATCGTAACGGTCTTCGTGTTCTTGTCCCATTTTACTTTAAGGCCTAATTGCTCGGAAACGAGACGAAGAGGGACCAAAGTCCTACCGCCTTGAACCATAGGTGCCACAGCCGCCGAACTGCGTTTACCGTTGAGGATGAATTCCTTTTTTCCTACCGTCAATTCCATGAGCATGCCGCCTCTCAGAACGCCTACCCGCTGCGCGGATTGGTTCCAGGTCGCTTGCCCGCCGAAGGCGTCGAGCACATGCTTAATCGGAACATAGGTCGTTCCGTTTTTCAGGATTGGCGCGGAATCGATTGCCACTTTCGAACCATTCAGCATGAGCGATTTTTGCCCAATGGTCATGACCGCTTTACCGGTTGGAAGTCCTTCATTTCCTGACAGGGACGGCATCGTGAAGCGAATATCGTCAAAAGACACGGCCCCAGTCAATGCACGCTCGTCCTGGCCCTCTTCCACGTTCACGACATACAGCCGCTTCATCTGAGCCGGGAACGCAATGTTATATCCGCTCAAATCGATGCTCAGCGTCTTCCAGCCGCTCCAATCAATCGCCTTAGCCAGATCGACATACACGGTTTTTCCGTTATTGTCCTTGAGCTCGGCACGCAGCCAGTTCAGGCTGTTATCTCCCTCCACGTCAATCGTCATCGACGTTGCCTGTGCAGGAATCGTTTTGCCTGTCGTGCCATTCAGCTCGGCATAAGCGTACATTTTTTGTCCCAGCCCGCCTGTCATATCATAGGTTAGGTTCAAGACTTTGGAGGTTGCCCTTGTTCCGCTGCCATTTTGGATCGCTGCCGTCCCGGTAACTGCAGGCACGTTGGTCGTGAACTTCACCGGGTAATTTACATTTTCGAAGTTCTCCCACGTGCTCTCGCCTGCTGCCGACAAAATAACGACTGTGCTAAATCCGTCATAACGTGCGATGGCATAACCGACTTTTGTATTGCTGTTCACGGAGGATACGGTCAGGCGGCCGTCTTTGACACTGCCTTTGAATCCGATAAACTCCCATTTCAGCGCGCTGCTCGGAACCTCCAAGCTTTGGCCGTTGCTCGTTACGGCGGTTACCGGTACGGAAACGCTCGTTCCAGCCTGCAGCGGTGCACTGGAAACGCCTGTAGTCAGGGCAACGAGATCATCCGCACCCAGCACCTTGACTTGCATCGTCGCTTTGGTGCTGCCGCTTACCGCCGTCAGTGTCGATGTGCCCGGCTTCGTTGCTTTTATGCTTTGGCCGTTAACCGCAAGGTTGCCATTGCTGGCTTTCCAGGTCGGTTTAATCGAGCCAGCCTCAATTGGATTATAGTAAGTATCATAGCCTTTGAGTTGATATGTTCCAATTTGTCCGATCAGCAGTGCGTTGCTGCCGCTTACCTTCAAGCCCTTCAAGCTGCCTTTAGGTGCCGTCGAGAACACGCCGAGTGCATTAACGATGCTTCGCTGCGTCGTTCCGTATTCCGTGTTGAAGGTCAGCTGGGTATTCATCTCGGCTAATGGTCGGTTGACCATCGTTGTCGATCCGCCGCCGTCGAGGTTCATTCCCTTCCATACGCCAACCTTCGTCATGAAATCCTGTAGCTGCTGCAGCGTCATGCCTTTGCTGTTATCGTTGCTCTCCGTGGCGATCAGGTATGCGTAACGTCCGTCTTTGGAGTAACCCACCGCCGTACGCGCACGATTGCCTCCCAGATCATTCACGTTTCTTGAAAAGGACGTCGCTTTGCCGTTATCCACCAGGATCGTATGGCCGCCAATCATCATCTGCAGATTCGTAGGATCCAGCTTTTGACCGGTCTTTTTCGATACGAGCGCATAATCCGCTTCTAACCTCTGGCCTACGGCCAGGTTGTTCTTCACGAACTCGGCTGCTGCGCCATGCGTACGAAGAATGTAGCTTCCTTCCGGAACTGCCGTAGGTATTCCAGCCATCACCGAAATATCCGTAATGACTCCGTCGGTCACCATCACTTCGGTCGGTGTGCTAGAGCTGTTTTTCGGACGCTCGAGAGCCTTCCATGCACTTGTGTATATATAAGCTGCGTTCACATGGCTATAGTTCGATCCGGTTCCCTCCGGCGTGTATGCGGTTTTGTTCATGCCTGCCAGCGGGAATGTGGTTCCGTTCTCAGCGGTAATGCTTCCCGAAAAAGCAAATTCGTCCAGGATCGGCTTTCCGTCATTCGTTACGGCAAAAGCATACATGCCTTTAAGATCCGAAGGCGACGACATCAAAAGACCATTCGAGACCTGAGCGCCCATCGGGGCTCCTTCTCTGCCGGTGTTAAAGAAATCCCCGTTGATCGCTGCTACTGCACCGTTTTCCTTCGCCATCCCGCCCGTGCTTTGTCTTGTTGTAAATTGATTGCCTTGCCCTGTCATGACATCCAGCTTCACATATTTGTTGTTGAGATCCACCCGGATGACATTCGCCAGCGATTTCGCGCCGGCACTGTTGGTATACTGATACTTCATCAAAACCGCGCCGGACGTAATGATTTCCTCACCCAGCTTCTTCGCTGATGTGGTTGCCGCGTATGCTACCGGGGAAGTTGATAGATTTCCTATCACCGGTATTCCGCTGCTCAGCACAGGGCCCACCCAGATGACCCCGGCCAATGTGATAATCAACCATTTCTTGCCCACGCCTGATTTTGCAGACTTCAGTGTTTTCCCCTGACTTACCATGTAATCGTAACTCTCCCATCTCTCGTTCAACACGGATGCCGAACATATAAAGTCTCTATTTAATAGACTTCATTTTTGAGGAAAAGTTACGAATTTGTTATAAAAAAAACACTTTCGCGTATCGTACACCAAGTCTTAGCAAAATTGTAGCGGCATTTTTTAGTAGCCTATGTAAATCAATCCTATGTTACTATATTTTCATCTAAAAGTAACTAGTTTGTCATAAAGTATATTCCTTTATTACCATTTATTAATCAAAAATAGCCAATACCTACACTAGGCATCGGCTTTATAATTATTGCATTTTTGTCATAAATCCTAATTCGTCTCCAGTTTCATCACTACATCTCGAACGGATTTATAGCACAAAAAGGCATGTGCCTTTTTTCAAAAGAAAAATGGAATGGCACATGCCTAAACTTTATATCCGGAACATATCCTAAAATTACCTTAGTTTGCGCCAGCTTGTTCTTTCAGCGCTTCGGCTTTGTCTACGCGTTCCCAAGGCAGATCCAGGTCGGTACGTCCAAAATGTCCGTACGCCGCCGTTTGCTTGTAGATCGGACGACGAAGATCTAGCATGCGGATGATTCCAGCCGGCCGCAGGTCAAAGTTGTTGCGCACAAGCTCAACCAGCTTCTCTTCGCTCACTTTACCTGTACCATATGTGTCGACACTGATCGACACTGGGTTAGCGACACCGATGGCGTAAGCCAATTGGATTTCGCACTTGTCCGCGAGTCCTGCGGCAACCAGGTTTTTAGCCACGTAGCGCGCCGCGTAAGCAGCGGAACGGTCGACTTTTGTAGGATCCTTACCGGCGAATGCACCGCCGCCATGACGAGCGTAGCCGCCATAGGTGTCCACGATGATTTTGCGGCCAGTCAGACCAGCATCGCCTTGAGGACCACCGATGACGAAACGGCCGGTAGGGTTGATGAAGTATTTAGTTTCTGCGTCCAGCAATTCAGCCGGTACGACAGGAAGAATGACTTGTTCTTTAATATCCTTTTGAATTTGCTCCAGTGTTGCTTCTTCGGCATGTTGAGTCGATACCACGATCGTATCCACGCGAACCGGCGTATTGCCGTCATACTCGATCGTCACCTGAGTTTTACCGTCCGGACGCAGGTAATCCAGCGTACCGTCTTTACGAACCTCGGACAAACGACGAGCGATGCGGTGAGACAATGCAATTGGAAGAGGCATCAATTCTGGCGTCTCGTTGGTTGCAAAACCAAACATCAGACCTTGATCACCAGCACCAATGTTCTCGGTTTCCTTGTCCACTTGGGAAGGATCACGATTCTCCAGTGCAGCGTTTACCCCCTGTGCAATATCGGCCGATTGCTCATTCAGCGATGTCAACACCGCGCATGTATTGGAATCAAAACCGTATTTTGCACGGGTATACCCGATTTCCTTCACGGTATTGCGTACGATGGATGGAATATCCACGTATTCAGATTTAGTGCTAATTTCACCAATGACCAAAACAAGACCAGTCGCAACGGAAACTTCACAAGCTACGCGTGCGTTCGGATCGTTAGCCAAAAAAGCATCGAGTACCGCATCAGAAATCTGGTCACAGATTTTATCCGGGTGTCCTTCAGTTACGGACTCAGATGTAAATAAACGTCGCCCTGTTAAAGACATGAGATCAACCTCCCATATGAATAGTATGTGATATATCAAGAGGTCCTACACAAAAAATGAACCTTTTCCGACAGGAAAAGGTTTGAAATGTACAATCCTCAACATGCATATTAACTTATTTGTTACCAGGTGTCAATCCAGTTAGTGAGCTGTTTTTCAAGGATTTTCTTGGGTTTTTCAATCGGATGTTAATCAAGAATAAGTTCCGTCTTATATCGAAAAATGACTACAGTCTGCCGAAAAGGCTTTGCTCGGCGTTCTGAACCAAACGCTTCGTGATCTCTCCGCCAACGGATCCGTTCTCGCGGGATGTCAGATGCCCCCATCCAGCGCGACGGCTGGAGGAACCTCCTCCGATGGCTCCAAGCTCTGAACCGAATTCCGTATCCGCTCCATTCGAGCTGCTGCCATATCCCACCGGCAATCCAAACTCTGCTGCGATTTCGTATTTCATTTGCTTCAGCATTTCACGACTCTCCGGAACCACTTGACGATTACGACTGCTGCGTGCCATGAAAATACACCTCCTGTATTGGTTTTTACAGAAGTTATTATTTGTCGAGAACACAGCGTCAACACGTATAAAACGTTGTCTTAACTGGCAATAATTATAAGAGGATGATACCCACCGAAAGTTATACGTAATGCCACTCAGTGGAAGAGGCAATATTATCAGGAGGCTCCCCCCCCTAATTGCTGACACTATTTAATGGTGTAACCGCCGCGCACCATGACAATTAGATTGCTTGTCTGGCCTTCTTTCACCTGGATACCGCGACCTTCGCGTGGGAAGGAAAGCAGATGGTTCTTAGGCGCCGTTTCGCCGTTTAACAGGTCTTTGCCATCGGTAAGATCCGCAACACCGCTAGCGACTTCTGTGTAGATCATAGCGTTGCCTGAACGCACGATGAACTCCGTTCCTGCGTCGGCGATTAGAATCTTGCCTGGCTTCAGTGCAACGTTCTTGACTTCATCGGCACCTTGGGATGGTTGTGTAGTATTGGTTGGGTTGGTATTCCCTCCACCACCGCCATTCAGTGCTTGCTGGATTTGTTGGTCTACGTAGCTTTTGGTGACAACTGGGTCATCGGTGGTGCCTGGGGTGGTGCCTGCGCCGTCGGCGGGGGCGTTGAGGATGGAGCCGATTGCAATTGATACTGTTACAACTATACCCGAAATCATTATACGCCCATATTTCTTTTTCATTAGTATCACCCACTCTTATTTATAATGATAAAAAGGCCAGAGAGCCATTGCCCTCTGACCTTTTTGGATACACTAACCAGTAATCTTAGTTAGTTTTGATTGGACCTTTAGCAGCAATAACATTTCCTGCTTGGTCTTGGATGTATCTAGCACCCGATTTGATTTCAATAGTGTACAGTTCTTTAGAACCACTATTGTCTTCAATAGTAACTAACAGGTGAGCTGCTTCAGTTGCAGTAGCCGCCACTGGTCTTACAGTATAAGTGAAGTTAGGTTGCGTTCCAGCACCAGTGAATGCAGGAACTACCTTTCTGTCAGAAAGACGCTTAACTTCCAGGTCTGCAGGATAAAGTTCAACCAAACCAGCGTTATCTTTAAGATCTTCTGTTACATAGATTTTCGCTGTGTATGTGGAGCTAGTTGCAGTTCCTTGAGTTGCATATACATTTTGACCAGAAGCAACTTCAGGCTTAACTTCATCATCAAAATTGTTAGCAACTACTGCATCAGTAGTTGTACCAAGAGTCAATCTGTTACCAGAAACTCCATTGAAGGTAGTTCCAGCGAATTCAACTGTAAGCCCAGTTGTATCATAATGATCCTCGTTAAGTGTGATAGTGATAACATCATTGTTGTTAGTTACAACATCCTTAACAACAGCACCATTAACTTTTACAGTGTTCTTGTTAACTGTACCCGAAACCGCTTGGTTCAATTTAACCTTGATTTCTTTTTTACCAGTCAAGGAACCTTGATACGTATCATTGTAAGTAGATTTAACTTCCAATGTATTGAACAGTCTAATTTCAATTGGGTAGGACAATGGAGTCAGGTAGTTGCCAGAAGCATCCTTCACTCCTGTTACTGTCAAATGCGACCAGCTAGCATTATCAATTACAGTTGATCCGATTTCAGAAGGCAATTCAATAACAACTGCTTTGGAATCTTGAATTACAGTCAACTGAGCATTGTTCGGCAATGGAGTAGGCTCACCATTGATTGTAAGTTGATAGTTAGCACGGTTCAGTAAGGATTCAGCGTCCATTTTTTCATTGAACACTACAACCGCACGACGAACGCTATCAGTGATATTGAAAGAAGCACCTGCAAATTCAGGTCTTGTAGTATCACCAACACTTACAGTTGTGCTGTAGTCTTGCATTACGTTACCCAATACTGTGTTATCTTTGATTCCTTTGATTTCAACAGTACTAGTTCCTTCAGGAAGTGCAGAGTAGAAATCCACCAACAATTTGTTGTTGTCGGATACATTTGCTGTACGGATTGGTTGTACTTTACCGTCTTTATCCTTCACAGTAACCAAAGACTCAAAGTTTTGATCAGGATTAATTGGTTTGTTGAATGTAACAACCAAACGTTTTTTGTCAGCAGCATCTACACGAGCATCAACAACTGTTGGACGCTCAGTGTCAATTTGTGCAGTTACTTGTTTGGAAGTTTCGGAAATTTGGTTGCCGGAGTAATCTTTAACTCCTTCTACAAAAATTGTAGTGGCATAAGTTGGCAAGGCATTTTCTTTCTTGAAATAGAACTCGTATTTGTTACCAGCAACAGCTGTGAAGGATTCAGGGTTAATCTTCGAAGCTCCACGCAGGTGGTAAACATTGCTTGTGGACAGAGTATCAGGATCAATGTCTTCGCTGAATGTTACTGTCAACTTTTCAAGGGTAGCAGTAGCTTCTTGAATTGTCGGAGCAGTTGTATCTTCAACTACAGAGAATTTGTGCTCGGATTTCAAGGACTTAAATCCTGCGAAATCTTCAACACCCGATACAGTCAGAGTATGCTCACCTACAGACAGAGTTTCAGCAGATTTAACTACCCACTCACGTCCTTCAACTTTTGGCTCACCGTAGAAACCTTTGCCATCAAGTTGGAACGTACCTGTAAGAGTTTGTTTAACCGGCTCGCTGAATACGATTTTAACTGCTTTAGTACCCAGACCAGTTACACTAACCACCTCTGGAAGTTTGTTGTCAACTGGAGCGAACTCAATATCTTTAGCAGAGATTGTTTTAGTTCCAGCTTTAACACCAGATACAGTCAGGTTGTATTTTTGTTGGTTGTTCAATTGATTTTCTACAGTCAAAGTAACAGCATTTTTAGCGTCATTCAGCTTAGCTGTTTTAACATTGTTGCTACCGCTGATTTTGTAGTTATCTTTCAGTTCTGCAGTCGCTTTATCAACTTCACCGTCGAAAGTTACTACAACTTCTTTCAGGTTGTCAGCAGCAACGCCTTGTACTTTGCTTGCTTCAGTAACAACCCACTTAACTGTTTCAGTGTAGTCATAGTTGTTATGTGTGAATTTCACTTCAGTATCTTTGTTAGGAACAAGAGCAGTGTCAAGAGTTACTTTCACAACTTCGCTGTTAGCGAGCGTGAACTCAACTACTTTACCGTTCTCGGATACTTTGTAAGTTGCTACAGCTGGTTTTTGTTGAGCCAGGTAGATGGAGTAAGCAACGTCAACCAGTTGGGAACGGGAAGCGTTCGCTTTAGGGTTCGCTTTAGCGTCTACCAGACCAGCGTTGATTGCTGCTTGCACATAACCTTTAGCCCAGTCAGAAGCGTTGTTGTTAGTTTCTGTAGGGATTTCGAGTTTTTGTGCAGTAACGAGAACCTTCGCCATTTCTTGAACGGTGATTTTACCGTTGAAGTCGAAGATCATTTTTGTCGTGTTTTTACCTTCCATCAGACCTGCAGCGTAAACTGCTTCTACGTAAGGAGCTGGCCATTTGTCAGCTTTGTAGTTTTTGTCTTTGAAAGATGCTTTGCCTTCGATTGGCTCAAGACCCATGATACCAACCAGGACTTTAGCGAACTCAGCGCGAGTCATTTCTTTGTCCAGGCCAGCAGTTCCGTCTGGATAACCAGTGAAGATCCCTTTTTCTTTCAGTACATCAAATTTCTGTTGAGTGTTGAGTGCGTCGTCACCGAATGCAACAGAAGCAAACATGGAGAATGCCATTGCTGTAGACAGTGCTACGGATAAAATTTTCTTCATAACCTTTTTTTCTCCTCCTTGAATCATCACTTGATTATTTTCTTTAATTTGGTAGCTCTTATCACTCATTTGTCCTGCACCTCCTTTCCCGAGTTGAGCATAAATCATAAATGATGTCTGTGACGATATCACAGAATCTTGTTAACGAGAGAACACTACATACTAGAATAGATTCCTAATCCTACCTAGGTATTATACAACGAGTCCCCAACACCGTAAAGAACATTTTTCTAATTAATAGACAATCTTCTTGCATCGGATAATCTTGGTTACTTCGTTGGCTCTACATTATAAACGTTTGATTTTCCAAAAAGTTGCGGCAGTTGCAAAGTTTTTTTAAAAAATTTTTTCGAAGTTTCCCCGCTTCGTATAACAGCCCTCCATTTACATATTGCGACAACAAAAAAAGACGCCTTATCGGCGTCCTTTGTAGAATGCTAGCGAATCTTCATAGCGAGCTGGATAATCCGCGCGCGCATCTCCGGATTGCTGTGCAGCGTGCTGTACATCTGATCGATCTCCGCTTTATTCGTACGATATGTCTTATCATGTTTAATTGTAGTATGTGACCATTGGATCAACGCATTCTCAGCCGCTGTCATTTCGTTAAATGAATCATGAAAGCCTGTCTCAACAACGAGTCCCTCCATGACTTCCTGAGTTATCTCATCATGAGTGGCACGAGCCAGCTCAATCTTCTTCTCCATCACTTTGGCTTTTTCCTCGAACTTGGTCTTCGCCTTCATGTAGTCGAGCTGCGCTTTTGATAATATCGGCTTCATAAATTCATCTTCACCCTCTAAAAATAGTATGTGCTTCCGCTATTGTAGCGTATTCTACATGAAATTACAAAACAATAGATATTGGTAAACGGTTTCCGCGGGGCATATGACGCCCATAAGATCTTGTTAATTATGACATATATAACCTGTTCAGTAATAGCTGCGCAGGAAAAAACGAGAGCACTGCCAATAGAAATTGGGCATCGGCTCTCGTTCCTTTTGTCATGCAAATCCTAACTTATGAATAATGCTTACAGCATTTTCAGCTTGCTCATCATGCGTTTTACGACGGTTGCCGTATCGGCACGATTCAGCACCGCATCCGGGTTGAAGTTGTAAGTCGGCTTTCTCTCGCCTTCCTTCAAGCTGTTCGCCACGCCGGTCAGAATGCCGGCCTTGCTTACGGCAAGAATGGCTGGATAGGAGTAGTTCGACTTGATATTGCCCACATCTTCGAATTGCTTCTGAAGCGCTGCTTTATCTTTTTCGACTTCGCCCATCTTCAGGTTCAGCGCGCGTGCGATCATGTTGGCCGCTTCTTCGCGGGTCAGCTCCATATTCGGAGCAAAGCTTCGAGGCGCAATGCCGCGGATGATCCCTTTTCGGGCTGCCGTCTCGATGTAGCGGTAATCCCACTGCATGCTGTTGACGACACTTTCCTGATAAATGTCATCAAAGGTCAGCTTGTTCTTGTCGGTATCGTAATCCAACGGAATATCCAGCAGCTTCACGATAATCGTAGCAAATTCGCCGCGAGTCATCGGATCGTACACGCCGAACGCATCCTGCTTGGACGCTTTCATGTATCCTCTGGCCAGCATCAATTCGATATCGTTGCGGGCGGTCTTATGCGAGATCGCATCGGAATAGCTGTAACGCAAGGATTTAACGGCGTAGTAACCGAAGCCCTTGAATGGAGCGGTAATGGTTTTCTTCTTGGCGTCTACTTTTCCGCCGATGTTGATCCAGGTTCCTTGGGACGGGTTGTACCACCAGATGCCCAGGTTGCTGGAAGCCGAGTTCACCAGCGCGGAATCGTATTTCAAGGTAATCGTACCTTTTTGCGAGAGCTCCATCCAGTTCTGCGGAATCAGGCGTTGATGGAATTCGTGCCCTTTTGCGTACGGATGTGTTGCCGCTTTTACATTAAAGTCTTCCACGTTGCTGCTGTAGGCATTAAGTGAACCTGCATCCAGCCAGTAAAGCGGAGACGCATATCCGAAATGTGCAGCCGGCGTGAAACGGAACGCATTGTTGTTATCCCCTGGAATCAGGGACAGGCGTCCGTCCATTTCCACGCCGTTCTCGATTTCGCCGATCCGGTTATAGGCTTTAATCGTACGACCATCGATCTGGTTGGCAATGCCGAACAGGATGTCATGCTCGCCGAGCAGGTTGATCGTTGGCACTTCAGCCGTAGGGCTTGATTTCGCCTGCTGAAGCACGGTGCCTTTCGGCAAGGACAGCGATACGCCGCCTTTAAATACGGACACTTTACCGGACTTCGAAATATTCGTTTTATACTGGGAGCCTTCCGTTGCATCGTCGGTGTACGTTACGACGAATTGGCCGTTTGTCTTTTTGGTGCCTTGTTCGATCGTGAACTTGATGGTGTTTTTGCCGTTTTTCAGGTTCTTGACCTCAAGACGGAAAATGTCGCTGATTTCGGATTTCACCATTGGCGTTTTGCCAATCAGAATGGCGTCCGCGCCTTCAGCCTTGATGCTTACCTCTACAAAGTTCTGTTTCAGTACGCCTTCGTTCGGAAGTTTCGGAGACAGCACTTGATAAGGTGCACGTTCGCGCGTGATTTCGATGGTATCGGTGGTTGTAACCGACTGATAACGCGAACCGATACTGATTGCCTGTAAACCAACCTCTGGTAGTGCGAGCTCTTTGAACACTACGCGAGCCGAGCTGGAGTTTGCGCCATTGCCAATGGTAAAGTAACGGTCGTAATCCGCCGGATTAATGGGATCCAATTGCGTCTTCAGGGCACCGCCCGAAAGAGTCCAGGTTCCTTGGTTGTTTTTGGTAAATACTGCAAAGATGGTTGGCGTCGGATGACTGAGGTTCACCGTAATCTCATCCGTGTATTCCACTTCAAATCGCAGACCCAAAGCTTTTTCATACGTGTTATAAGCGTTCTCAGCCGTTTCTCGGAACAATCCGTCCGGATCGGATTCCGTTGCGGAACCAACCGGGAATGGGATCATGTTTTTGATAACCGAACGGGTATCGCTAAAATAAAGCAGGGTTAGCTTCGTCGAGATTTTCCCACTCTTGTCGGCGACTACCAACGTATTCGGACCTGGAATCAGCTGCAGGAACGTCGTATCCGTAAAGCTGAATTCCCCGTTGCCGTTCACGTTCAGATCGCGAGTGTTTCCGTTCAGGGAAATCGTAAGTCCTGTAGTCCCTGTGTAGTTGACAATGCGTCCTGTCACTTGGTTGAATTCCGAGCTGTTCTTAAATACCTGGTTGTTGTACAAATTGAAAATATCAATATAAGAAGAAGACAAGAACGTCACCGGGATGACTTTGGTATCGGAAACGCCCGAACCATTGCTGACCTTGATGATCAGGTTCTGCTGACCTGTCGGCAGGTTCGTGATTTTGAAAACCGTGTGGCCGCCGTAGGTAAACTTCTGGGCGATCGTGCCGCCGCCCTTGCTGGACTCAATCTCGACATTGCCTGCGTTCACTTGCTCGACCATTAGATAGACCGGCAGTTCATTCAGGACGGTGTTGTTACTGCTCGGGAAAATGGATTGGGAGGTAGCCGATACCGTTCCTCCGCTCTCCGTTACGCCGTATAATTGGTAGACCTGCTTGATGGTAGGCGCATTGACATCGCGGTAAGTAAAAGAATTCTTCACATCAAAGCCCGTGGTAGAATCCTTAGTGAGTACAAAATAATCCCCGCTCTGAGTGATGCTGGTTGTGCCAGTCGTTGTAAAAGGATACATCAAGGTATTGCCCAGCAAGCTTGCCGCACCTACGGTTGCCGGCGAGGTGGTGATCGGATTTGTGGATCCTACCTGAAATACGGATACTTCAAGAATCGGGGGAACCGCCGGGGTACCAGCCGGAGGAGCATCCACGATCACATAACCGGAGATGACGCCGTTCACCGTACCGGTTACTACCGCTTGCCCATCGATATTTGTGCCGCCAATCTTCAGTTGATTGACAGTTATGGAACCTGTCGGATGATAAACGACCTGTCTATTGATGGTCTGGGATTTCGATTCGGAGTTCACGACGATCACCAGATCGTTGACACCCTTCTGCAGCAGGATCCCTGCGGAGTAATACGTATCGCCGCCGCCGGCATACATACTCTGCCCATTGACGGTAACACCCTTGGATCCATTCGTCGCTTTGACGGAAATGCTGACGGTCTGCGTAGTAACGACAACCGGCTTAGAAGCATTCTCTTCCAGAACGCGTCCATCACTGAGCGCTACTTCGTAAACAGCCGGTACATCGGAGAACTTCACATAGGCCGTAGCACTCATCTGCTGGCCTTGCGTGCTCATGCCGGACACGATGATTTTGTTCACGCCCTGATTCAACTGCACATTCAGGAACTCGAACGTATTCGCTGCTTCGTCCAGAATCGGCTTGACGCCGGTGCCGCCCGTGGTTGTGTCATCGAACCGTTTGATTTCATAAGAGATGGTGTTCGGGTTAATGCCGTTGTAGGTACCCGTAACCGATATCGAGCTCCGGTTCTCCGGGGTTGGAGAATTCGGATCCGTACTTAGATTGGAAAAGTGAAAAAACAAGGCTCCATTTGCAGCTGAAGCCGGTAATGCCGGAATAAGGGAAAAGAACATAGCAATGGCCAATAACAGGCTTGCTATTGTACGGAAATTTTTCTTCAACGGTTGTGCCTCCTTGATCATTCGGACGTTGGCGTCCGTTTTGGGTGTTGCGTCGTTCACTGGGTCCCCTCGCTTTCACTGACAGATTGGTACTTGCGCATAGTTCATATATCGGTCCCAGACATTCAATTATTTAGAAAAAAACACAAAAAAGCCTCACCCTTTTTGGGCGAGGCTGGCATGTCCGTACCGGACTCATAATGAAAAAGAATAAGTTCTATTTGGTGCGGCTTTCGGGATTTGCCTTCATCCGCATCCGGTTAATCAGCCCGAGAATCGGCCGTTTGGTCTTGCCGACCAGTCCGATGACTTCGGCACCGATCTGCATGAAACACATCATGACGCAGATAACCACAAACGTCACCCAGTTCGCTTCATACATGGCAGCCGACGATTGAATGACGGCCAATACGCCGAAGAACGCGGCAATGACGTAAATGATCAACACGGTCTGGCGATGGCTGAATCCAAGCTCGCGCAGGCAGTGATGCAAATGGCCCTTGTCCGGAGCAAAGATCGGTTTCTTCTGGATTTTGCGGCGAATGATCGCGAAGAACGTATCCGACAACGGAACGCCGATAATGATCAGCGGCGTAATAAAGGATACAATCGCAATCTGCTTAAATCCAAGCAGGGACAGCATGGCCAAACTGAATCCAAGGAATAATGACCCCGTATCTCCCATGAAAATCTTTGCCGGATGGAAGTTGAAAAACAGGAAACCGATAATGCTGCCGAGGAGCAGCAGGCAGAGCAGGGCTACGGTTGTGTTGCCCATCAAGACGGCCATGACCAGGATCGTGCCGATCGCAATGCCGGATACGCCTGCTGCAAGTCCGTCGAGCCCGTCAATCAAATTAATCGCGTTCGTTACGCCGACGATCCAGAAGATCGTAAGCGGAATCGATACCCAGCTCTCCAGCATGGAGTACCGGTCCTGGAACGGTATATTTACAAAGTCCACGGTAATATTAAATCCGAATACAACCACGCAAGCAGCTGCAATCTGAGCCAAAAACTTCACTTTGGCCGAAAGTTCAAATCGATCATCCAAGGCTCCGATCAATACGATCATGGAACCGCCGATCAGAAATGCCTTCATGAAGTTGGCATCACGAGGCGACAGGCTATCCGGCAAAAAAGGAAGAACCGCAATCAGTCCAAGAATAAAAGCCAGATAAATGCCGAGTCCCCCGAGTCGGGGCATGATCCGGGTATGAACCTTGCGGGCGTTAGGAACGTCAACGGCACCAATCTTAACCGCAAACTTCTTTACAAGCGGCGTTAAGAGCAGAGCGAGCGCCAGCGATACGATAAACCCGATGATGTATATCATTAACATGTAATCATTCGACCCCCAATAAAAGTCTACCGGTTGAATTATACTCCCTTCGGGTCCGAAAACCAATGCCAATTTCCGGTGATTTCCCGGATTTTACCCACAGAAATGAGCCATTTAGCTCGATTTCGTTACGTTTTCTTTCTCGCGCAGCACTTTCACTACGAATTTCGGCAGCGCAAGCATTCTTTTGTAACGGGTGGGCTCCTTCAGAAGGCGATAAAACCATTCGAGACGCAGCTTTTGGAACACCTTCGGTGCCCGCTTCAGTTTGCCGGAGATAATATCGAACGATCCCCCGACGCCCATCACGACCGGAACCTGGAGCGCCTGTTTATGCTGTGCAATCCAAGGCTCCTGGTTATCCGCACCGCGCGCCACAAACAAAATATCCGGTGAAGCCGCCCGTATCTGTTCGATGACGGCAGCATCTTCATCAGGCCCAAAAAAACCGTCCCGGCAGCCGCATATAATTGCAGCCGGATATTGCATTTGTAACCTTTCGGCAGCTTCCTGAATCACTTCGGCGGTAGTTCCCAGCAGAAAGAACTTCCATCTATAGGTTTCCCCGACCTTCAACAATTCATGTAAAAGCTCGAAGCCGGTTACGCGTCCCTCCAACGGATCGCCGCCCACACCGGCGGCCCAGACGATTCCGGTGCCGTCCGGAACGATGATTTCAGCGCTTTGCATCATCTCTTTATACTCCGGATTGTTGACGGCCGTCATCACCATGATCGGATTCGCCGTGATCACATGATGGGGCTGCCCCGACTGCACAGCCTCTGTCAGGTATTTCACCGTATCTTTCATGCTTAGCTTGGAAAAAGGAATCTCGAATACCGATACGGTAGGAAATGGATAGGTCTGTTTCATGTTTATCATCCTCTATGGCGTAAATATTGGGCAATATGGCGTGCAGGCATGGCAGCCTCGCGTTTCAGCACGGCAATCTGCTCGCCATGCTCCGCCTTCCATGCCGCTGCATCGTCCAACAGCTTCAGCATCTGATCCTTTAATACGTTCGGGTCAAGAGATTCACTGCTTCCGACAGGCTCGCTGCCAAGCCGCTTCAAGAAGTGGTTGATTTTCGGATCATAAGAAATTCCGAGCAGCGGCACGCTCTGATTCGCGGCATAGATCAGGCTATGCAGGCGCATGCCCAATATCATATCACAACGGCTAACCTCGCGCAGCATGTCCTGCGGCTGCTTCTCATCGCGATAGAAACTCAAGGCAGAGCCATTCTTGGAGATATCGCCCATGGCATCCGCTATAAACTGCGAAGCCTCAATATCATCCGGCTGATGAAAAGGAAGAAAGCGAAGATGCACCGGTCGTTGTCCGGCCAACGCCTTTAAACCTTCCGCTACAGCCTTCAACTCTTTTCGTTCCGGATGCCAATACCGAACCGAAATGCCTATGACCGGCAGAGAGCCTTTCGTGTCTCCGCTTGATGACGAGGATGCCTTTACAGGTTCTTCGGATGATTCGTGCTGCTCTTCTATAGAAGAAACTAGTGCAGCTTCATCCTCTTTCAACGCTGCTGATCCCGGGTGGGAATCCCGATGGACACCCTCTCCGGCCGGCAGCGGCAACCCCATTACCGGGTCCGGCACGACGTGCACGGCTTCCCCCGATATTCCCATGGACTGAAGCAGTTCGCCCGACTGCATGTCCCGCACCGAGATATACGTGCATTTACGGAAGATCGAGCGAATCATCGGATAAAACAGTTTACGGTTCACCGGGCCAACGCCTTGGGCATAAATAAACGTCGGTTTACCGAGCCACTGCGCGATCTTGAGAACGCCCAGATAATAAGGAATGGTCTTCGGACTGGTAGCATCCTGCAGCAGGCTTCCTCCGCCGCTGATCAAGCCGTCGCTGTCCTTGATCGCCTGTCGAACCTCACCGAGCTTCATCCGATGAACGGATTTAACCCCGTAGGCAGCCGAAGTCCATTCCGGATCGATGGAAAGCACAACGGGGTTGATATCGACCCCCGCTGCCTGTCCTTCCTGCTCTAATGCGGTCAGAATCGATTTCAGTACCGCTTCGTCACCGCTATTTTTAAATCCGTAATATCCGGAAATGACTATTGTCTTAGAAGTGGAGACCATCGTTTCCAGATCCTTTCTGCCACTTGCCATACCAATATCGCGATCAATCCGATGATCAGGCCGAGTCCAAGGCCCAATACGACGCGAATCGCCGAAATATAAAGAGGCGTGTGAATATGCGTGAATGTTCCGACCATCGACAGCTGCCCCATCACGCCGATAATGAGAAGGTATACGGCATGACGATACTTAAATGACAGGAACACGCCGAGTACCATCATCGGATGAGCAAGCAAGAATTCCTTGTTACGCGGACGTACGCCAAACGTATTTTCCAGGAATGTACGGAATGTCATTTCGATCGAAGATACGGACCCTGCATTACCTGTACGGGTGAGATAGTACCAGCCAACAATGGCCACAATCCCTGCTGCGATGACCCATGTCAACGAGATCGGTGCTTTAAGCAGCTTCAGAATTGCGCTGTAAGTCGATCCTCCGCGATATAGAACCACGTAGATCGCAATAAGTCCAATCGGAGCTGCAGCCAGCAAGCTCACGCCACGGAACTGATCCAGCACGAGCATATAGGTCACATTGTTCAATAACGCAACAACGATCGGTACAGCCGCAAGCGACAAAATCGAGGTTTTGACCAGCAATACGATCGAATGGGTCATTCTTCTGCCAGGACTCATGTCCGGAATGCTCTTCTGCGTTTCATTGACTTTGCGAATGGCCAATATGACGGCAACCGTTGGAGCGCTGATCGCGGCAAATAAAGCCAAGGCCTGTTCAAGCAATGTCGGCTTTAGAACATACAATCCGGCGCTGCCCACGAGCCCGATCAGGAAGGCTGCAATCGTCAAGAACGGAATGTAATAGGAAATCACGAGCGAAATCAGCGCGATGGCTCCCACGACCGCCCCAAGCTTGAAGTAACGCTGCAAGGACGAGTCGGTTACCTTAAACGGCTCTGCAGGACCCATGGTGAAGCCATTGTCCTCGATCTGCTTGATGGCTTGGCCCGATCCGGTCAAACTGTCAATCAGATTGTCGAGCGGATGCGTAACGGTAGCCTTGGTCATATCCCGGCTCGGCTCTGCATTCAAATAGAACATCCGAATGTTACGGTCTTTGGATGCCAGGGCAAAGCGGTCCCCGATAACCTCGGGCTCCAGATTAGCATCCCGCTCGCTTAAGGAATAAATACGGGTTACGTTGTAATCCGTTAAATAGGCAAGTTTCGTAAAGCCTTTTTGCGGACGCTTGATATTCTCAATCGCCACGAGACCGATCCCATGTTCGTTCAACAGCTGGCCAAAGGAATCCAGGCTTTTCATGTCGGCTTGATCATTAAAACCTCTGGCGGAATCCCCTTCGAACAGAATGCGTTTCACGCCGTTATCCGCGAAGTACGCCATCAGCTTCTCCATGTAAGCCTGATCATACGGAAGGCTGTCCGACAGACGCGGCACAATGTTAAAGCCCTTCTCCCTCAGCATGCTGATCGTAATCGGGTCTGGAGACAACGGTTTAATGACCGCATTGGAACGCGGAGTTTCCAGCACCAATCCGTCCACTGCGCGATCGAACTGCCATGATCTTACCGGAATCCCCAGTCTCGTGAACGTATCTTGAATGATGGGTTTAATTAAAGCTGCGCTTTCCTCGTTCAGGAATGCAACATACGTAAAATTCTCGTTCGGGGAGACCGTCGTACCTGTCAGATCGGCGACCTGCTGCCCGTCATATACCGATATCCGCCGCGATTTCGCCAGCTCGTCCAGCGTGCTTTCATAAAGCGCCATACTGATCACGCCAGCTTCTTTCAGGCGATCCAGCTGCTCGGATATAAAATCCTGCGGCTTGGATTGATACACCGCGACATCCAACAAATCCCGATAATCAAACACCAATTCAACGTTCTTTGATGTTGATTCTGTTTGCAGTCGGTCATAACCTACAGGCAGGGCCGCTGCAACGCCAAGAACAACCAGAATCCACAGCCACTTGCGGGCTGCCGTGTTCCAGCGTTTCCATTTCTGAACCACGAAAGTACCTCCTCATCGAACCTGCGGGGATTTACGATGGAGGGCAACAGCAATTTGATGCCTTGCGCAACCATCGTAAATCCCCTTCGTTCTCTTCTCTCATTAAAATGTATCTATGGTTAAGCGTCTACCCGGGCCATGACTTGATCCGAGAGCGATTGAATTTTGGCCTTCGCATCGGCGAGAGATTCGCCGCGCACGGCAAAGTACACTTTGATCTTCGGCTCGGTGCCCGAAGGTCTCAGGCAGAACCAAGAACCGTCTTCAAGCAAATATTTTAACACGTTTTCCTTCGGCAATCCGTCCAAGCCCTCCGCATAGTCAAGGACCTGCTTAACCGTTTGGCCCCCGACCTTCTGGGGCGGATTGTCGCGCCAATCGGACATCTTGGCTTGAATCTGGGCAACGCCATCCTTGCCTTTAAGCGTCCGGGATTCCAGCGTCTCGAGGAAATAACCGAACTGCTCGTAAAGCTCCTGCAGCACATCGTACAGCGTCTTGCCTTGTCCTTTATAGTAGGCGGCGGCTTCGCATATCAGCATCGAGGCCAGCACGGCATCCTTATCGCGCGCATAGTTGCCTGCCAAATAGCCGTAACTCTCCTCATAGCCGAACAGATACGTATGGCTGCCGGACTCCTCGAACTGGGTCATTTTCTCGCCAATGTACTTGAAGCCCGTCAATGTATTCAACACGCCGGCACCATAATGCTCCGCAATCGCCGCTCCCATCTCGCTCGTAACGATGGTCTTGATGACGGCACCGTTATGAGGCAGCTTGCCCGCTTCCTTCAATTGACCCAGCAAATAGTGGATCATGATCGCGCCCGATTGATTGCCTGTCAGCACGACGTATTCGCCCTGAGCGTTCTTCACGACGGCCCCCATGCGATCTGCGTCCGGATCCGTCCCGATCAAAATGTCGGCTCCCACTTCCTCGCCAAGCTTCATCGCAAGCGTGAACGCTTCCCGTTCCTCCGGATTCGGAGATTTCACGGTGGAGAAATTGCCGTCCGGCTGGGCTTGTTCAGGAACGACATGGATATGTTTAAAGCCGATGCTCCGAAGCACCCGCTCGACCGGGGCTTGCCCAGTTCCATGCAGCGGCGTGAATACGATTTTGAAATCCTCGCCCAGCTTGGACGCGATAAGCTCCCGATTCACGCTGACATCGGTCACCGTATCCACAAAAGCCTGATCCTCCGCTTCGCCCAGCCAAACCAACAGACCCTGAGCCTCGGCATCCGCCTGCGACAGCCTTTTCACGGCGGAGAAAGAATCCACCTCCTGAATCCGGGCAATCACGTTCTCCGCTTCGTCCGGCACTAGCTGGCCACCTTCACGGTTGTACACCTTATAGCCGTTATATTCCGGCGGATTATGGCTTGCCGTGATGACAATCCCGCCGGTAGCGCCCAAATGACGCACGCTGAATGACAGTTGCGGCGTAGAACGAAGGGAAGGATACAGCTTGGCTACAATCCCGTTGCCGGCCAGAACCAAAGCAGCCTCCAACGCAAACTCCGGCGAGAAATGCCGGGAATCATGGGCGATGACAACGGAAGGCTTGCCTTCCGCATCGCCGTGAGCCTCCAGAATATACTGCGCAAAGCCTTGCGTTGCGCGACCTACCGTATATTTATTCATCCGGTTGCTGCCTGCACCGATGACGCCGCGCAGACCGCCCGTTCCAAATTCCAGATCACGATAAAACCGCTCCTCCAGCTCTTTGGCATCGTGCTCGAGTGAACGCAGCTCCTGTTTCGTCTCCTCATCTACATAAGGATCATTCAACCAACGCTGTACCGTATCGATTGTTCTCTGACTCATCTCTGACATGAAAAAAAGTCTCCCTTCCTCATCCAAACAAGAATAGTCTGAAAATTACTCCTTATCCGCGAGAGCAAACATAATTTCTCCCTCGGCCACTACGCGTCCATCCACCGTTGCGGTCGCTTTCCCTTTGCCGATCATGCCCTTCAGGCGAATGATCTCGACTTCCAAGCGCAGCGTGTCTCCCGGTACCACTTGTCCACGGAAACGGAAACCGTCAATGCCCGCCAAAAAGCCGAGCTTGCCCCGATTGCTCTCTACGTTGAGAATCGCCACAGCGCCGACTTGCGCCAAAGCTTCTACAATCAGGACTCCCGGCATAACGGCATATTCAGGGAAATGCCCGACAAAAAACGGTTCGTTGATCGTCACGTTCTTGATGCCGACCGCCCGTTTGCCATCCTCGATCTCCACGATCTTATCGACGAGCAAAAACGGGGGACGATGCGGAATAATCTCTTGGATCTGTTTGATGTTCAACATAGTATTAAATCCTCCTTATGTACGTACCCGCCAAGCATAGCGTTTGAAAAGGGGAGTTCGTTCCAGTTGCGCCGCTATGCCGCTTTCTCAAGCAGCGGAAGGTATTGCTGATGGTTGTATCATGCTTCATCTTCGAGGTTCTTTAACGAATTTCGGATCATTTGCATAAAAAGAAGGAGTTGCGGAAAAAATGATGGATATCCTTCACCGCTGCAGAAGTGAAGGTTTCAGATAAGGGGCTTTCTCCTTCGGACATTCCGTGTACGAGGAGAGGGCCCTTTTACAAGTTTTTTGGGGTCCCCGCAAAGTATTTGGAATAAGCATCGCAGCATAGGCTCCACTTTGTGGGGTTATTTTATATACATCCGTCCATTGTCATGAAATGACAAAGTTAATACGCAAGTCCCATCCCATTATACCGTTTAACCCTAAAAAAAGAAAACTCCCTTGCAGGGAGTTCGGCATCTTATCAACGACGTTGTATGTCACCCCGACCTTCGTCACGGTGCGAAAATCAAATCAAAAACATGCTTCCATGTGCCCCATTCAAACACTTCACTAAGCTCCTGATCCCCCAGGACAACATATCCGAAGACCATGCCCCCGAATAATGCCAGTACGAGCAATACAGGAATCATGATACGGACGGCGATTTTCCATCCGGATGTCTTGGAGCGTTTTTTGGCGTTTGATTCACTCATGATGCCCACCTACCCTCGCATTGTGTTGGCAAGGTTCATCATGGTATCGCTGGAACTAAGCGCGCGTGCCGTCAGCTGGTAGGCCCGCTGAACTTCCATCATCTTGGTCAATTCATCGGTCAGGTTCACGTTGGATTGTTCCACAAATCCGGACAGCACCTTGGATTTAGGAGGCTCACCCGGAGCAGGCGGCGTCGTATCGAATACGTCGCCTTCCGCTAAACCATTCCCTAAGACGAACAGGTTATCCCCTACAGCGACCAGTCCCTCCGGACGCTCAAGCTCAACCAGCTTCAAGGTGGCATAAGGAGCCGTACGGCCACCCGTTGGGGTCTCCACGATAATCTGGCCTCTCTCATTAATGGCAACTTTCCCTTTGGCCGGAAGAGAAATCGGATTATCGTTCACGTCAAGCACAGGATAGCCTTGTGAATTGACCAGCAGCAGGTTGTTCGGATTACGGGCGTCCGGGGATACATGGAACCCGCCTTCGCGGGTATATCCGATCGCGCCGTCTCCCTGAACCGCAAACATGGCTTGCCCGTCAATCATCAGATCGAGCGGGTTGCCGGTTTCCTTCATGGCGCCCTGCTCCATGTTTGGCACAACGGAAGTTAATCTCATGCCGTACCCGAGTGTATAGCCAAGCGGCGTCGCACGGCCCGTTCGGTCGAAATCCTTGTGATGGCCCTGAACCTGTGTCAGCACATCCTCAAAGGATGCCTCCTTTTTCTTATAACCAGCCGTGTTGACGTTTGCCATATTGTCCGCAATGACATCCAATCGCTGCTGGAGGGCATTCATCGACACCATGGCGCTTATCATCGAGTTGTTCATTACTTACCTCCCGTGGGCTCCCATTATTTCGGCAGCAATGTGCTGCCTACCTGCTTACAGACGTTAGCTTAGACGCGGCCAATCTCATTGACCGCCTTCTCCAGCGTTCTGTCGTAATATTGAACGATTTTCTGATTCGTTTCATACGCGCGCAGCGCAGCGGTCAATTCCACCATCGACTGCGTTGGATCCACGTTGGACCCTTCGATGAATCCCTGTCGGACCACTCCGTTATCGGCCGGCGTCATAAAACGCACTTCACCGTCCGGATCAGCCATGCGGAACACGCCATGCCCTTCTCGAATCAGTCCATGAGGCTGGCTCACGATGCTGACGCCGAGAATGATGCCCGTCCCTCTGCCAGCGGCGTCCATGATTTCTCCTTGCTCATTCACTGTAAAGTCACTCGCCGGACCTGTCAATACAATCGGTCTGTTATTGTTATCCAGAACCTGATAGCCGCTCTCGCTCAACAGGTTGCCTTCGGGGCTGACCCGGAAGCTGCCGTTGCGGGTGTACCGGACATCTCCGTTCTCGTTCTGAACCGTGAAAAATCCTTCCGGCCGGTAAATCACCTCGCCGTTCTCATCCACGTATCTGCCCGAAGCATCAAACGGATAAGCCTGGCCCGTTGCCGGATTCTGTACCGTAAACGAGGATACCAGCGCAAAGTCCGTTGTCTTGTTCGTTTCCCGGAGCGCACCTTCGGTATAGAGCGAAATGCTCTCCTCGGCGTATACGCCCGTGTTGAACTTACCCAGCTTCCGTCCCGCATTCGACGACTCGTTGCCGCCGATCATGGAGACCAGCACTTCAGGGAACGAGCGCTGTACGCTGTTCGTTGCCTTATAACCTGTCGTGTTAACGTTGGCGATGTTCTGCGTCACCGTATTATGTCGCTGCTCCTGGGTCATCATCCCTGAAGCGGCTGTATATAGACCTCTTAACAATGAAGGCACTTCCCTTCCATTAACGAATCATAAGAACCTTAGTCGATAAACGCTACGGTTCATCTCCATATTCAACTTGTCCTATCATCTATATCGGAAGGTTAGAACTTTTTCTTAACGACCTTGTCCAAATTATCCAGCATAATTCCCGTTCCTTTAACCACACAGTGCATCGGATCTTCAGCGACAAGCACCGGCACCCGAAGCTCGTCCGTCAACAGCTCGTCCAATCCATGAAGCAGCGCGCCGCCGCCCGTTAGAATAACGCCGCGATCGATGATGTCTGCCGACAGCTCAGGCGGAGTGCGCTCCAATACGGATTTGGCTGCGAGCACGATCGATGACACGGGATCCCACAGAGCTTCCTGCACTTCCTCTGACGACACCGTTACGGTAAACGGCAATCCCGATACCATATCGCGTCCGCGAATGTCCATCTCAGCTTGTCTGCCGCCCGGGCGAACCGTTCCGATCGCCATCTTCAAATCTTCTGCCGTCCGTTCCCCGATCAGCAATTTATATTTATGCTTCACGTACTTCGTGATCGCCTCGTCGAACTTGTCCCCTGCCATTTTAATCGAAGAAGCGGTGACCACATCGCCCATGGACAGGACGGCCACATCCGTGGTGCCGCCCCCGATGTCCACAACCATGTTACCGCTCGGTTGGAAAATATCCATTCCTGCGCCGATTGCCGCCGCCTTCGGTTCTTCTTCCAGGAACACATCCCTTGCGCCGCTGCGCTCAGCCGCTTCCCGGATCGCTTTCTGCTCCACCGAAGTAATGTTCGTCGGTGCACAGATCAGGATTCGGGGCCGGCTGTGCCAACTGCGCGCGCCCACGCGATCAATAAAGTACTTCAGCATCGCTTCCGTAATTTCGAAGTCGGCGATGACCCCGTCCCTCAGCGGGCGGATCGCCGTAATGTTGCCGGGAGTACGCCCGACCATGCGCCGTGCTTCCTCACCGACGGCAAGGACTCGTTTGGTGTCGGTCTCAATAGTGACAACGGAAGGTTCGTCTAACACTACCCCCTTCCCCTTTACGTGAATGAGCACGTTCGCCGTTCCGAGATCGATTCCAATATCCTTGCTCAACATCATGAAAAGCCCCCAAAGTGTTATTTTATGGTAAAAGAGTCTGTTCGCTGTACCGTACCACCCTTCGACATAATCTAGCAATCGATGATGATCTTCGGCAAAACAGGTCCCATATTTCGATCCTATACCAGCTTTTAACATATCATACTTTAGGGGAGGGATTCAACGCCAATCTAGCGACCAAAGCCCTAAAAAATCAGGATTTTGCCGTGGCCACCGGTTCACGGTTGCTGCCGGTTTTTTTGTACTTGATCTTGGTAGCTTCTCCGCCTCTCAGATGGCGGATGGATTTGTGGTATTCGAGAATGTGCTTTACCTGATCCGCCAGGTCCGGGTTGATCTCCGGCAGACGTTCGGTTAAGTCCTTATGCACCGTGCTCTTCGACACGCCAAATTCTTTGGCTATAGTTCGAACCGTATGCCTCGTTTCCACGATACAGCGTCCGATCTTAATGGTCCGCTCTTTGATGTAATCGTGCACGCTCCCGCCTCCCTACTGTGTGGATAGTTTGGTACATTATATGAGGGGCCTGACGGGATATTCGCGGTTTCAAGTGCTGACAAGCTTACTTGGACCCATTTATTTTCTGGACATGCCGATCGCGGACAAGCAGAACAGCTCCATAAAACAAGGCGCAGCAAGGGTTGGACTTGCCATCCGAACCCGCAGCAAAAAAAAGACAGGATCCCAAGATCCTGCCTCTTCAAGTGCGCGGTGGGCGCATATGACGAAGAAATGAAATTATTTTTGCGGAAGCACGCTCACAGGGTTGACCAGTTTCCCGCCCTCATACACTTCAAAGTGCACGTGGTTGCCGAGATCCTTCTCAAGCTCGCTGCGTCCGGCCGTCGCGATGGAATCGCCCTGCTTCACTTCAGCGCCTTCCTTCACTTTCACTTCGTTCAAGCTTTGGTACACGGTTTTCGTATCGCCGGATGTAATCTCCACGACGTTGCCGTTGACCGGATGATTCTCGACCCGGGTTACTTTACCCGTAAGCGCGGCTCTAACTTCGAACATCGTGTCATCGGCGGCAGCCAAGTCGATTCCCAGATTCGGCGTGAAGGTGTCGTTATATTGCACCATCGCCTCTTGATGGGTCTCCGGATTCGTCTCGTCAAAGTAAGGTTTGACGATGCTCACCGCCACGTCGTCCGCTACCGGCCAGATCATCGCTTGCGCATTAGCCGTCACTTCTACAGCCTCTCCGTCATTGCCTTCGGTTGCAGCAGGCTTCTCCGAGCCTTGAACCGATTCCGATACGGTTGTTGCTTCCTCTTGTGGGTTCAGCGTCTTTTGGCTGGCGTCCTGGTAGACCCACACGAGGGTTAGTATAATTGCCGCTGCTGCTAAGTATGCTGCCGGGAACACCCACCGTTTGGATAATGCTTTCTTCCACGAAGATGACGTTACCGCCGAATCTCCTTGCACAGTTTTAGGAGTTTCTTCGTGGGGTTTACTATTTTTGTTCTGTTCATTCATTTGCAATCACCTCAGTAACCATTGTTACCGGGGTCAACTCTTTTATACGTTATCTCACTATTATTTTTTTGAGAGGTTGTTTCAAAAGACGTCTTTTGATCACGGAATGAATCAAGGGGCAACTAAAGAGAGAAGATTTGAAGTTTTGTCAAAAGAAATATTCGTATAATAGTGCTCCAGGATCGCTTTCGCTTCATATCCCTCGCGGGCCATGCCCTCTGCTCCATATTGGCTCATGCCGACTCCGTGGCCGTTGCCGTAGGTCGTAATCTCAATCTCTCCGTCTTTCATATGAAGGGTGAATTGGCTGGACCGGAGCCCCAGCTTCTCTCTCACCTCGCGACCGGTGAACTTTTTGCCGCCGACCCGTATGCTCTCAATGCGATGGCCTTGCGTATACGAGAGCACTTTCAAAAAAGAAGAATCCCCTTCCCCGCCTGCCGATACCGGTACGGCTCCATCCGCCAGTCCAAGCTTCCCGATAAACTCCGACCTTGGCATCGTGACCGTTGTCTTGTATTTGGGCGAAATCTTTTTATCCCATGGACTCTCCACGCTGCGCAGGTAGGGAATCTCGTTCTTCCAATAATCCTCTGAATTTTCGGTATACCCGTTGCTGGTGGAGAAAAAAGAAGCCGTAATCGGCTTACCTTCATACGTCATCACCACACCCGCCGTTTCCTTAACGGCCTGCCGCAGTTTCGCCAGCTCGGCTTCCTTCCCCAGCCGACGCCATTCCTTCGTCAGCTCGTCTTGGGCAATATAAGCCTGGTGACTGACCGTGTCGGTCACCAGGGCCTTGCCGTCCGGCACGCCGCTGCGGTCGCCGGACGCCAGTCGCTGCACGATATAGGTTCGTGCCGCGATGGCCTGGGCCTTGAGCGCCTCCAGCTGGAACTCGGCCGGCATCTCGGCGGCCAGGACGCCGACGAGGTATTGTTCCAGCGGCAGCTCCTCCACGGTATCCGTCTTGGTTACATAGACGGATACCGTGGGCTCTTCCGCCGCCTGCGGCTCGGCGGAAGGCAGCGGGGCCGGCCCGGGGGGCAGCGGCTCTGGCGCGTTGTTGCCGGGGGCAACCACCAGCAGAGGCAGCGCCAGCGCCAAGGCCAGCAGCCCGGCCACCGCCCAGACGGCGGGGTGCACCCGCACCCGCCGCTTCCCGGCGGCCGGGCGCCGCGCGGCAAAGCCGCGGCGCCCCCAGCGCGCAGGCCGCACACGGAACGTGCGGCCGCCGCGCGGCACGCGGCCCGGCGCCGCTTGCGCGAAGCGCTGCGGCTCGGCCGCGGAGTGCGGGCCCTGCGGCATGGCCGCCGGCCCGCCGGGGTCTGGCCCGGCGCCATGCGCAGGCGCGCCGGCAGGGCGTTCGGGCGGCGGCGTCTGTGCCGCCCGCGGGCCATGGCCGGACTCGCCGAAGGCGTCCGGCCTGCTCCCCGGGCCGCGGTGCCCGCGCGGCCCTTCCTCCATGTCCTCTGTATCCGATATCGAACGACGGCTTTGTTCTTCTGTCAGCCCGCCTTTCTTCTCAAGCCCCTCAGGAAATTTCCACTTCAACACGGGAGCCGCCGATCCTTCGGACGGCACCTGATAAGACTCAGCACTTCCTTCTTTCCGAACGTCTTTTGAATCGACCGCTCGTTTGTTCCCTGCGGTGCTCACATTCACACGAACCTTCGAATCTTTCATTGCGTTTCCCTCCTGTGCCTTTTCCCCTGGTATAGGCTCTCGTTCATGCTCCATCACGCTCTACTTATACTTATGAGATACGGGCATTTGATAGAACTATTCTAAGAGACGGGAAAAGTATATGGATGAAGAAACGCTACGGCTGACTACAAGCAAGCTAGCAAAGAGTCTCCTATTCATCCGGAATCCCAACATAAGAGGAGGAGGAGTACCTGCAATGATGATGGCATACCCAAAAAAGAAGAGGCCTTGCCTCCATCGGCAAAGCCCCTTCTATGACTTATTGCATCTATTCTGAATGAACAGATCCAGCCTCCCGGTTATACCCAGGTTGGCTGCACTTTAAAATGTTTGGCGTCCTCTGCTTCAGTTGCCGCTTTCTTCGAAACCTTCTCCGTGCTCGGTTCCTCCGTCGAAATACGCCAGATATCCGCGCCAAGTCCGGACAGCTTCTCCGCCAAATGAACATAACCGCGATCAATATGCTGAACGCCGCCAACTTCGGTAGTCCCCTCAGAGACAAGACCGGCTAAAATCAAGGCGGCCCCTGCACGCAGATCCGTTGCCGTTACTTTGGCTCCTTTCAGCTTCGCGCCGCCGGTCACGATGGCGGAACGTCCCTCCACCTTGATCTCCGCATTCATCAATTGGAATTCGTCCACGTGCATAAAGCGGTTCTCAAATACGGTTTCGGTCACGACACTTGTACCTTCCGACACCAGCAAGAGCGCCATCATCTGCGATTGCATGTCGGTTGGGAATCCAGGGTAAGGCAAGGTTTTCACATCCACCGACTTTAACGGCTTGTCAGCGATGACGCGAATCCCGTTCTCGTCCGGCTCGACGGTGATCCCCATCTCCTCCATCTTGGAGATGACAGGGCCGAGATGATCGGCGATGGCTCCTTCCACGTATACGTCCCCGCCGGTAATCGCAGCGGCAGCCATAAAGGTGCCTGCTTCGATCCGGTCAGGAATCACGTTATGCTTCACGCCATGCATCTTCTCAACGCCTTCGATGCGGATCACGCCCGTGCCCGCACCGCGAACTTTGGCTCCCATCGCATTCAGGTAATTCGCTAAATCGACAATTTCCGGCTCTTTCGCCGCATTTTCGATAACCGTTGTCCCTTCAGCCAATGTGGCAGCCATCATAATATTTTCAGTAGCACCTACGCTCGCAACGTCCAAATAGACCTTTGCCCCGCGCAATCTGCCATTGCTCTTAGCTTCAATATATCCTTGTCCGAGGCTGATTTCCGCCCCGAGAGCTTCAAATCCTTTTAGATGCTGATCGATGGGTCTTGTGCCGATAGCACATCCCCCGGGAAGCGAAATCCGGGTTCGTCCACAACGTGCCAATAAAGGTCCCATGACCAGAAAAGACGCCCGCATCTTCCGCACCCATTCATAAGGCGCTTCACATGTCGTTATGTGCTCTGCATTCACACGTATCACTTCATCCTGATATGTAATGCCCGCACCAAGCGACTCCAATACTTTGCTGATTGTAATTACATCGTCAAGAGGAGGCGCGTCAATAATAACACTTTCCCCAACTTCCCCTAGTAGAGAGGCAGCGATGATCGGAAGAACTGAATTTTTTGCTCCGCTGACTTTGACGCTTCCGGTCAGTCTTTTGCCACCGCGGACGATAAATTTGCTCATCATGGTTTCCCTCCGCGTCCATAATTTTCCTGATTGCGTGTGTTAGTAATTAGGTGTTGCTAATTCCCTAACTTTCATCTTAACATTAGTGTTTTCCGCTAAACAAGCGATTTTTGAACTATTTATGACATCTGATACGGTGTCTACATCAGGAATTGAACAATCCATGATGCCACCTTATGAAGCATCTGTTATCCGCAGTATGGACCTACGAAAGGTACCATGGCCGACCAGCACTTGTCAATGCGCAACAATTACCGGGTGAACATTATAGTCCGGAAGTCATAGCGTCCGCCCGATCAGTTTCTTGATTTAAGTGTTAACATAATAAAATGCGTTTATTCGACATCTTCTTCTGAAGCAACCTAACAGAGATATAACCATTCATACCGCAATTAAAACAGACACGTAAAAGATTGCCGAACACATAACCATCCTACAACTCATGTCTGTAAAACAAGCTGTTCCAACACGTTATGTACCACGCCCGTCTTTCGCGTTTAAAACATATATCGGATCATTTGACTCCATGTAATATAGTCAATTAGGAATTCAGCAACAAATCGTCCAAGCACCACCGCCAGCAGCAAATGCAGCAGCTTTCCCTGCGGCCCTTTCGGATGACGGACAACCAAATCCAGCTTTACTTGTTGTAATGCCCACCAAGCCAGTGCGATACAGACCAGTGAAACAACAATCGATATCAATCCGCTAACACCGACGGCACCGATTGAATTGGATAAATCCTGATTCATACTCCCTCCTCCTTCGTGAATTTGTCAGCCCTATTCAGGACCGACTCTTCTATAATACTTGGCTGGAGCCTAAGAATCCAGCACTTTCTATACGACATTTCCTCGGAAATAATAAAATTTATCGACATTGCCCAAAAACGATCAGGAACGCGCCATTAGCTGAAGTCCAAAAAGCTGTTCTTATCGCAATCATGAACCAATGAAACACCAGGAATGGATATAGTTTCATTCCCCATGCTCCTATTTATACTTATTATATTACAAAAAATTACCGGTCCCTAACTTAGCGGCCGGTAAAGCTTCCAGCATGGTTAATTCTTGGAATGACCTTTCTCTCTTAGACGCTATATGTTGTGCTGCGACTCTATAAAAGCAAGGCTTAGATATTTGGGATACCCAACATTTCATAGAATCGCAGGCTCCATGAGCTTCATATGACACCGTTAGAGAGCTGCTTTAGCGAATTCATCCTACTATTCTGACCCTTTAAACGATGAAAAAATTAACTATAATCGACGCGATTCCCAGAAAACAGCCGGCGTTTTCCCCGCTTATCGAAATTTTCCTTGCGATTCACAGCAACAGGATTCAGCTTCTCTGAAATCCTATCCATGCTGTAAACAAAAACAGCTTGGCTGCAAGATTGCAGCCAAGCTGTATTGTTAGTTCCGCGTCACTTTAATCCGGTTCATCGCTCTTTGCAGAGCCAATTCCGCGCGACGATGGTCAACTTCATCTTGTCTTCCCTTCGCATGCAGGCGAGTCTCTGCTCTTTCCTTCGCGGCTTCCGCACGCTCCAGATCGATTTCTCCCGCTCTCTCTGCGCTTTCCGCCAGGATGACAATCTTATCTTTGCGAACTTCGACGAAACCGCCCTGTACCGCAAACGGGGTTCTCTCGTTGCCGATCTTCACAAAGACTGGCGCTATTTGAAGCGGCGTAACGAAGGAAATATGACCAGGCAAAATGCCCAGCTCTCCCTCGACCCCACGCACCGTAACACTGTTCACCTGCTCCGAGTAAACCAAGCGGTCCGGCGTTACGATTTCCAACAAAATGGTGCTCACTTCCATCCCTCCTCACCGTTTTCCGCAGAAAACTCGCGCAGCAGACCTCACAGTCCCACTGAGAGCACTGTTTCGGTCTGCCGATCACGGAGCGTCAGCTTACAATGTTTTTGCTTTTTCAACTGCCTCTTCAATCGTACCTACGAACAGGAAAGCGGCTTCCGGAAGGTGGTCGTGCTTGCCTTCCAGGATCTCTTTAAAGCTGCGTACGGTTTCTTTAACCGGCACATATTTACCAGGAATGCCGTTAAACTGCTCGGCAACGTGGAAAGCCTGGGAAAGGAAACGCTGAACACGACGAGCACGTCCAACGATCGCTTTATCTTCCTCGCTCAGCTCATCCATACCGAGGATTGCAATGATATCTTGAAGCTCGTTGTAGCGAGCCAAAATTTTAGTAACGCCTTGAGCTACATTGTAATGCTCTGCACCAACGATTTCCGGAGCCAAGAAACGGGAGCTGGAGGCCAACGGATCTACCGCAGGATAGATACTGTCTCTTATACACACATGACGCGTCCGACAAAGAGGATA